>NZ_JBUYWD010000010.1:0-333387 GCF_055231015.1 Rhodococcus quanlei | reverse complement strand
GGAGCATGACCGGATGCGGGCATCGATGAAATATGTTGGAGCCGTTCTTGTCACACTCTCGGTCGCAACCGGGTGCGGTAACAACGCCGACCAACCGGAGTCGGCGTCGACTGTGGAGGTGACGACACCGGCCCCGGCTCCCGGCGACGCACTGAAGGTCGGGTTTCAGTGGGTAGCGTTTCGCACAACGGATCTCGATTCCCCGGTCGTTCAGGCCACCCGTGCGGCAGCGGAGTCGCGGTGGTTCACACCCGAGGTGGCACGCGATATCTACAGCGGCGCACAACCTTTACCGCAGCAGCAGCCCAGCGGCGGAACCGGAACAGTGGCGTTTCGGGTTGTCGACGTCTCCGACGCCGACACCAACGGATACACGGTGAGTGTCTGCACCGATAGTTCGGAACTGTTCACCCGCCACCCGGACGGTCAATGGCATCCGGCAGGCCTCGCTCCTCAACTCGACGTGTATCTGGTCGACCCTCCCACCGATGCGCAGAACGATCCGCTCACATCAGCACCCGAACTCGCCCAGGACGGAACGGACCCATCCGCCGTCCGCTACCGCTACCCGAGTTGGGACGTGTTCAACGACTACACCGTGACATTGTCCAAACAGCAGGGTGATGATTCGCAGTGTTCGGCAACACAATCTGACGCCCCCTCCACACCCCAGACCGCACCACCGGCACCTGGCAACTGGTACCCCGGTTGGCTACAGCCCGAGAAGTAATCCTCGATACAGGTTTACGACGAACGTGACGGTGAAATGAAAGCGCAACGACTTCTCGGATTGATCCTGTGTGTGGGTCTCGTTGGTTGCGGAGGGCCGGCGACAGTGCAGCAGTCTGTCGGCGAACCGAAGTCACCGGGGACGCTGTCCGAGCGGTCGCAGGCATTGAACTTTCGGTGGTCGGCTACCGTTCCGGTGGATTGGGATTCACCAGCGATGCAGGTGGTCCGCGCATTCGCCGAGGCGCTCCAGATACCCGAGAGCACCGGCGAGCTGCTGTATCCGGGGGTTGACGAGGCATACCTGTCCCAAACAGGAGGAGACTTCTCGCCAGTCCGCGTAGGGCTACGCGGAACGGTACATTTCACTGTTCAGCACGCCGAGAAGTTCGTGCACGAAGGGAAACCGGCGGTGCGGGTGAACGTGTGTGACGACGGGTCTATGGCGGCAGAATATGACGACGGTTGGAGAGTATCCACGTGGCCACCAGTCACCCTGTGGTACATCGTCACATTCCCAGAATGGGGGGCTGCCAATCCCTTGCGGTCGGCGCATGCGGCAGACGGTTCGCACACACGAGAACGCTACCCAACCTGGGATGTTTTCAACGGTTACCACGTGGAGCTTCCTGGAAGATCAGGTGTTGGGGTCTCTGCGGAGGAGAAAGACGCGTTGAACGCGCAATGCGAGGCGGTAGACGTTACACCGGATGCGCCGGCGAATGAGATGCCGCCGGGAACCTGGTACCCGGGTTGGCTTCGACCGGAAGGAGCATGACCGGATGCGGGCATCGATGAAATATGTTGGAGCCGTTCTTGTCACACTCTCGGTCGCAACCGGGTGCGGTAACAACGCCGACCAACCGGAGTCGGCGTCGACTGTGGAGGTGACGACACCGGCCCCGGCTCCCGGCGACGCACTGAAGGTCGGGTTTCAGTGGGTAGCGTTTCGCACAACGGATCTCGATTCCCCGGTCGTTCAGGCCACCCGTGCGGCAGCGGAGTCGCGGTGGTTCACACCCGAGGTGGCACGCGATATCTACAGCGGCGCACAACCTTTACCGCAGCAGCAGCCCAGCGGCGGAACCGGAACAGTGGCGTTTCGGGTTGTCGACGTCTCCGACGCCGACACCAACGGATACACGGTGAGTGTCTGCACCGATAGTTCGGAACTGTTCACCCGCCACCCGGACGGTCAATGGCATCCGGCAGGCCTCGCTCCTCAACTCGACGTGTATCTGGTCGACCCTCCCACCGATGCGCAGAACGATCCGCTCACATCAGCACCCGAACTCGCCCAGGACGGAACGGACCCATCCGCCGTCCGATACCGCTACCCGAGTTGGGACGTGTTCAACGACTACACCGTGACATTGTCCAAACAGCAGGGTGATGATTCGCAGTGTTCGGCAACACAACCCGACGCACCTTCTGCACCCCAGCCCACACCACCGGCACCGGGCAACTGGTACCCCGGTTGGCTACCGCCCGGGAATTAGGGTTTTTAACAAGCGACTCGGGGCGGATACCGGCCGAGCTGCAGTTTCCGGGAAGGAACTACATCTACCGATCGGGTAGCGGGCGCTCGGGAATCTGCGGACGCGCCAGCGGATGGCGGACACGGCGTTTCGCGGCCGCATAGACGTTCGCGGTGTCGTCGGCGACCTTGTGCCAGTCGAAGTCGGACGTCAATCGTGCCCGAGCTGCTTCTGCGCGAACGGTGGCTGCGGCCGGATCGTCGAGAACTTCCCGCACCGCAGACGTCAGCCCCGCGACGTCGCCCGGGGCGAACGACACACCGGTGACGCCGTCGACCACGGCCTCGCCCAGACCGCCTGCCGTGGACGCCACCAGCGGCGCACCCGCTGCCGCGGATTCGAGGGCGATGATGCCGAACGGTTCGTAGCGGCTCGGGAGAACGATGGCGTCGGTGCCGTGCAGCCAGCCGAGAAGTTCGATGTGGTCCAGGTTTCCCAGGAAGGTCACCGAGCGCGCGACGCGGTGTGTGCGAGCGAGTTCCGACAGCCACTCGAACTGGGTGCCCTCGCCGGCGATGGCGAGTGTCGTTCCCGGGTGGCTGCGTCTGATGCGGGGGAGCGCCGCGATCGCGTCCTGGACGCCTTTCTCGTATTCGAGGCGGCCGACGTAGAGCAGTCGCGGCGGCCCGGACCTGGGTGCGCGTTCGCGGTAACTCCACGTGGTGAGGTCGATTCCGTTCCGGATCACAGTCACCGGCGGCAAACTCGGCCCGTAGAGTGCGGTGACCTCGTCCTTCATCGACGCGGAGCATGTGATGAGGCTGTCCGACTCGTTGGCCAGCCACCACTCGACCGAGTGCACCTGGCGGTTGATCCGACCGGATACCCAGCCGCTGTGCCGGCCGGCTTCGGTCGCATGCAGGGTGGAGACGAGGGGCACGTCGTAGAACTCGGCGAGAGCGATCGCCGGATGCGCCACGAGCCAATCGTGCGCGTGCACGACGTCGGGCTGCCATCCTTCGCCCAGTCCGGGTTTGCGCAGGGCGGTACCGGCACGGACCATGGCGTGCCCCATCGCCAGCGTCCACGCCAGCATGTCCTCGCCGAAGACGAAGTGTGCCGGATCTTCGGCGACGGCAACCACGAGGACACCGTCCTCGAAGTGGCTGATCGTGGGGTGGGTGGTCGCGTCGGTTCCGGAGGGTCTGCGCGAGAGGACGACCACCTCGTTCCCCGCAGCAGCCAATTCGGTCGCGAGATGGTGGACGTGACGCCCCAGCCCTCCCACGACCACCGGCGGGTACTCCCAGGACACGATGAGGATTTTCATGGCGTGCTCTCTGTGCGGTCGGTCGGATTCGGGCTGTCCGGTCCAGGTAGGCGTCGGGCGTCGAGGCCGGGAAAGAGCCCGTCGGCATTGTTCCAGCCTGCGGCAAGGTGCGCCGCACGGGTGTCCTTGCCCTCGGCGACCGCGGCGGCGATCTCGCGAAGGGCGTGCGCGTGCTTGTGTGCTCGTTCGCGCGCATACCCGGCGGCGGAATCCTTGCTGACCATGAACGCCCAGTCGCTCGAGACGGTCATCAGGGCTTCGCGCACCATTTGGTCCGATACCCGGTTGCGCAGCGCGGGCCTGCCCGGAGCCGAGTCGCCGCTGGACTTGTCGATCGTCTCGAGGGCGGTCGCGACCACCTCGGAGTTGAGCTGCACGAGGTCGGATACCTGATCGCCGGCCCACACCCGCCAGTCCTTGCCCGAGCCCCAGGACGAATCCTCGAGCCCGACGGGTTCACCGACGAAGCCCTGCGCTTTCGCGTCCCCGAGTGTGCCGACGCGGATTCCGGCTTCCGGGAGTGCGCGTAAGACCTTCTCGAGCCATTCCGGACCCTCGTGCCACCAATGCCCGAACAGTTCGGTGTCGAATGCGGCCACGACCAGTGCGTCGCGGCCGATGCGGTCGGATTCTTCGCGCAGTCGCGTGCGGACGGAGTCCACGAAGTCGGCGACGTGCCGGTCGACGGCAGCAGAGGCGAGCTGCGGGTCGTACGGAGCCTTGTTCGCGGAGTCGACCGTGCGACCCGTCACTCGGGCAGGTTTGAGACCGGTCTCGTGGTCGTAGGTATGGAAGTCGCGGTACGCACCGTGACCTGGGTAGCCGGATTTGGGGGACCAGACGCGGTAGCTCACCTGGAGGTCGCGTCCGAAGGCGACCACATCGGATTCGCGGACCGGGCGACCGAGGGAGGTGTCTCCGCGCAGCGCGGGACCGTCCACCATGAAGTGGCTCACACCCGCAGCCTGATAACCGACCTCCATGCCGGGGGTGTACCCACATTCGGGTCCCCAGATGCCGGTCGGGGTGTGCCGCCACCGCGCCTGCGCGTCGGCGAGGCCTTCTGCCAGGGAAAACGCGCGAAGGCGTGGGTCGAGCAACGGCTGGAACGGGTGGGCGAGCGGACCGCCCAGCAATTCGATCGCCTGCGAATCGATCAGCTCGCGCACCACCGGGGACCCGCCGTGCCGCCACCGGGTCTCGAAATCTTCCAGGGCAGCGGCTGCCGCGCGGTGCTCGCGGGCGCCGAGCGCGCGGTGCGCCGCGTCCGGCATCCCGGCCGCCTCGTGTGCCCTGATCTGCCAGTTTCCCAGCCAGTGGTGCATTCCGGACAGGGAATGGGGGTCGTCCAACTGTGCGGCGAGGACCGGCGTGATCCCGAGGGTGAGGAGATTGGATCGCCCCTCGTCGGAGAGTCGGCGCAGGACGGCGGTCAGCGGAAGGTACGACGCAGCCCAGGACTGGTACAGCCATTCCTCGCCGACCGGCCACCTGCCGTGGTTCGCGAGCCACGGCAGATGAGAGTGCAGGACCAGGCAGAACATGCCCGGTTCGGTGTTCTTCGTCACGTAACCGGGACCTTCACTGCGATGGCCACGAGGTCCAGGCTGCCGTCGATGTCCGGTTCCTGGAGAGTGAAGTCGGCGGCGGTGATGCCTTCGACATCGTTGGTGAGGTCTTCGGGCCACGGCTCACCGGCCAGGGCACGGTCGATCTGCGCGTCGATGAACGACCCGCCGTGCTTGGCGTCGAGAGTACGAAGACGCTCGCCGTGGTGGACCCCGGTCATGACCGAGACGGTGAAACCGGCCTCGACGAGGAGTTCCGTCAGCTCCGCAGCATTCAGTTCGCGGGTATGGAAGGGGTTGAGCGGGGTGTCGCGACCGGGGGAGAAGGTGATCCGGTTGGGCGTGCTCACCAGCAGTTCACCACCGGGCTTCAGGACCCGGAAGCATTCGCGCAGAAACTGGGCCTGATCCCACAGGTGCTCGATCACCTGGAAATTGACCACCACGTCGACGGAGGCGTCTTCGAGTGGGAGCTCCGCGAGGTTGCCGTGGACCATCTCGACCCGCGGGTAACGGGTCCGCACGTGCTCGACGGCCGACAGGTCGTAATCGAGTCCGGTCACCTCGGTGGCGACGTCGGCGATCATGTTGGCTCCGTAGCCTTCTCCGGAGCCGGCTTCGAGGACGGTCTTGTCCGCGCACCGGTCGAGCAGGTCCAGGTAGACGACTTCGTGTCGCCTGAACCAGTAGTTCTCCTCGGGGATTCCAGGCACGGTGCGTTCCCCGGTGAGGGGCAGTGGTGCGTCGTCTCGGTCGCCGACAATTGATTCGCTCACGGGTGCGAGGCTAGTGCCCCCTTGGTTCGGGCTGTTCGTCGTGGTCCGGATCACAGTGGTGAATCTCGCTTTCGCCGCTATGGTGAACGAGGCTCGCACCCAAGTTACTCGCGGGTAACTTGACGTGAGGTAATCTAACGCTCAGTCGACGTGCGCCGAACTACACAGACGAGAGTTCGGCCTGCGCGCAGTAGCTCACGACAACCAGGTAAAAACACACAGGAGGTCGACGAAGACCCATGACGAACATCGTTGTTTTGATCAAGCAGGTCCCCGACACGTGGTCCGAGCGCAAGCTCACCGACGGTGATTTCACCCTCGACCGTGAAGCTGCCGACGCAGTGCTCGACGAGATCAACGAGCGCGCCGTCGAAGAAGCACTCCTCATCAAGGAAGCTCAGGGTGGCGAGGTCACCCTCCTCGCAGCCGGTCCCGACCGCGCGACCGACGCGATCCGCAAGGCGCTGTCGATGGGTGCCGACAAGGCCGTTCACATCAACGACCCGGCCCTCCACGGCTCCGACGGTGTCCAGACCGCATGGACGCTCGCCGCGGCTCTCGGCCAGATCACTTTCGAGAACGGTGAAGCTGCCGACCTGATCATCGCCGGCAACGAGGCCACCGACGGCCGCGTCGGTGCAGTTCCCGCCATCATCGCCGAGTACCTGGGCATCCCGCAGCTCACGCAGCTGCGCAAGCTGTCGGTCGCCGACGGCACCGTCACCGGCGAGCGCGAGACCGACGAGGGCGTCTTCGGTCTCGAAGCCGGCCTTCCCGCCATCGTCTCGGTCAACGAGAAGATCAACGAGCCCCGCTTCCCCTCCTTCAAGGGCATCATGGCCGCGAAGAAGAAGGAAGTTCTCGTCTACACGCTCGCCGACCTCGGCGTCGACCCGGAGACCGTCGGTGTTGCCAATGCAGCCACCACGGTCACCGCCTCCACCCCCAAGCCCCCCCGTACCGCTGGTGAGCGCATCACCGACGAGGGCGAAGGCGGCAGCCAGATCGCCGCTTACCTCGTGGCTCAGAAGATCATCTGATCGCGCCCCTCTAGACAACCAGCAGACATTCACAGGGAGAGTTAGTCATGGCAGAAGTACTTGTGCTCGTCGAGCACGCAGAGGGTGCACTCAAGAAGATCAGCACCGAACTCATCACCGCCGCACGCGCGCTGGGTGAGCCGTCCGCCGTCGTCACGGGCCCCGCCGGCACCGCCGACAAGCTCGCGGATGCACTCACCGCGGCCGGCGCCGAGAAGGTCTACGTCGCCGAGTCGGACGACATCGACGGCTTCCTCGTCACCCCCAAGGTCGACGTCCTCGCCGGACTCGTCGAGTCCGCATCGCCGGCAGCAGTGCTCACCGCCGCCAGCATCGAGGGCAAGGAGGTGTCCGGCCGTCTCGCTGCGCGCATCGGTTCCGGCCTGCTCGTGGACGTCGTCGACGTCAAGAGCGACGGCAGCGTCGTCCACTCCATCTTCGGTGGCGCCTTCACCGTCGATGCCAAGGCCAACGGTGACGTCCCGGTCATCTCGGTCCGCCCGGGTGCCATCGAGGCGCAGCCGCAGGCCGGAGCCGGCGAGAAGGTTGCCGTCGAGGTTCCCGCCCAGGAAGACGGCGCCGTGAAGATCACCTCGCGTGAGCCGATCGTCGGTGGCGACCGTCCCGAGCTCACCGAGGCGACCGTCGTCGTTTCCGGTGGCCGTGGTGTCGGCAGCGCCGACAAGTTCTCCGTCGTCGAGGAGCTCGCCGACTCGCTCGGTGCCGCTGTCGGTGCCTCGCGTGCCGCCGTGGACTCGGGTTACTACCCGGGCCAGTTCCAGGTCGGTCAGACCGGTAAGACGGTCTCCCCGCAGCTGTACATCGCCCTCGGTATCTCCGGCGCCATCCAGCACCGTGCAGGTATGCAGACCTCGAAGACCATCGTCGCGGTGAACAAGGACGAAGAGGCCCCGATCTTCGAGATCGCGGACTACGGCATCGTCGGCGACCTGTTCAACGTTGCTCCGCAGCTCACCGAGGCTGTCAAGGCTCACAAGGGCTGATCACCGCTCGTAGCGGACATCTGCTCGTTGCGCCCCCGTCTCCCAGTGGGAGACGGGGGCGCAGTCCGTTTCAGGGAGCGTTCATCCGTCCTGCATCGACATGACACCTCAGGGTTGCCGCAGGTCTGCAGTGGCTCGGTAAACCTGCGCCATGACAACTTCGTCAGTTCTGCGCTCGCCACGCGACGCCACCGATTCCGTTGTTTCCGCGCCCAGGTATTCCCTGGTCGTCTCGTCCGACCGTGAGCACCGAGTCGCCGCTCAGCGGCTCCGTTACCGGGTTTTCGCGTCCGAGCCCGGGTTCTCGATTCCGGACGCTCCCGATGGCCTCGATGCCGATCGGTTCGATGACTTTTGTGACCACCTGCTCGTGCGTCACGACGTGACCGGCGAGTTCGTCGGCTGCTACCGGATGCTTCCGCCCGATGGGGCAGTGGCCGCGGGCGGCTACTACACGGCCACAGAATTCGACATCTCCGCACTGGCACCCGCCGACAATCGCGTCGTCGAAATGGGCCGCGCGTGTGTCGAACGCGACCATCGTTCGGGTTCCGTGCTCAGTCTGATGTGGGCAGGGATCTTGCACTACCTCGAACTGACCGGCCACGAATCGGTCATGGGGTGTGTGTCGGTGCCGATGCAGGAGACCCCGGACGAACCCGCTGGGGCGAATGTCCGCGGCGTGCGTGACATGATCCTGCGCAGACACGGCAACGAGCCCGGCCGTCGAGTCGTGCCCTACTCGCCGGTGGTCGTCGATGGCAAGAGCCTGGACGATCTCGTCCCGCCCGTGCGGCCGCTCATCCCGCCGCTCCTGCGGGGATATCTGCGAATGAACGCGAAGATCTGTGGCGAACCCGCACACGACCCCGACTTCGGTGTTGCCGACTTCGTCGCGATTCTGCACCGCCGCGATGCCAATCAGCGGTATCTCGACAGGTTGCAGTCGGCATCCGCCAACCTCGAGTCGGTAAGTGCCCGATGAGCACCGGACAGCACTCGTGGATGCCGACGAGCCCGTGCGGCGACGGCTGCTTGCCGGCAGACCAGGGCCGGGTGTCGCGCGCGACAGTGATCGGTCGCTGGATCCTGGTGTTCGCTGCGTTGGCGACCGCTCCCGTGTTGAGCGCGGGATGGTTGCTTCCCCGCAGGCTTCGGTCCGGTCTGCAACGCAGGTACTCCCGCATGCTTCTTCGCTGTATGGGGATGCGGTTGCGAATCTCCGACGAGCGAGGTGTGCGTCGACCGGAGGGCGGCGTCATGATCGTCGCAGGCCACGTCTCCTGGTGCGATGTTCTGGTGTTGAGTGCGATAGCCCCCGCGAGCTTCGTTGCCCGCGCAGACCTGTTGGATTGGCGGGTTCTCGGGTCGTTGGCTCGGCGGATGCGCGTCATCCCCATCGAGCGCCAGAACCTTCGAGCACTCCCCGCGACGATCGGAGTTGCCGCCGACCGGCTGCGGGCGGGTGAGCGGGTCGTCGTCTTTCCCGAGGGCACCACGTGGTGTGGCCGCGCCTACGGCGGATTCCGTCCTGCCATGTTCGAGGCGGCGATCGACGCCGAGTGCCCGGTGCAACCGGTTTCGGTTCGCTACGCCGAGGAAGACGGCAGTCTCACCACCAGGCCGTGCTTCGTCGGGGAGGAAACGATCGGGCAGTCGATTCGCCGCATCATCGGGCAGGAGAACGTCACCGCTGCGGTCCGATTGGCGCCGATCGAGTATCCGGGGCAGTCACGTCACGACCTCGCCGCCCGCGCCGAACGTGCAGTACGCGGCGCTGAACGCATCGACCTGGCAGCCCACGACATCCTCGACCCCGCTATCGAGGCGCAGGAGAGGCTGGTCGCCTAGGTTATCCTGGTCAGGTCATGACCTCTGCTCGCACCTTTGTTCCTCCTGTCTACCTGGATCACGCCGCCACCACGCCACTGGTGTCGGCGGCCGTCCGGGCCATGACCGACATCTTCACCACAGTGGGCAATGCATCGTCGCTGCACGGTTCCGGTCGCGCCGCCCGGAGACGGGTCGAGGAGTCACGCGAATCCATCGCCGCTAATCTGGGTGCCCGTCCCTCCGAGGTGATCTTCACCTCGGGTGGGACCGAAAGCGACAACCTTGCCGTCAAGGGGATCTACTGGGCCCGGCGCGATGCCGATCCGAAGCGCACCCGCATCATCGCGAGCGCGGTGGAGCACCACGCCGTGATCGATGCCCTCGAATGGCTCGAGCAGCACGAAGGCGCCCAGATCAGCTGGCTGCCGGTGGACGAGGTCGGCCGCGTGGATCCGCTCACCCTGCGACGCGAGCTCGAGCTCCACGGCGAGGAAGCCGCGCTCGTGACCATCATGTGGGCGAACAACGAGATCGGCACCGTGATGCCGATCGCCGAACTTGCCGCAGTGGCGTCGGAGTTCGAGATCCCCATGCACAGTGACGCCATTCAGGCGGTGGCCCACCTGCCGGTCGACTTCGCCGCGAGTGGGCTTTCCGCCATGAGTGTCGCCGCCCACAAGTTCGGCGGTCCGCAGGGCGTGGGGGCGCTCCTGCTGGGGCGCACGGTGCCGTGCGTTCCGTTGCTGCATGGCGGCGGGCACGAACGTGACCTGCGATCGGGAACCGCGGACACTGCGGGCGTGGTGGGGATGGCTGCGGCGCTGCGGGCGGCCACCCAGGACCTCGCAAACGGTACGGCGGAACTGGCGTCGCTTCGCGATCATCTCGTCTCGGAAGTGCTACGCGTCGCACCCGAGGCGATTCTGAACGGACCGAAGGGCGACCACCGGCTGGCCGGCAACGCGCATTTCACCTTCCCCGGATGTGAAGGCGATTCCCTGTTGATGCTGCTCGACGCGGCCGGAATCGAATGCTCCACCGGATCCGCATGTACTGCGGGAGTGGCGAGCGCGAGCCACGTGCTCCTCGCCATCGGCACCGACCCGGCCACCGCACGCGGGTCGTTGCGGTTCTCGCTGGGACACACTTCGACAATCGACGACGTGGCCGCGCTGGTAGCGGCGCTGCCACAGGTAGTAGAGCGCGCCCGCGCCGCCGGCCTGGCCGGCGCCGGATCGCGCGGAGGAGGCAACTGATGCGCATTCTGGCAGCCATGAGTGGCGGGGTGGATTCGGCGGTTGCCGCCGCCCGTGCCGTCGATGCGGGACACGACGTGGTCGGAGTCCATCTTGCGTTGTCCACCGCACCGGGTGCACTGCGCACCGGTTCACGGGGGTGTTGTTCCAAGGAGGACGCCGGCGACGCGAGACGCGCGGCCGATGTGCTCGGAATTCCCTTCTATGTATGGGATTTCGCGGAGCGCTTCAAGGAAGACGTGATCGACGATTTCGTCGCGTCCTATGCCGCCGGTGAAACCCCCAACCCGTGCCTGCGCTGCAACGAGAAGATCAAGTTCTCGGCGCTGGCGGATCGTGCTGCGGCACTCGGCTTCGATGCGGTGGCGACCGGGCACTACGCCCGTCTCGAGGACGGGGTGCTGCGTCGGGCTGTCGACGACGACAAGGATCAGTCCTACGTTCTGGGCGTGCTCACCTCCGAGCAACTCTCGCGCGCAATGTTCCCGGTGGGAGACAGCCCCAAGGACCGGATTCGCGAGGAGGCTGCGGAGCGCGGCCTCGCGGTCGCGGACAAGCCGGACAGCCACGACATCTGCTTCATCCCGTCCGGTGACACCCGTGCGTTCCTCGGGGCACGTATCGGTGTGCGTCCCGGCAGCGTCGTCGACACCGACTCGGGCGAGGTGCTTGCCGAACACGAGGGTGTGCACGGATTCACGATCGGGCAGCGCAAGGGGCTCGGCGTGCAAGGGCCTGCTGCAGACGGTCGCCCGCGGTACGTGACGGCCATCGAACCCGAAACCGGCACGGTGCGTGTCGGGTCGGCGGCCAATCTCGAGGTGTGGTCAATTTCTGCCGAGCGTGCGGTGTGGACATCGGGTCAGACGCCCGATGGTCCTGTCGAGTGCACGGTGCAGGTGCGGGCGCACGGCGGGCTTGCGCAGGCAATTGCCGAGGCGGTCGACGGCGGCATCGAGATCACGCTGCGCGCACCTCTCACCGGTGTGGCCAAGGGTCAGGCCGTCGTGCTGTACCGCCCCGACGCTCAGGGCGACATCGTGCTCGGTAGCGGCACCATCGCCGGTACCGGCGGAGCGCCGAACCCACTGTGACACCCCACGCTCGTTCCGTCAGTCTGGCCGGCGCGGTCACCGGTGTGGGCTCGTGGCCGGGAACGAATCCGCTCGAATCCGCCCGAGTGATTCTCGGCGAACTGGGGGAGTTGCCGCACCTCGTCGAACTACCCGACCGTGGGCTCGGCGCGGATATGATCGGTCGTGCCGCGGCACTGCTCGTCGACATTCCCCTCGACGCATCCACCACCGGCTACCGAATCACACGCTCGCGCGGCTCGGTCACCAAGCGTGCCACCGACCTGATGATTCAGGATCTCGACGCTCTCGAAGAGGCCTGGGAGGTCGCTGGTTTCAGCGGCGACCAGGTGCTGAAAGTGCAGTCCGTCGGACCGCTGACCCTCGCCGCCCAGGTGGAGTTCGCCACCGGCAAGCGCATCCTCACCGATCGCGGCGCGGTCCGCGACTTCGCAGAATCGTTGGGCGAAGGCGTTTCCCGGCATGCTGTCGAGGTGACGCGACGGACCGGAGCGCAGGTGGTCGTTCAGTTCGACGAACCCTCGTTGCCCGCGGTGCTGGCAGGAACCCTGAAAGGCCGGACTCGCCTCGAAACGGTGCCCGCCGTTCCCGAACCCGAAGCGCTCGCGTTCCTCGACAGCGCCATCGACGCGACCGGGCATCGCGTCCTGGTTCACTGCTGTGCGGCCGATATTCCGGCGGACCTGCTGCGCCGAAGTTCCGCTTTCGCCATCGGTTTCGATGCCTCGCAGTTGACGTCGTCCGGTCTGGACGGCATCGGCGAACTGATCGATTCCGGAAAGGAATTGGTCCTAGGGCTCGTTCCGACGCTCCCACCGGAAACTGTGCCCGGTTGGCGCGAGTTGGCGCAGCCGGCCGTGACGTTGATCGACCGACTCGGGTTCCCACGCACCACCCTGCGAACTCAGGTGGCGGTCACTCCCACGTGTGGTCTGGCCGGGGCGAGTGAGCAGTGGAGTCGCGACGCGCTGAAGCTGACCCGTGAGGTCGGTGCCGCACTCACCGAGGATCCCGAATCACTCTGAGCTACCGAGGAGGCGTCGTGCACTGGGCTGTCGGTCTGGCCGTTCTCGTGGTGGTGCTCTTTGTTGTGGATCGGATTGCGTTGTGGGCCGAACGCAAGGGCTGGATCTACTGGCGCAAGCGCAGCGCGAACTACGGCGGCGGTGTTTCCGGTGCATTCGGCGAGATGCAGACCTTGCTCTCGCCGTCGTACCGGCACACCGCCGAAGAGGTGGAGGCCAAGAAATCGCTGCGGGTCGATCTTGCCACCTGCGACAAGCCCGGAATTGCAGTCGATCTCGACGACAACGTCGTGCAGATCCTGGCGCCGGAGAGCGGTACCGGCCACCGAGGTTCCGGCGACCGGTGCCAGTAATCGCTCAGGGGATGAGCACATAACGCCCGCGCACCCCGCCCTTGGCTACGGCCTTGTGCGCATCGGCGACCTGGTCCAGCGGCATCACCGTATGTATCCGTGCGGGAAGCTCACCTGACGCGGTGCGGGCCAGGAGTTCGGCCAGTCGGTTGCCGTCCGGGTGGGCCATCACCGCTTCCGCTCGGATTCCGCGTTCGGTGGCAGGTCCGGCATTCGGTCGGACACCCACATAGGTGCCGCCGTCGCGCACGAGGGTGATGGCCTGCTGCCCCAGTGTCGCGGTATCGACGACCGCATCCCAACCCGATTCGGTGCGCGTGACGAAGCCCGCACCGAGGGTGGTGACGAACTCCTGGTCCTCGGCGCGTGCGAGACCCGTCACCTGCCAGCCGCGGCCTTGTGCGAGTGAGATGACATAGGCCCCGACAGCGCCGGCCGCTCCGGTAACCAGCAGACGGTTTGCATTCGCAGGCGCATCGCCGAGCAGGTCGACGATCTGGGAGGCGGTCTGCGCGTTGAGCGGCACCGTCGACGCTGCGGCCAGATCCAGCTCGTCCGGAACCACCGCGAGATCGGTTGCGGGGACGACGAGTTGCTCGGCGTAGGTTCCGAAGTCTCGGTCGAAGCCGCCCACCATGCCTGCCACCCGTGTTCCGGCCGCAACGTGCACGCCCTCGCCCGTGTCGATCACCGTCCCGGCGAAGTCCCAGCCCAGACCGGTGTGTTCCGGCTGATGGACGGCGCCCATTTCATGGAAGAGGCCGTTCGCGATCGCCAGGTCGACGGGGTTGACGGTCGCTGCGACGATCTGGACCCGTACCTGGCCGGGCCCCGGCGAGGAGGCGGGGATGTCGATGATCTCGATCGAGTCGGGGCCGCTCGGAGTGCGGACCACTGCGGCACGGAAAGTGGAGTTCGTCATGAGTTAACGCTCCTAGGGGATTGTGTTCGACATGCTGACTACTTCACTATGGATAGGTAACTCTCCATTCGGAAGTACGTACTTCGAGGTGCGTAGGTCACCAGGCGGTAGGAAGGTGCGACAGATGCCCACGATGACGGCCGCACAGAAGCGCGCACATGCGAAGGCCGAATACGACGCATTCCTGGCGGAATGCCCGAGTCGCAAATTGCTCGATCGCATCTCCGACAAGTGGGTGGCGCTCATCCTCGCCGCGCTCGGCAGCGACGGTCCCACGCATCCGGGGCATGACAGCTCCGGCGGGCCGCGAGTGATGCGCTACTCCGAACTGTCACGCCGATTGGCAGGGGTCAGTCAGAAGATGCTCACCCAGACTCTGCGCTCACTCGAGCGTGACGGTTTGCTCGTTCGCACCGTGACGCCGACCGTGCCGGTCACGGTCACCTATGAACTGACCGACCTCGGACTCTCGCTCCACGAGGTGATCCGCGGTATCAAGATATGGGCCGAGGCGAATATGGGTGCGGTGCTCGCGAATCGTGAGGAATACGACACCCGCGTAACGCACGAGAGCTAACCCGTCATTACAGCGCCCCATGAGTGTGGCCACAAAACTTGGTTCGGGTTGAGGGATTCAATAGGTTCGAATGTCTAAAGAATCAAAACTCGAGTGGGGGAATAATGACTCATCGTCGTACTGTCGGTAAGCATCGTCGGGTCTCGCCGAACGTCGGCAAGGTTGCTGCTCTGGGGGCCGTCCCCGTATCGATCGCCGTGGCATTCGCCGCCACCGGAACTGCCAGCGCGGCTCCGGCGAAACATACTGTTGCCCAATCAGAATCGGTCGCTCTGACGCCGAACGTGGCAGCTGCGGTACCCGTTTCCGAGATTGTGGCTCCGGTCGTGTCGGTCGACGGTCCGTTGCCCGGGCCGGATATGAACAACGTCACCAACGGTGCGATCAACGGTGCGCTGGTCGGCGGCGCCGTGGGCGGTGCGCTGGGCGGCATCGGCGGCGGCGCCACTGGTGCAGTGGTAGGCGCAGGGACGGGGCTGGTTGCGGGCTCCGTAGCGGTGGCAGCTGTCACCGGCGGAATCGCGGGGTTCGGGTGCGCGACCACTGCATGTGTGATCAGTGTTCCGTTGATAGTCGGGGGCATTGTCGCCGAGACGGCGGTGGCTCTTCCCGCTATGGCTGCCGGTGGAGCAATCGGTGCAGCAACAGGCGGAGCGCTTGGTGCCGCTGCGCTCGGGATCCCGGCCGCCGGCGTCGGTGCGGCGATCGGTGCTGGCGCGGCCGCCGCCGGCGTTCCCATGCCGCCGCCGCCGATTCCGGCCATGTAACAGATCTGGGAAGTGCGGGGCTCCTTCGGATGCTGGTGGTCGTCGATCGCCGGTACCGGAGGAGGTCCGCGCAATTCGGTTGTGCCCGAAAGTATTGTGAGGGAATGACCGTGAATATCCCCAGGTTCGAGCCGGTAACCGATGCGCGCCCCAACGATCAGCCGTGGCCCAACATGGTGTGGCCGGTACCTGCCGGAACGGAACTGAAGGGTTCCACAGTCACGGTCACGCCCCTCGATCCGTCACGCGACGCAGAAGAACTGTTCCATGCGCTGGACCGTGACGAGGTGTGGGCGCATGTGCCCGGGCGGCCGAGTAGCCCGACGCACTTCGAGGAGATTCTGTCACCGCGAGTCGCCAGTGTGAACTGGGCGCCGTGGGTGGTACGCACTGGCGAGGGGGCAGTAGGCATGAGCTCCTATCTCGATGTCAATACGTATGACGCGCGCCTCGAGATCGGCTACACGCTGTATTCCCCGCAGGTATGGGGTGGCGTGGTGAACCCCGAAACCAAACTGCTTCTCCTCGGCTATGCCTTCGACACCTTGCGGGTTGGCCGGGTGCAGCTCAAGACCGATACCCGCAACACCCGTTCCCAACAGGCCATCGCACGGCTGGGCGCGACATACGAGGGCACGTTGCGGCGACACTTCCGCCGAGACGACGGCAGCGTCCGTGACACCGTCATGTTCTCGGTCATCGCGGAGGACTGGCCGACGGTGCGTGACGGCCTGCGAGAACGCGTCGAACTCGTCGGTGCCAACAGATAATCTCTAACCGTGAGTGAATCGACCGACGCCCCCGCGCCCGCACCGAATGATGTCCGGGAACGATGGAACGAGCTGGCCGAGGATGTGCGTCAGCACCAGTTCCGTTACTACGTGCGCGATGCCCCGGTGATCTCCGACGGCGAATTCGACACGTTGTTGGGTGAACTCGATTCACTCGAAGAGCAGTACCCAGACCTGCGCACACCCGATTCGCCGACGCAGCTGGTGGGAGGCGGATTCGCGACGGAGTTCACTTCTGTCGACCACCTGGAGCGGATGCTCAGCCTCGACAACGTCTTCGACGAATGCGAACTACGGACGTGGATTTCCCGCGTCGAGCAAGAGACCGGGCCCGATCTTCACTATCTGTGCGAGGTGAAGATCGACGGCGTCGCACTCAATCTCGTCTACGAGAACGGCACGCTGGTCCGCGGGGCCACGCGAGGCGACGGTCGAACCGGCGAAGATGTCACGCTCAATGCCCGCACGATCGACGAGATCCCACAGAAGCTCACCGGCACGGACGAGTACCCGGTTCCGGCGTTGCTCGAGGTGCGCGGTGAGGTGTTCTTCCGGTTGGAGGATTTCGCGAACCTCAATGCCTCGCTCGTCGCCGAGGGGAAGGCCCCGTTCGCGAATCCGCGTAACTCGGCGGCGGGTTCGCTCCGTCAGAAGAATCCGGCGGTCACGGCGCGCCGGCGGCTGGGCATGATCTGTCACGGCTTGGGCCGGATCGAAGGATTCGAGCCGAAGTCGCAGTACGACGCCTACACGGCACTGGCGGCATGGGGTCTGCCCGTGTCGTCGCACACCTCGCGGGTGGTGGGCGCGGATGCGGTTGTCGAGAAGATGCAGTACTGGGGCGAGCACCGGCACGACGTGGAACACGAAATCGACGGCCTGGTGGTGAAGGTCGACGAGATGTCGTTGCATCGGCGGTTGGGTTCCACGTCGCGGGCACCGCGGTGGGCGATCGCGTTCAAATATCCGCCGGAGGAGGCGACCACCAAGCTTCTCGACATCCGGGTCAGTGTCGGCCGGACCGGCCGCGTCACACCGTTCGCCTACATGGAACCTGTCACGGTCGCGGGGTCCACCGTCTCGCTCGCGACGCTGCACAACGGATCAGAAGTGCAGCGCAAGGGCGTACTGATCGGGGACACCGTGGTGCTCCGCAAGGCGGGCGACGTGATTCCGGAGGTCCTCGGCCCGGTGGTCGATGTGCGCACGGGCGACGAGCGATCCTTCGAGATGCCGAGCCATTGCCCCGAATGCGGCACGCTCCTCGCGCCTGCCAAGGAGGGCGACGCCGACATCCGGTGCCCCAACCAGCAGCATTGCCCCGCGCAATTGCGTGAGCGGGTGTTCCATGTGGCCGGAAGAGGGGCCTTCGACATCGAGGTCCTGGGATACGAAGCCGCGACAGCACTTCTGGGGTCGCACGTGATCGAAGACGAAGGGGATCTGTTCTCCCTCACGGAGGAATCGCTTCTCGAGACATCGATTTTCCGGACCAAGGCAGGCAATCTGTCCGCCAACGGACGTCGACTGCTCGACAACCTGGACTCGGCGAAGGACAAGCCGCTGTGGCGAGTCCTCGTGGCACTGTCCATTCGGCACGTCGGTCCCACGGCGGCGCGCGCGCTGGCGAGTGAATTCGGCTCCCTGGAACGCATTCGGTCGGCGTCACTCAAGGAATTGGCAGAAGTCGACGGAGTCGGTGCGACGATCGCCACCGCAGTTGTCGAGTGGTTCTCGATCGACTGGCACCGGGCGATCGTGGACAAATGGGCTGCCGCCGGGGTTCGGATGGAAGACGAGCGCGACGAATCGATTCCGCGGAACCTCGAAGGCTTGTCGATCGTGGTGACGGGTTCGCTCGAAACCTTCTCCCGTGACCAGGCCAAAGAAGCCATTCTCGTTCGGGGTGGAAAGGCAGCGGGCTCGGTGTCGAAGAAGACGGCTTTCGTGGTGGTCGGTGAGGCGCCCGGATCGAAACACGACAAAGCGGTCGAACTGGGAGTTCCCGTACTGAACGAAGAGGGATTCCGCATTCTGCTGGCGCAGGGGCCCGAGGCTGCCGCCGCAACGGTGTGATTGTTACCTCACGTCACGTTTTGGCTGGTGTGAGTTCAGCTGTCATCATTCCTGCATGATCGAGATTCGTGATGCGACGGCCGACGAGCACGAGGCCGTGGCAGACCTGACGCTGATCGCCTATGTAGGTGGCGGATTCGTAGACACCGACGACCCGTACACCGAGGTGCTCAAGGACACGTCCGCTCGCGCCGACGATGCGCGGGTCGTCGTTGCCGTGCAGGATGGCGCTGTCGTTGGATCGGTGACCATCGCGGAGCCGGGTTCGCGTTACGCAGATGTCGCGGAGCCGGGTGAACTGGAATTCCGAATGCTTGCCGTGTCGACGGATACGCGCAGGCAGGGGGTGGGGTCTGCGCTGGTTCGGCACGTGTACGACGTGGCCTACGAACGTGGTGATCAGGCGGTGGTGATGTCGACGCATCCCGACATGGAAGATGCGCGTCGCGTATACGACCGCAACGGCTTCGTCCCTGCCCCTGGGCGGAACTGGGAGCCGGTGCCGGGAACCGAACTGACCGTGCTGGTTCGCGAGATCGCCTGACGCAGCTATCCGAGAACCGTTGCGATGATGCCGGCAAGGTAGCCGAGGCGAGCTACCTCGGAAGGTCGGAACTCGGGGCCACCTGGTCGCCCGAGCATGAGTACTCGGTCGGAGTCTCCCAATGGGGCGGCGGCCAACGCGGTGTCCATGTCGCGCCATACCTGCGGTACCCAGGATGCCTGCCCGTCGAGTGCGGTCGCAGCGCGAAGGGGAAGCCAGGGGAGTTCGGTGGCGTGTGTTTCCGGGGCTCCCGAACTGCCGACGAGCCGGTGTACGCCGTGCGATCTCTGTTCGATCACGGTCGCCCAGCCGACCCGCAGGACTCGCGGCGCTCCGTCGACCAGGACCTGCATGCGATCATCGGACGCAGTCGCGACGTGGTCGATGAGCTCGAGTTCGCGGTGAGTGTCGAGCAAGCCCGTATACGGGCGGATCGAGTCGACGCCCACGTCGACGAGGGCCTCCGCCGCGGTGATGAGGGTGTCGGGAAGTGCGCCGGGTTCGACATCCACCACGAGGTCGTCGATGGCGAATCCGGCTTCTCTCTCGACGACATCGAGGGAGAGGATGTCGGCACCGACCGAGCCGAGGGCTACGGCGAGGGCACCGAGACTGCCGGGCCGGTCGGGAAGCCGGACGCGGAGTAGGTATGACACGTGCATCCCTTTCGCATGGCCTGTAACGCTTGACGGCGACGTCGACCATCCTTGCACTTTCTCCGTCGTGGATGGCTGTGGCCCAGCCTGCACGGCCAAGCACGCCACGCTCTAGGCTGGGACGGAATGCCTCGGCGTTGCCTGATCCGAAATGCCCGACCTGAAAGGGGTACTGCGGTGCCTGCCATCTCTCGTGACGAGGTCGCGCACCTCGCGCGGTTGTCCAGACTTGCGTTGTCGGAATCCGAGCTCGACGAATTCTCGGGTCAACTGGATTCGATTCTCAACCATGTCAAAGTGGTCACCGAGGTCGGTGCCGATGACGTGCCGCCGATGTCCAACCCCAACGACGTCACCAATGTGACGCGCCCGGACGTCATTGCGCCCGGACTGACGCCCGACCAGGCGCTTTCCGGTGCACCCGCTGTCGAACAGGATCGCTTCGCGGTTCCGCAGATTCTTGGAGAGGGCGAATGAGCGCTGATCTGACCGGTCTCGATGCTTCCGTACTGGCGGAGAAGATCCATTCCCGTGAGGTGTCGTCCGTCGAGGTGACGCAGGCACACCTCGATCGGATCGAGGCTGCGGACGGTGAGCTGAACGCGTTCCTGCACGTCGCGGGGGAGCAGGCCCTGGTGTCGGCCAAAGCCGTGGACGAGGCGATCACTGCCGGGCAGGCACCGGCTTCACCGCTCGCCGGTGTCCCGCTCGCGCTGAAGGACATCTTCGCCACCACCGACATGCCGACGACGTGCGCGTCGAAGATTCTCGAAGGTTGGGTGGCGCCGTACGACGCCACGCTGACCACGAAGCTCCGCGACGCAGGTATTCCCATCCTGGGCAAGACCAACATGGACGAGTTCGCGATGGGCTCCTCCACGGAGAACTCCGCGTACGGGCCGACACGTAACCCGTGGGACAAGGAACGGATTCCGGGCGGTTCGGGCGGCGGCAGTGCTGCGGCGTTGGCATCGCGCCAGGCGCCGCTCGCGATCGGTACCGATACCGGCGGTTCGATTCGTCAGCCGGCAGCGGTCACTGCGACGGTCGGAACCAAGCCCACCTACGGCACGGTGTCGCGCTTCGGTCTGGTGGCCTGCGCGTCCTCCCTCGACCAGGGTGGCCCTTGTGGACGTACCGTCCTCGACACCGCGCTGCTGCACGAGGTCGTCGCCGGTCACGATCCGCGTGACTCCACATCCATCGACGCACCGGTTCGTCCGGTCGTTGCCGCGGCCCGCGAGGGCGCCAAGGGTAACCTCAACGGCGTCAAGGTCGGTGTCGTGAAGGAACTTCACTCCGACAGCTACCAGCCCGGAGTGCTCTCCTCGTTCGACGCGGCCGTCGCACAGCTCACCGAACTGGGTGCGGAGGTTGTCGAGGTCTCGTGCCCCAACTTCGAGTACGCCCTCGCGGCCTACTACCTGATCCTGCCCAGTGAGGTGTCCTCGAACCTCGCCCGATTCGACGCCATGCGTTACGGCATGCGGGTCGACGACGGCAACATGAGCGCGGACCAGGTGATGGCCGCGACGCGTGCTGCCGGATTCGGCCCGGAGGTCAAGCGCCGCATCATGATCGGCACTTATGCGTTGTCCTCGGGGTACTACGACGCCTACTACGGTCAGGCGCTCAAGGTTCGCACCCTGATCTCGCGTGACTTCGACAAGGCGTACGAGGAGGTCGACGTTCTGGTGTCGCCCACCAGCCCCTTCACCCCGTGGAAGCTGGGGGAGAAGGTCGACGATCCGTTGGCGATGTACTTGTCGGATCTGTGCACCCTGCCCACCAACCTGGCGGGGCATTGCGCGATGTCGGTTCCGTCCGGGCTCTCGGAGGACGACGGACTTCCTGTCGGTTTGCAGATCATGGCGCCCGCACTCGCCGACGAGCGCCTTTACCGAGTTGGTGCAGCGTACGAGGCTGCTCGCGGTCCGGTGGGGTCGCCTTCCTGAGTGTCGCACTCGGGTAATGCCGTGCCCTGCTCGGTCCCGTATCGGTGGCCGTGTCCGGGCGGCACGCTCAATGCGGTGAGCAGGTCGACGCTCGTCTGAACGAAGCTGATACCCGGTAACCACGTGGGGATCGGCGCATCTCGGGTGGCTGATTCGAGGTCGGGTGGTGTGGTGATCAGCGTCGGCGACCACCACACCACTGGGTCCGAAGTGTTGGCGAGAACCGTTGCGCCGTCCGTGTTCACAGATCCCGCGGGTGGTCCGGCCCACAGTGTGCCGCACACCGATGTGCGTGCATCGGCGTCGGTCAGGGCTGCGCTTCCGCCGACCGAACCCAGACTCTGCCCGTAGAGGTAGATGTCGGGCCGCTGATCGGTGGGCATATCGGCCACGTGTTCGGTGACTGCGGACAGCAGGGCACCGGCACTCTCGTCGGCGGCGTCGCGTGCGAACAGGAATGTCACCCAACTGGGCGCGAACGAGTACTGCAGGCCGACGATCGCGACGTCGCCGGCAAAACGCTGTTCGATCCCGTGCGCCGCATTCGCATCGATCCACCCGGATCCCGTGGGCACCGCGACGACCACGGCAGACTTGTCGAAGCCGCCCGCTTGGTCGAGTTCGGAAACGGCGAGTGCAGCACGGGTATTCGTGTCGTCCGCGGAGTTCAGGCCGATGTAGGTGCGTACGCCGGTCGAGTCCGCGCCTGCGGCGACGAACCGCCGTCCCTCCCGGCCCAGGGTTTCCCAGCGCACGGCCGAACCGCTGTCGCCTTCGGCGGCGAGTGGGCGATCGACCGAGGCCTCGATCACCGAGTTCGACTCGCTGTAGGACTGCGAGAGCATCTTCGCGGCTGCGGGTCCGATTACCTGCGCACCTACTACGGCAATGACGATTGCGGTTACGGTCCCGAGCCGTCCGACTCGGCGTGCGAGGCGCCCCAGTCCGGTACCGGCGCCGAACAACACGAGGAACGTGAGAGCCCCGCACACGGTCGTGTGCGCCCAGTGCGCGGGCCCGATCGTCGGCATACCCATCGCCTGACGCAATCCGTCCTGCCATTGGTCGGCGGCGATCACGGCCCAACTCACGACGACCGCCGAGAACAGCAGTGCCAGTACCTGCGCGGATTCTCGGGGCCGGCGTTCCGGGATGTTTCGGACCGCTGTGATCACTCGACCGACGAGCACGGCGAGCGCGTACGCGAGCGCGGCCAGCAACCCCGTCACGATCCCCTGCATGATCGGTGGCCGGGGAAGCAGCGACGGTGCCAAGGAGACCAGAATCGCGACCGTGACGATCAGTGTTCGCAGGGGCGGCGGAGCGTACCTCACGACATCGCTCCGTTCTCGCGTCGTACGAACACGGCGGTTGCGGTGGTCAGCACGATGCCCAGCCCGCACAGGAGGTACGGCAGGAACGATTCCTTGGTGGGAGTGACGAATCCCTGCCGCCACGAATTGCCGGTGACCGCTGCAGCGGCGACGTCCGCCATGACGTAGCAACTTGCCCGGTTCATTTCGCCCGTTCGTGAGTCGCATGCGTTGTGCATGTCGACTTCGAGACGAGCATCGAGGTCCTTTCGTGCCCACGGTCCCAGTTCCTGGTTGTTGGCGGTGGCGTACCGCAGCACGTCGTAGCCGAGATCGTGCGCCTTGCACGCGTTGTCGAACTCCGCTGGCAGCGGCACCGGCGACGAGCAGCTGCCGCCCGGGTTGACGAGCCGGCCGTCGACCCGCGCAGGCTGGTAACCCATCACCGCTGCGAAATCGTTCGGAAGGGCATTCCTCTCGGTGACTGTGGCACTCAGTACCTGCACCGCGTGGGCGGCGGCAGCGTTCTCGCGTACCGGCGTGTCCGCACCCGCCATTCCGGTGGTGGCGACGGTGGCGGTCGCTGCCACCGCCACCGCCAGAGTCGCTGTTCGTCTCCCCGTGATTCGCATGGCACCGACGCTATGAACGCGGTGCACACAGGCACATCACCCCGAAGAGCGGTAACGATCTCGTTCTCCGCGGTGGTGTTTTCGGGCCTCTGATACTCAGGTATGGGGTGAACATCAACCCCGGGGGTGAGGACTCGGGAGGTAGGTCTTCGTACTGTCGAGGTGTGAAGACGAATGCACGTAAGAGTGTGCGATGGGTGAGTCGAACTGTGCCGGCAGGTCAATGGGCGAACGTCCTGATTCTCCTGACGACGGCGATCCTGTACGCGGTCGCGTGGCCGACGTTGCATCTGACCCATCAGGTGGCGCCGCCGATTCAACCGATCGTGGCGGCCCTGGCGGCATTTCCGTTCGTCCTGATTCGGTTGAACCCGGCGATGGGTTGGGCGGTGTCGGCGGTGTCGGCACTGGTGATCCCACGGGTGTTCGATCTTCAGGAGGGGTACGAGTACCCCTGGCAGGTTGTTCACATCATGGTGATCCTGGTGCTGCTCACCGCCGTGAGCATGCGGGCGGCGCTTCCGATCGTCGGTGTCGCGTGGGTGTCGACTGTCCTGTTGTTCTTCGCGGATACGCCGGGGACCAACGGGCGTGGGTGGGCGGTCGGATTGACCGCGATCGTCGCCTTCGGACTGCTCGTGCGGTGGTTGGTTCTCTCGCGCCGACAGCTGGCCAAGCAAGAGGAACTCAGCGAACTCGAACGTACTCGCCGAACCATTCTCGAAGAGAAGGCGCGAATCGCACGCGATCTGCACGACATCGTGGCCCACCACATGTCGATGGTGGTGGTTCAGGCCCAGACCGCACCGTACCGACTCAGTGACGTATCACCGGAGGCGAGAGCAGAATTCGATTCGATCGGGGTCACGGCGAGGTCCGCGCTGAACGAAACACGAGGACTGCTGAGCGTCCTACGCAGCGACGAACAGTCGGCGGAACAAGCGCCGCAGCCCGATGCTTCGCAGGTCGAGTCCCTACTGGAAGGGAGTCGCCGCGCTGGAATCGCGGTGTCGTGGAACGTCGACGGTGATCTCGGAACTCTGTCGTCCGCGTCGGGTCTCGTGGTGTACCGGATCCTCCAGGAATCGCTGGCGAACGCGGCGCGGCACGCGCCGGGTGCTGCTGTTGCGGTGCAGATCGAGTGCAGTGATCACGACACGGTCCTGCGCGTCGAGAACGGTCCGGGATCGGCCGGGGCCGGGCACGGCCTGGTCAAGCCGGAGTCGGGCGGTGGCAACGGGCTGATCGGAATGCGTGAGCGCGCTCGTGCAGTCGGGGGATCGGTGACTACCGGTTCGCGTGCGGACGGCGGTTTCGAAGTCCGCGCACAGATTCCGTCGGGCTCCGCCTAGGCTGTGCGGGTGGCAATCACCGTATTCATAGCCGACGATCAGGCGATGGTCCGTCAGGGTTTCGGTGCACTACTCGGAGCGCAGCAGGACATCAGCGTGATCGGCGATGCCGCGGACGGGCGGATCGCGGTCGCCGAGGTGGAGCGGCTGCGTCCCGATGTGGTGCTGATGGATGTACGAATGCCCGAAATGAACGGTCTCGACGCAGCACGCAAGATCCTCACCGCCCGCTTCGACCCGCCGGTACGGGTGCTGATGCTCACCACGTTCGACATCGACGACTACGTCTACGAGGCGCTGAGTCTCGGTGCCAGTGGCTTCATGCTCAAAGATGCGCCGGCCGAAGAACTTGTGCGGGCCGTCCGCGTCGTCGCAGACGGAGAAGCGCTGCTCGCCCCGACGGTCACGCGCAGGCTCATCGCGGACGTGACGAGCCGCCGCGCAAGCAATAGACGCGAACCGGCCGTGCTCGGTTCCCTCACTCCGCGTGAGCGCGAGGTTCTCGAGCTGATCGCTACAGGATTGTCGAACACCGAGATTGCAGAGTGCTTGTTCGTCGCCGAGCAGACGGTGAAGACTCACGTCGGCAAGGTGCTGGCGAAGCTGAATCTGCGCGACCGTGCTCAGGCGGTCGTCCTCGCATACGAAAGCGGACTCGTCACGCCGAGCTGATGGAGGGGTGTCAACGCGATACTCTGGGCGGCAAGATGGAACCATGCGTATCGGAATTCTGACTGGTGGCGGTGACTGTCCGGGCCTGAACGCGGTGATCAGAGCTGTTGTGCGGACCGCCGATGCGCGATACGGCAGCACAGTGGTGGGATTCCAGGACGGCTGGCGGGGACTGCTCGAAGATCGCAAGGTCAAACTGGCGAACGACGACGGGATCGATCGGATTCTCACTCGGGGTGGCACGATTCTGGGCACCGCCCGGGTCAATCCGGACAAGTTGCGTGCTGGTCTGGATCAGGTGAAGCAGACTCTGGACGACAACGGGATCGACGTGCTCGTTCCGATCGGCGGGGAGGGGACCCTGACGGCGGCGAGTTGGCTCTCCGACAGTGGTGTGCCCGTCATCGGTGTTCCCAAGACCATCGACAACGACATCGATTGCACCGACGTCACCTTCGGCTTCGACACCGCGCTGAGCGTTGCGACCGAGGCGATCGACCGCCTGCACACCACAGCGGAATCGCATCAGCGTGTGATGCTCGTGGAGGTGATGGGCAGGCATGCCGGGTGGATCGCATTGCATGCGGGGCTCGCGGCCGGGGCGCATCTGACGTTGGTGCCCGAGGTTCCGTTCGATGTCGCGCAGGTATGCGCCATGGTGAAGAAGCGATTTCAACGCGGAGACAGCCACTTCATCTGTGTCGTCGCCGAGGGTGCAGCGCCCACACCGGAGTCGATGAGTTTGCGCGAGGGTGGTATCGACGAGTTCGGGCACAAGCGGTTCACCGGCGTCGCCCAGCAACTCGGGGACGAAATCGAACGCCGTATCGGGAAGGAAGTGCGCACCACCGTGCTCGGGCACGTTCAGCGTGGTGGTACCCCGACAGCGCACGACCGGGTGCTCGCCACGCGTTTCGGCGTGTACGCCACCGACGCCGCGCATCGTGGTGATTTCGGTCGAATGGTTGCGTTGCACGGCACCCGGATCGAACTCGTCGAGCTCGCGGCTGCCACACGAGCACTCAAGACCGTGCCCCGATGGCGATACGACGAAGTCGCCGCGTTCTTCGGCTGACCGGCTCCCGGTGCACCGGCTCCCGGTGCACCGGCTCCCGGGGCGGCGCCGTCACCGCATAAACTCGTGAGCATGACTGCTCTCGACGCGCCGGACATCCTCGACTACGACGACGTGCTCGCCACCTACGAGCCGGTACTCGGTATGGAGGTGCACGTCGAGTTGGGCACGAACACCAAGATGTTCTGCCCATGCCCGACAGAGTTCGGTGCCGAGCCCAACACCCAGGTGTGCCCCGTGTGTCTCGGTATGCCGGGATCGTTGCCCGTGGTGAACGAGTCCGCGGTGGAGTCGGCGATCCGCATCGGGTTGGCGCTGAACTGTTCGGTGACACCGTGGGGGCGCTTCGCGCGGAAGAACTACTTCTACCCCGACCAGCCGAAGAACTACCAGATCAGTCAGTACGACGAACCGATCGTTCACGACGGGTACCTCGATGTGGTCCTCGACGACGGAAGCACCTTCCGCGTCGAGATCGAACGCGCCCATATGGAGGAGGACACCGGGAAGTCGCTGCACATCGGCGGCGCCACCGGGCGCATCCACGGTGCCAGTCACTCGTTGCTCGATTACAACCGCGCCGGCGTGCCGCTGGTCGAGATCGTCACCAAGCCGATCGAGGGCGCCGGTGAACGCGCCCCGGAGGTGGCCCGCGCCTACGTCGCAGCCTTGCGTGATCTGTTGAAGGCCCTCGAGGTCTCCGATGTCCGGATGGATCAGGGGTCGCTTCGCTGTGACGCCAACGTATCGCTGAAGCCGATCGGCACAGAGGAGTTCGGTACCCGCACGGAGACCAAGAACGTCAACTCGCTCAAGAGCGTCGAGGTGGCCGTCCGCTACGAGATGCGTCGTCAGGCGGCAGTGCTGAAGTCGGGTGGCGAGGTGACGCTGGAGACGCGGCACTTCCAGGAAGGCGACGGAACCACATCCGCAGGCCGGCCGAAGGAGTCGGCCGAGGATTACCGGTACTTCCCGGAACCCGACCTCGAGCCCGTCGCGCCGAGCGAGGAATTGGTCGAGCGGCTGCGCGGCACCCTTCCGGAACTGCCGTGGGTACGCCGCGCCCGCATTCAGGCGGATTGGGGTGTGTCGGACGAGGTGATGCGTGACCTCGTCAACGCGGGTGCTCTCGATCTGGTGATCGCCACGGCCGATGCGGGTGCATCGCCGGAGGCCGCCCGCTCGTGGTGGGTGTCGTACCTGTCGCAGCAGGCGAACACGCGCGGTGTGGAACTGTCGGAACTCCCCATCACCCCCGCTCAGGTCGCCGAGGTCGTCGAACTCGTCGACACCGGAAAGCTGAACAACAAGATCGCGCGCCAGGTCGTCGACCACGTACTGGACGGTGAGGGCGAGCCCGGGCAGATCGTCGAGGCGCGGTCGCTCGTGGTCGAGCGTGACGACACGAAACTGCAGGCGGCGGTCGACGAAGCACTGGCCGCCAACCCGGACATTGCCGACAAGATTCGCGGTGGAAAGGTCGCGGCGGCCGGAAAGATCGTCGGGGACGTCATGAAGGCCACCCGTGGCCAGGCCGATCCGGCACGAGTGAAGGAACTTGTGATTGCCGCGTGCAGCTGATGGTGCCGCACTAACGTAGAGGCGCATGGACGCTGCCGTCGCCACCTCCTTGTTCTGGATCAGCGTGGCGGCGGTGCTCGGGCCGGTGATCGCCGCTGCGGTCCCGCGCCGACTCGTTCCGGAGGTCGTGCTACTGCTGGTTGCCGGTGTGCTCATCGGCCCCTACGTGTTCGACCTCGCGTCGGTGGACAGCGAGATCGGGCTGCTGCGGGAACTGGGTCTGGGCTTGCTGTTCTTGCTCGCGGGTTACGAGATCGAGGTCAAGGAACTGACCGGTAACGGTGGTCGGCGGGCTCTGATCACCTGGCTGGTGTGTTTCGCGCTGGCGCTGGCCACGGTGGGAGCACTTGCCGCGTTGGATGTGGTGCACGCAGGTATCGCGGTGGCCATCGCCCTCACGTCGACGTCTCTGGGCACACTGTTACCGATCCTGACCGACCGCGGCCTGCTGAACACCCGGATCGGCCGGACGATTCTCAATCACGGTGCGACGGGCGAACTGCTCCCGATCATCGCGATGGCGATCCTGCTCGGCGCCCGTGGCGCCGCAGCCTCGCTCGTCGTCCTCGCCGTGTTCGCCGTGGTGGCGGTGCTCGTGGCATGGCTACCGCGACGATTCGTGCGCGAAGGATCCCGGTTCCACCGCTTCGTACGGCGCACCTCCGAGACGACTGCGCAGACCCCGGTGCGACTGACGATGCTGCTGCTCGTCGGGCTCATTGCGCTGGCGGTCGTGTTCGACCTCGACGTGATCCTGGGCGCTTTCGCAGCGGGGTTCATTCTGCGGCGGCTGATACCGGACGGCGACGAGATTCTCGAGTCGAAGCTCGATGGCCTGGCCTACGGTTTCCTCATCCCGATCTTCTTCGTCACGTCGGGGATGACTATCGACGTGGGCGCGGTAGCGGATGCGCCCGGGGCTCTCCTGGCGTTCTTCGTGCTTCTTGTCGTTGTTCGCGGGGTCCCCGTGTTCGTGGCCTCGCGCATCGAACGATCGGCGAACGGCCGCTCGTTCACCACTTCGGAGCAGCTACGAGTCGCACTGTATTCCACGACCGCTCTTCCGATCATCGTCGCGGTGACGGGGGTGGCCGTGGCGGCGGGGGAGATGACCAACGCGTCCGCATCGATCTTGGTAGCGGCCGGTGCGGCCACAATTCTGATTCTCCCGCCGACAGCGACTGCACTGCCGTCCCGGGCCACTTCGCGGAGTTAGTCGAATCCGCCACCGCCGGTGGGCAGCGGCATCTTCACCACGCGGTCGTCGTTGGGTCCGGGTTGGCCGACCCCGTCCTTGTTGACGGTGCCCACCCAGATCAGACCGTCCGTGCCCAGTGCGGCGCCGTTCAACCGTCCGTATCGGTCTTTCGCGACGACGGACGGCTCGGCGGTGACGGCACCGTTCGGGTCGGCGGCGAGTGCGGCCATCGCCTGTCCGTCGCTCAACGACACTGCGACGACGTTCTGTGCTGCGACGCAGCCGCCGACACCGGGATGTTCTGGCCACGTCCACACCGGCGAGGTCACCGAACCATCGACTCCCACTCGTTGGAGACGATCCTCGAGAGCGGTCCGGTCGGTCACCCAGGTGGCGACACCGGGGTCGACGCATACTCCCCCAGCCGTGCCGATGCCGGAGAGTACGACCTCCGGCATCGGCTGGGCCCCCTCCGGTGCGGGGGAGAGGGCGGTGACCTTCAGGAGTTTGCCCGCCAGTGAAGTCGGGTCTGCCGCCGCTGCGGGATTACCGGCATCGCTCGTGAGCACCATCAGGTCGGTGGGGCTGGCGAATTCTAGTGATCCGCGATTGCCGCTCTGGGCGCGCGGAATACCGCTGAGGATCACCTTGGCGGTGTCCCCGGGGGCGATCCGGACGACCCGGTTGTCGGTGGCGGTCGTGATGTAGGCGTAGATCAGGCGGTCTTCCACGAATGTCGGTGACAGTGCGATGTCCAGCAACCCGCCGTCGGAACTTCCGTCGACCTCCACGCGCGCGATCTCTCGGGGCTCGACTCCCTCTGCGACCTCGAGGATGCGGCCGGTACGGCGCTCCGCGACCAATGCTGCGTTGCCGCCGGGCAGCGTCACCAACCCACCGGTCACATCGAGGCAGGTCGCGATGACCGCCGGATCGGGATCCTCGCAGGGGCCGAGCGGTCCGCTGGGGGCCTCGCGCGGCGTCGACTCGGGAGCCTCGCTCTCGGGCCGCACGTCGACAGGGGCAATGGAAGGCTCCGGGCTGAACGGGGACGACGCGGATTCGTCGAAGCGGGCACATCCGCTCGCCAATGCCATGGTGACGACGAATATCGCCAGGCTCGCTACGGTTCTGCCGGGCGTCTTCCGGCGCCACCCACCCACAGTCATGGGTCAGACGTTACGGAAGGTTCCGGGCTCGCCGCCACGCCGGTTCCATTTACCGGCCTCGGTGTCGATTTCGTCCTACGCTGAGCCCTGTGACCGACATGCCGAAAGATCCCAGCAAGTCGTCCGAATCGGATGGGTTGCCGCGCACCGACGACGAACTCGACTCCGGCGCCGCAGGTCTGCCAACGGAGCACATCTCGACACCATTCTCCACGTCCGAGCAATCGGAACAGTATGTTCCCGGTCGGGCCGATGTGCCGGACCATCCCACCGAGGTGATGGCGACACCCACGGCGCAGCAGCAGGTCACGGGCGCGCCCGTAGCCGCCGCTCCCGTTGGGAAACATGCGCGCGACGACGACCGACACGGCGTGGAACCGGGAAGTGAGCCCGACACCAAGGCGAGGCGCGGAACCTTGGATCTGGGTCTGTTGTGCCTGCGCCTGATCGTCGGTGTGACAATGCTGGCCCACGGACTGCAGAAGCTCTTCGGGTTGTGGAACGGCCCCGGGCTCGACGGCTTCGAGAACGTCCTGACAGAAGCAGGGTTCGACTACGCGCAGCCGCTCGCAGTGCTGGGCGCCATCGGTGAGGTCGCCGGCGGCGCACTGCTGATTCTCGGACTCCTGACGCCGTTCGCTGCGGCATCGGTTCTCGCCGTGATGATCAACGCGTGGGCGTTCCGCCAGATCTCGGAGCCCGGGATCGAGTACTTCGCTCCGACCGGTACCGAGTACGAGACGTTGCTCGGTGTGTGCGCCGGCGTCATCATCCTGACCGGTCCGGGTCGCATTTCCCTCGACGGCCGTCGAGGGTGGGCGACACGTCCATTCGTGGGCTCGTTCGTGGTGCTCCTGCTGGGTATCGCTGTCGGTATCTGCGTCTGGATCTTCCTCAACGGAGCGAACCCCCTGATCTGATCCCCACCCCGACGAATGTCGCACCGGTTCAGCTCACGCGAACCGGTGTGACATTCGTTCGGGGAGGGGGGTGTTCGGATCAGGGCACCTGACGCACCGCGCCCTTGTCGGCGGAGGTTGCCAGTGCCGCATACGCGCGCAAGGCGGTGGTGACGGTGCGCTGACGATCGACCGGCTGCCACGGCCGCTCACCGGCTTCCATCTTGGCGCGCCGCTCGGCGAGCACGTCGTCGTCCACCAGCACCTCGAGTGCCCGCGTCGCGACGTCGATGCGGATACGGTCACCGTTCTCGACGAGGCCGATGACACCACCCGATGCCGCCTCCGGAGAAATGTGCCCGATCGACAGCCCCGACGTGCCGCCGGAGAAGCGTCCGTCCGTGATGAGAGCGCACTTCTTACCGAGGCCCGCTCCCTTCAGGAACGCGGTGGGATGCAGCATCTCCTGCATACCGGGGCCGCCCGCTGGTCCCTCGTAGCGGACGACGAGGACATCGCCCTCGGTGATCTTCTTCTGGAGAATGGCGGAGACGGCCTCTTCCTGAGATTCGACCACCAGCGCGGGGCCTTCGAAGGTGAACAGGTCTTCGTCGATGCCTGCCGTCTTGAGGATCGCGCCGTCCACTGCGACGTTGCCGCGCAGAACCACGAGGCCGCCTTCGACGGTGTAGGCGTGCTCGATGTCGCGGATACAGCCGCCCGCTGCGTCGGTGTCCAGTGACGACCAGCGGTTCTCGGTCGAGAAGGGTTCGGTGGTACGGACCCCGCCGGGAGCCGCGTGAAACAGCTCGATCGCTTCGTCGGTGGCCTTGCCGGAACGGATGTCCCAGTCGTCGAGCCACTGATCGAAACTGGCACTGTGCACAGTGGTGACGTCGGTGTCGAGCAATCCGCCGCGCCGAAGTTCCCCGAGCAGAGCAGGGATGCCGCCGGCGCGGTGGACGTCTTCCATGTGGTAATCGGAGTTTGGGGAGACCTTCGACAGGCACGGGACCTTGCGGCTGATCGCGTCGATCGTGTCGAGATCGAAGTCGACCTCGCCTTCCTGTGCGGCGGCGAGAGTGTGCAGAACGGTGTTGGTCGAGCCGCCCATCGCGACGTCGAGTGCCATCGCGTTGCGGAATGCTGCCGGGGTTGCGACGCTGCGTGGCAGAACCGACTCGTCCTCGTCGCGGTAGTACTTCAGCGCAGCCTCGACGACGGTGGTACCCGCCCGTGTGAACAGTGCGCGACGAGCTTCGTGGGTTGCCAGCGTGGAACCGTTGCCAGGAAGGGCGAGACCCAGTGCCTCCGTGAGGCAGTTCATCGAGTTCGCGGTGAACATGCCCGAGCAGGAACCGCAGGTGGGGCAGGCGGAGAGCTCCACCTCCGCCAGACCTTCGTCGGACACGGCGTCGTTCGCGGACGCCGAGATCGCGGTGATCAGGTCGGTCGGAGCCTGCGCGACGCCACCCACCACAACGGCCTTTCCGGCCTCCATGGGGCCGCCCGAGACGAACACCGTGGGAACGTTCAGACGCATTGCGGCATTGAGCATTCCGGGTGTGATCTTGTCGCAGTTGGAGATGCACACCAGGGCATCGGCGGTGTGTGCGTTGACCATGTACTCGACGGAGTCTGCGATGATCTCGCGGCTCGGCAGCGAATAGAGCATTCCGCCGTGACCCATGGCAATCCCGTCGTCGACGGCGATGGTGTGGAACTCACGGGGCACACCCCCTGCTGCGCGAACAGCGTCCGCAACGATCTCGCCGACGTTCTTGAGATGAACGTGACCGGGCACGAACTGGGTGTACGAGTTGGCGATCGCGACGATCGGTTTCCCGAAGTCCGAATCGGTCATTCCGGTTGCACGCCAAAGCGCGCGGGCACCGGCGGCGTTTCGTCCTGCGGTGGTGGTTCGGGACCTCAGCGGGGGCATGGCTTATTCCTTATATGGGCTGATGGAACTGCATCACAACGCTACTCGCGGGTCAGCGATCGGTTTCGTCGGGCTGGGTTCGGTCCGACTGGGTTTGGTCGGGCTGGGTTGCGTCGGGTTCGGTTTCGGTGGATTCGGCCTGGCGCGCTTCGGCCTCGGCGGCATACGGATCGGGGACGCGGCCACGGCTGGCCGCAGAGATCTCGGGAAGGCGGTCGAAAGTGACGACGGGGAGCTTTACTTTTTCGCCATTGTCGGCCAGGACGGCGCGTGCCCATCCGTTGTTCGGGAAGTCGAACCCGGCGATCCGGTCCCACTCGAGTTTCCGGGAACGGAGGGGGTACCGCAGTTCGAGGCCTTCCTCGGTGACGGTGGTGCGGACGCGGGCAACCCAGATGCATGCGATTACGGGCGCGATCAACAGCCATCCGAAAGCTGCCGGCCACCCGAGGACGGGAAACGACACGGCAAAGAGAAGGAACGCGCACCCGATGTAGGCGAGCGGCGAAATCCGGATGACCTGCCGGGGAGTCTCGGGAGTATGGGATGATGGACGCGGTGGCACGGGCTGCTTCGAAGTTGACACCTCTACATCTTCGCACTGCAGCCGATGTATCCTACATTCTGGGACGGTCGACCCACCAGGTTTGACTGTTCACCATTTGCGCACCTACCGTCGAATGCGTGAAACAGAATGAGTTGCTCGTAATCGGCTGGCGCGTCGTCGCCTGAGTCGATACTCAACTCGCAAAGATAACGACGCGCCACCCTCGTACAGCATTGTGCTGACGGGGGTTTTTTGTTGCCCGGAGCCAGAATCAGAGGATTTTCCAGTGAGCGCACCAACTGCACGGCCTCAACCCACACCGCGGAAGGCGGCTGCATCCGGCCCTGCCGCCGCGGCCGCAGCCACGCCGGGAGGTAACCGGCGCCCCCTCGCCCCCGAGCGAGTCACCGGGGCGCAGTCGGTTGTGCGTGCGCTCGAGGAACTCGAGGTCGACACCGTATTCGGTCTTCCGGGAGGAGCCGTCCTGCCGGTCTACGACCCACTGTTCGACTCGACGAAGGTTCGCCACGTGCTCGTTCGACACGAGCAGGGTGCGGGGCACGCCGCCACGGGGTACGCCCAGGCGACCGGCAAGGTCGGTGTCTGCATGGCAACCTCCGGTCCCGGCGCCACCAACCTGGTCACTCCTCTCGCGGACGCCCAGATGGACTCGGTTCCCGTCGTCGCCATCACCGGTCAGGTCGCTCGGAGTCTCATCGGCACGGACGGTTTCCAGGAGGCGGACATCTCGGGCATCACCATGCCCATCACCAAGCACAACTTCCTGATCACCGATCCGATCGACATCCCGCGGATCATCGCCGAGGCCTTCCACCTGGCGGAAAGCGGACGTCCCGGCGCTGTGCTGGTCGACATCCCCAAGGACATCCTCCAGGCGCAGACCACGTTCTCGTGGCCACCGGAGATGCGTCTGCCCGGATACCGCCCGGTCACGAAGCCGCACGGCAAGCAGGTTCGCGAGGCCGCCCGGCTCATCGCCGACGCCAAGCACCCGGTGCTCTATGTCGGCGGTGGCGTCATCAAGTCGGATTCGTCCGCAGAACTGCTCGAACTCGCCGAGCTGACGGAGATCCCCGTCGTGACCACGCTGATGGCACGCGGTGCGTTCCCCGACAGCCACAAGCTGAACTGCGGCATGCCGGGTATGCACGGCACCGTCGCGGCAGTGGCGGCGCTGCAGAAGAGTGACCTGCTGATCACCCTCGGCGCCCGTTTCGACGACCGCGTCACCGGCCAACTCAGCTCGTTCGCCCCCGATGCCAAGGTGATTCACGCGGACATCGATCCCGCGGAGATCGGCAAGAACCGGTACGCGGACGTCCCGATCGTCGGTGATTGCAAAGAGGTCATCGGTGAACTCATCGAGGCCGTCAAAGCCGACCGCGACACCGGAACCACACTCGATCTCACGGAGTGGTGGTCGTACCTGGACGGTATCCGCAGCACCTACCCGTTGGCATACGACCGCCCCTCCGATGGCGCGCTGTCTCCCGAATTCGTGATCCAGTCGGTCGGGCGGCTTGCCGGACCCGATGCGATCTATTGCGCCGGCGTCGGCCAGCACCAGATGTGGGCAGCACAGTTCGTGAACTACGAGAAGCCGCGTACATGGCTCAACTCGGGCGGCCTCGGAACGATGGGGTACGCGGTTCCGGCAGCGATGGGCGCCAAGATGGGCATGCCCGACTCAGAGGTCTGGGCAATCGACGGTGACGGCTGCTTCCAGATGACCAATCAGGAACTCGCCACCTGCGCCGTCGAGGGCGTGCCGATCAAGGTGGCTCTGGTCAACAACGGCAACCTGGGCATGGTGCGCCAGTGGCAGACCTTGTTCTACGAACAGCGGTACTCCAACACCAACCTCGGCACACACGGCGCGGTTCGTGTCCCCGACTTCGTCAAGCTCGCAGAATCGCTGGGATGCCACGGCATTCGGGTCGAGCGTGAGGAAGACGTCGAGGCCGCGATCCGCGAAGCACAGTCGATCGACGACCGGCCGGTCGTCATCGACTTCATCGTCGGCGCCGACGCCCAGGTGTGGCCCATGGTTGCCGCGGGGACCAGCAACGACGAAATCATGGCGGCACGGGGCATCCGTCCGCTGTTCGACGAAGACGAAGCCGTCGCAGAGCCGGCGATCATTCACGAAGCCATGGAACGCGATGAGCGTTCGGGCGAGGAGGACCAGCAGTGAGCACGAGCCACACCCTCAGCGTTCTCGTCGAGGACAAGCCGGGCGTGCTGGCCAGGGTTGCCGCACTGTTCTCCCGTCGAGGTTTCAACATCGAGTCGCTCGCCGTCGGCGGCACCGAGATTCCGGAGATCTCGCGCATGACGATCGTCGTCACGGTCGACGAGTTCCCCCTCGAGCAGGTGACGAAGCAACTCAACAAGCTCGTCAACGTCATCAAGATCGTCGAGCAGGACGAGGGCGCCTCCGTGGCCCGAGAACTTGTGCTCATCAAGGTGCGGGCAGATGCGAGTGTGCGCACCCAGGTGATCGAAACAGTGAACCTTTTCCGCGCCAAGGTGATCGACGTATCGCCCGAGTCGGTGACGATCGAGGCGACCGGAACCCGGTCGAAGCTCGACGCTCTGCTGCGCATGCTCGACCCGTACGGTATTCGAGAGATCGTGCAATCCGGTGTGGTCGCCGTCGGTCGCGGACCGAAGTCCATCACCGCCACCCGCTAGTACTTCGAGAAGAAAATCCAAGAAAGAGGTTTGAGAAGTGGCAGTCGAGATGTTTTATGACGACGATGCCGATCTGTCGATCATCCAGGGCCGCAAGGTTGCTGTGATCGGCTACGGAAGCCAGGGCCACGCGCACTCGCTGAGCCTGCGTGACTCCGGCGTCGAGGTGAAGGTCGGCCTCAAGGAAGGCTCGAAGAGCCGGGCCAAGGTCGAGGAGCAGGGCCTCGCGGTCGGCACGCCAGCCGAGGTCGCCGAGTGGGCAGACGTGATCATGGTGCTCGCCCCCGACACCGCTCAGGCGTCGATCTTCACCGACGACATCGAGCCGCACCTGAAGGACGGCGATGCCCTCTTCTTCGGCCACGGTCTCAACATCCACTTCGACCTGATCAAGGCGCCGGAGTTCGTCACCGTCGGCATGGTCGCCCCCAAGGGCCCCGGCCACCTGGTGCGCCGCCAGTTCGTCGACGGCAAGGGCGTTCCCGCACTCATCGCAGTCGACCAGGACCCCAAGGGTGAGGGCCAGGCTCTCGCGCTGTCCTACGCCAAGGGCATCGGCGGCACGCGTGCCGGCGTCATCAAGACCACCTTCAAAGAAGAGACCGAGACTGACCTCTTCGGTGAGCAGGCCGTGCTCTGCGGTGGCACCGAGGAATTGGTCAAGACCGGTTTCGAGGTCATGGTCGAGGCCGGCTACGCCCCCGAGATGGCGTACTTCGAGGTTCTGCACGAGCTCAAGCTCATCGTCGACCTCATGTACGAGGGTGGCATCGCCCGCATGAACTACTCGGTGTCCGACACCGCGGAGTTCGGTGGCTACCTCTCCGGCCCGCGCGTCATCGACGCCGACACCAAGGAACGCATGAAGGCGATCCTGGCCGACATCCAGTCCGGTGAGTTCACCCGTCGCCTCGTCGCGAACGTCGAGAACGGCAACACCGAGCTCGAGGGCCTGCGCAAGGCCAACGCCGAGCATCCGATCGAGGTCACCGGCAAGAAGCTGCGCGACCTGATGAGCTGGGTCGATCGCCCGATCACCGAAACCGCCTGAGTTTCGCCCCGGCACGACTGGCCCGACGTCTCATCGCGACGTCGGGCCGGTCGTCGCTTTTCGATGCACAACTGTAAGGGAACTCACTCTGTTCGTTCCACTATGTGGTATAGCAGACCGGAATGGGATTTCGATGTGAGTACACACTAAGATGGAAGCGTTCGAAACACCCCCACACCCATCTATCCAGGGAGTTTGCACGTGAGCCAGCCAGGCCGTCCTGTTGTTCTGATCGCCGACAAGCTCGCGCAGTCGACCGTCGATGCGCTCGGCGACAGCGTCGAGGTGCGATGGGTGGACGGCCCGGACCGTCCCGCGCTGCTTGCGGCCGTCCCGGAAGCCGATGCGCTGCTGGTGCGTTCGGCGACGAAGGTGGACGCCGAGGTGCTCGCGGCCGCCACCAAGCTCAAGATCGTCGGCCGTGCCGGTGTCGGCCTCGACAACGTCGACATCCCGGCCGCCACCGAGCGCGGCGTCATGGTGGTCAACGCGCCGACCTCCAACATCCACTCGGCAGCCGAGCACGCCGTCGCACTGCTCATGGCCACCGCGCGTCAGGTACCTGCCGCAGACCGCACTCTGCGTGAGAACACCTGGAAGCGTTCGAGCTTCAACGGCACCGAAATTCTCGGTAAGACCGTCGGTGTCGTCGGCCTCGGCCGGATCGGCCAGCTCTTCGCCCAGCGTCTCGCGTCGTTCGAGACCGACATCATCGCGTACGACCCCTACCTGCCCGCAGCGCGTGCCGCGCAGCTCGGAATCGAACTGGTCGACATCGACGAGCTCGTCGAGCGCGCCGACTTCATCTCGGTGCACCTTCCCAAGACCAAGGAGACGGCCGGCCTCATCAACGCCGAGCGTCTCGCGCGTGCCAAGGACGGTGTCATCATCGTCAACGCTGCTCGCGGCGGACTGATCGACGAGGATGCACTGCACGACGCACTGGTGTCGGGCAAGGTGGGCGGTGCCGGCCTCGACGTGTTCGAATCGGAACCCTGCACCGATTCGAAGCTGTTCGACCTGCCCAACACTGTCGTCACCCCGCATCTGGGTGCTTCCACTTCCGAGGCGCAGGACCGTGCGGGAATCGACGTTGCGAAGTCGGTGCTGCTGGCGCTGGCCGGTGAGTTCGTTCCGGACGCAGTGAACGTCACCGGTGGCCCGGTCGGCGAAGAGGTTGCGCCGTGGCTGGACCTGGTGCGCAAGCTCGGTCTACTCGCCGGCACGCTGTCCACCGATGCGGTCCAGACAGTGCAGGTCGTGGCGAGCGGGGAACTGTCGGCCGAGAAGGTCGACATCCTCGGTCTGGCCGCACTGCGCGGGGTGTTCTCCGCCAGCAGCGATGAGGCGGTCACGTTCGTCAATGCTCCGCAGATTGCGGAGCAGCGTGGCGTGTCCGTGTCGGTCGAAACCCACTCGGAAGCGTCCACACACCGCAGTGCCGTCGAGGTGCGCGCCGTGTCCGGTGACGGAGCGGTCACCACGGTGACCGGCGCTCTCACCGGTCTTCAACAAGTCGAGAAGATCGTCAACGTCAACGGCCGCAGCTTCGATCTGCGTGCTCAGGGCCACAACCTCGTGGTGCACTACACGGATCGTCCCGGTGTGCTCGGCACGCTGGGCACGGTTCTCGGCAACGCCGGCGTCGACATCCAGGCCGCGGCACTGAGCCAGGATGCCGAGGGCGAAGGTGCCACCGTCATCCTCCGTGTGAGTGCCGTCGTAGGTGACGACGAGGTCGCGGCCATCGTGTCCCAGCTCGACGCTCGCGTGGAGCAGGTCGATCTCTCATGAAGCTTGCAGTCATCCCCGGCGACGGAATCGGCGTCGAGGTCACGGCAGAGGCATTGAAGGTCCTGCGCAAGCTGGTTCCGGACCTCGAGACCACGGAGTACGACCTCGGTGCTCGTCGGTACAACGCGACCGGCGAGTTGCTCCCGGAGGGCGATCTCGAGGCCATTCGTGGGCACGACGCGATTCTGCTGGGTGCGATCGGCGACCCGTCCGTCACACCCGGTGTTCTCGAACGCGGTCTGCTGCTCAACATGCGGTTTGCGCTCGATCACCATGTGAATCTGCGTCCTTCGCAGCTGTACCCGGGGTCGACGTCGCCTCTGGCTGCTGAGCCGGACATCGACTTCGTCGTTGTTCGTGAGGGCACCGAGGGCCCGTACACCGGAAACGGTGGCGCGATCCGTGTCGGTACCCCGCACGAGATCGCGACCGAGGTTTCGATCAACACCTGGTTCGGTGCCGAGCGCGTTGTTCGGTATGCGTTCGCGCTGGCACAGGATCGCAACAAGCACGTGACTCTCATTCACAAGACGAATGTGCTGTCCAACGCCGGCGCCATCTGGACGCGGGCGGTGGAGACGGTGTCGGCCGAATATCCGGAGGTCGAGACGGCGTACTGCCACATCGATGCGGCCACGATCTACATGGTCACGGACCCGTCCCGATTCGACGTGATCGTGACGGACAACCTCTTCGGCGACATCATCACCGACCTTGCCGGTGCAGTGACCGGCGGAATCGGACTGGCGGCATCGGGCAATATCGATGCGTCCGGCACCAATCCGTCGATGTTCGAACCCGTGCACGGCAGCGCCCCGGACATTGCGGGAGAGGGGATTGCCGACCCGACTGCGGCGATTCTGTCGGCCGCACTGTTGCTTCGTCACCTCGGGCGTGCAGAGGATGCAGCTCGGGTCGAGGCGGCAGTGGAGGCAGACCTTGCATCACGTGGTGATGCGAAGATCGTCACTTCCGAGGTCGGCGACCGGATCACGGCCGTGCTCTAGGGAGATTTCCGTTTCGGCTCGGCCGGAACGACCGGTATCGCAGCGGCAGGGAATGCCGCTGCGATGCCGAACGCCAGTGGAAAGCTGACGGCACCGATGATTGCGCCGAATGCCGGCGGCACGATGGAGGCCGCGATGAACTGGCCGGTGTTCTGTATTCCCAGCGCGCGGCCGCCCCAGAAGGGGCCGGCGATTTCGGCGACTGCGGTGAATGCGAGCCCGTTGGGGGCGACGGTCGCGATCGATGCGGCCACCATGACGATCACAGCCGCGGAGAGTTCGAGTTCGTCGGTCACGGCAAGTGTGAACATGAGCGCTGCACCGGTGGCCGCAACCCATCGCATCGGACGCAACCGGCTGCCGACGCGATCCGACCAGTAGCCCACCGAGATTCGTCCTGCCGCGCCCAGCAGTTGGGACACGGTGATCAGCATTCCTGCGGCTGTTGCGTCCCAACCTCTTTCCGAGATGAGCCAGACGAGGGCGTAGGTCCATACCGTGTACTGCGGGACCACGAGCAGCACCGATGAGGCGTGGATTCGCCACAGTGTGCGGCTCGTGCGGTACGGGTTGTCGAGCAATCCCATGTCTGCCGCCCGGCCCCGTTCGGGACGTGGCGGATCGATGATTCCGAACATGCTCGTCGCGGCGGCGATTGCGCATACGACGGTGGGGAAGGCCAGCGCCCAACCTATTCCGTGGACTTCCGCGATCGGTGGGAGCACCATTGCTGCGCATGCGATTCCGAGGGGCAGCGACATCTGCCGGATGCCCATGGCGAGTCCGCGTCGCTGCGGAGAGAACCAGCCGACGACGACTCGTCCACTGGCTGCGTTCGCCGATGCCGCTGCCATTCCTCCGAGTACGAGGAGCACTGTCATCCAGGTGAGTGAGGGCGACAATGCGGAGCCGGCCCCAGCGGCAGCTGCGAGGGTCAATCCCGCTGCGAGCACTCTGCGTTCACCGAATCGGTCGGCCAGTCCGCCCCACAGGACCAGGGTCGTCATCACGCCGATCGTGGGTGCCGCGACCACGATGCCGGTGCGCGCCAGGCTGAGTCCGTGATCGTCCTGAAGGGTGGGGATGAGGAAGGCGACCCCGTTCACGAGAATGGCCTGGGCCATCTGGGCGAACATTCCGAAGGTCAGCATCCACCACTTACGGGATCCGTCCACCGAGGCGTTCTGCGTCATGACATCTCACAATCTGAGAAGTAACTCTCATTTAGTGGTACAGCAGTGGAGTCTATACGTGCCTGCCGATCCGATAGACTCGGCGCCATGCGTCTAGGTCGAGTAGCAAGCCCCGACGGGGTCGCCTTCGTGAGCATCGAGGGGGACGGTGACGATGCTCGCGCCAAGGAGATCGCCGAACACCCCTTCGGTAATCCCACGTTCACCGGCCGGAGTTGGGCGTTGGCCGATGTGCGGCTGCTTGCGCCGATTCTGGCGAGCAAGGTCGTCTGCATCGGGAAGAACTACGCTGCGCACGTTGCCGAAATGGGTGGTGAGACTCCGGAGGATCCGGTGATCTTCATCAAGCCCAATACTTCGATCGTGGGCCCGGGTCTGCCCATCGTGCTTCCGGCCTCGTCGAACGAAGTGCATTACGAGGGGGAGTTGGCCATCGTGATCGGCCGACCGTGCAAAGACGTTCCCGCCGCGAAAGCTCTCGACGTGGTGTTGGGGTACACCGTCGCGAACGATGTTTCGGCGCGCGATCATCAGCGCAAAGACGGTCAATGGACCCGAGCGAAGGGGCACGACACCTTCTGCCCGCTCGGGCCCTGGATCGAAACCTCTCTCGACCCGTCGGACCTCGACATCAAGACCGAGGTCGACGGCGCAGTCAAACAAGACAGCAACACCGCCCTCTTGCTGCACACGGTCCCGGAAATCATCGAGTGGGTGTCCGCGATCATGACGTTGCTTCCGGGTGACGTCATTCTCACCGGAACACCCGAGGGGGTGGGCCCCATCGTCGACGGACAGACCGTCGCTGTCACCGTCGGCGGTATCGGCACACTCAGCAACCCGGTGACTGCCAAGCGCTGAGCTTCGGCGCTCGTCCGCCAACCAATTCCACTTCCACCTCGATTCGAGTGAGCCATGACCAGCAGCGAAGTTCGTGTCCGTTTCTGCCCGTCGCCTACCGGAACCCCCCACGTGGGTCTGGTGCGAACCGCCCTGTTCAACTGGGCGTTCGCCCGACACCACGACGGAGCGTTCGTCTTCCGCATCGAGGACACCGATGCGGCACGTGACAGCGAGGAGTCCTACCAGGCGATCCTGGACGCACTGCGGTGGCTCGGCCTGGACTGGGACGAGGGTCCGGAGGTAGGCGGGCCGTACGCCCCTTACCGGCAGTCGGGGCGACGCGATCTGCACGTCGACGTGGTGGCGCAGTTGCTCGCAGCGGGCGAGGCCTACGAGTCCTTCTCGACTCCGGAGGAGGTCGAGGAACGGCACAAGGCCGCCGGCCGCGACCCGAAACTCGGTTACGACAACTTCGATCGGGACCTGACCGCGCAGCAGCGCGAGGCATACCGCGCGCAGGGGCGTAAACCGGTGGTGCGCCTACGGATGCCCGACCACGACTTGGTGTGGACGGACCTCGTGCGCGGGGAGACCACGTTCAAGGCGGGTACTGTTCCCGACTTCGCGCTCACCCGCGGGAACGGCGTCCCGCTCTACACCTTGGTCAACCCGGTCGACGATGCGTTGATGAAGATCACACATGTCCTCCGTGGTGAAGATCTGCTCTCCTCGACCCCTCGCCAGCTTGCGCTGTACGAGGCGCTGACGCGCATCGGTGTAGCGGAATTCACACCGCAGTTCGGTCACCTCCCGTTCGTGATGGGACAGGGCAACAAGAAGCTGTCCAAGCGCGACCCGGAATCGAATCTCTTCATCCACCGCGACCGAGGATTCGTGCCCGAGGGCCTGCTGAACTACCTCGCGCTCCTGGGCTGGGGCATCTCCGACGATCACGATGTCTTCTCGCTCGACGAGATGGTGGCGGCTTTCGACATTTCCAAGGTCAATTCCAACCCGGCGCGGTTCGATCAGAAGAAGGCGGATGCGATCAACGCGGAGCACATTCGATTGCTCGATCCCGCAGATTTCACCACCAGACTGCGCGAGTACCTGACGCTTCACGGGTACCTGAACACCGCGATCGACGATGCGGTATTCGCCACGGCAGCCGAGCTGGTGCAGACACGCATCGTCGTCCTGTCGGATGCATGGGATCTGCTGAAGTTCCTCTTCGTCGACGAAGAGGACTTCGCGGTCGATCCGGCCGCGGCTGCGAAGAACCTGAAGGAGGATTCTGCGCCAGTTCTGGACGCTGCGATCCTCGCGCTGGACGCCGCGGGAACCTGGGATGCGGGATCGATCGAGAAGGCGCTCAAGACGTCACTGATCGAAGGCCTGGGCCTGAAGCCGCGTAAGGCATTCGCACCCATTCGCGTCGGCATCACCGGGTCGCACATCAGCCCTCCGCTGTACGAGTCGATGGAACTGCTCGGCAAGGACGTGTCGCTGACTCGTCTGCGTGCCGCGCGAGCGTCCGTGAACGTGTGAGCAGCTTTGGAAAGGGTCTCTGACCATACGATTTGGTAAATCACACGGGGTGACTGGTAATCTCTTCTTCGGCCCGAGGCGGACCGCGAAGCATTTGCTCAGAGCGGGACGATTACGGCCATTGGGGTATGGTGTAATTGGCAACACAGCGGTTTCTGGTACCGCCATTCTAGGTTCGAGTCCTGGTACCCCAGCGGAAATTCGGTCGATTTTGAGACCGAACCTCAGCAGGCTAAGCTAGCTGAGCTTCCAAAGCAGTAATACAGTCCTGGCCCCGTCGTCTAGCGGCCTAGGACGCCGCCCTCTCAAGGCGGTAGCGCGGGTTCGAATCCCGTCGGGGCTACAAAGAATGACCCTCCGATCATCGATGATCGGAGGGTCTTTTCTTGTTTCGTTCGGCACGCGCTCGGGCTATCCGGTCTTACGCCGAAAGTCTCGCTTGTGGTCTGCGGGCCCGTGAGCATCGTGGGCCTTCGACTCCGCATCTTTGTGATCCACGGCGTGCGAGTCCTGATGGGTTTTGCGATCCAGCGCTTCGCGGAATTTCTGTTTCGTGTCCTCGATCGAATCGGTCATGGTGCCTCCTCGTCAACGGGTGTACTGGTGAAGGTACGCCGTGTGCACCCGGATCGCCCGCGATTTTCTACTCGCTTCGCCGTCGGTGGGCAGTGCTTCCCGCTACCGGCATCGGCGGAATTCCGAGCTTTCGGTGGTCCCAGGATCGGGTGCGTTCGGGTATCACCCGGACGACCACCCGGTTGTGCAGCAACTGGTCGATCGCCGGCCGCAGGTCCTCGCTGTAGTGGCCTGTGTACCGCTCCCACACACTGACGCCGACAGCGAAGGCTGCATCGGCGTCGTCGACGATTTCGGCGCGACCCTCGATGGACACGCCGCGAAGAGTGTCGTAGGTATCGCCGGCCTCGATCATGAGTGTGACGCGATCGTCGCGGCGCAGGTTCACCGCCTTCTGCGATTTGGACTTGGTCTCGAACCAGATCTCGCCGTCGACGATTCCGTACCACATGGCGACGAGATGAGGCATTCCCGTCTTGCCGATGGTGGCAATGGTGGCGACTCGGCTGTGTTCGACGAACTCGGCGATTTCTCGGTCGTTCATGGTGATCTGGGATCGTTGGTTCGTGCCCAAGGGGTTTGCTCCTGTCGGTTGTGTCAGAGCCGCTTGTGTAGCGCCTCCGCGGCGGCGAGTAGGTCGGCGGCCCAACGAGCGCCGGGCCGTCTGCCCATTCTGTCGATAGGGCCGGAAACGGAGATGGCGGCGATCACCGCGCCGGTGGAGTCCCGAACGGGCGCGGCGACGCTGGCGACACCCTGTTCACGCTCGGCCGCGCTCTGTGCCCAGCCACGTCGGCGAACCTCGAGAAGTATGCGTTCTCCGTACACTGCATCGGGCAGTACGGCACGCTGGGTCTGCGGATCTGCCCATGCGAGCAGGACCTTCGCGCCTGATCCTGCGGTCATCGGCAAGCGGGCGCCCACGAGTACGGTGTCCCGCAATCCGGTGGGTGGTTCCATCGAGGCGATACAGATCCGTTGAGTGCCTTCGCGGCGATAGAGTTGAACGCTTTCGCCCGTGATCTCGCGCAGGCGCGGAAGAACGAGGGCTGCCGCGGATACGAGTGGGTCGTTGGCGGAGGCGGCAAGCTCGGCCAGTCCCGGACCTGGGCACCACAGGCCGTCGCCGTCGCGGGTGAGCAGGCGGTGGACTTCGAGTCCGACGGCCAGGCGGTGGGCCGTCGCGCGGGGGAGTCCGGTCCGCCCGCACAGTTCTGTGAGGCTGCACGGGTCTTCGGCCACTGCATGCAGGACGCCCATCGCTTTGTCAAGGACTCCGATGCCGCTATGCTGTCTCATAGGTCGATACCACGTTCTCGCATATTGGGATCATAGCGCACGGATCGTTCGCTGTGGACATTCCGAAAAGGGGGAGGTCGGAGTCGACTGGCAGACCGCGTTCGAGCAGGACACGTACAGAGGTGGAACAGATGGCAGAGAAAGCACGCACCCTCGCCGAGAAGGTATGGGACGACCACGTAGTCGTACGCGGTGAGGGCGAGAGCCCCGACCTCATCTACATCGACCTTCATCTCGTTCACGAGGTGACCAGTCCGCAGGCGTTCGATGGTCTGCGTCTGGCAGGTCGCACGTTGCGACGTCCTGATCTGACGATCGCAACCGAGGACCACAACGTGCCGACGGTCGACATCGACAAGCCGATCGCGGACCCGGTCTCGAAGACACAGGTCGACACCCTCCGCCGCAATTGCGAGGAGTTCGGAGTTCGCCTGCACCCGATGGGTGACATCGACCAAGGCATCGTGCACGTGGTCGGCCCGCAACTGGGCCTGACGCAGCCCGGCATGACGGTGGTGTGTGGAGACAGTCACACGTCGACCCACGGCGCATTCGGTGCTCTGGCAATGGGTATCGGAACCAGTGAGGTCGAGCACGTCATGGCCACACAGACTCTGTCGTTGCGTCCGTTCAAGACCATGGCGATCACCGTCGACGGAGAACTGCCCGACGGCGTCACGAGCAAAGACCTCATTCTCGCGGTCATTGCGAAGATCGGAACCGGTGGCGGCCAAGGGTACGTCCTCGAATATCGAGGTGAGGCCATCCGGAAGATGTCCATGGAAGCGCGCATGACGATTTGCAACATGTCGATCGAAGCGGGTGCGCGCGCAGGGATGATCGCGCCGGACGAGGTGACCTACGAATTCGTCAAGGGGCGTCCGCACGCGCCGCAGGACGCCGACTGGGACACCGCAGTGGCAGCCTGGGAGCAGCTGAAGACCGACGAGAACGCGACATTCGACGCCGAGGTGCACATCGACGCATCCACGCTGACTCCGTTCGTCACGTGGGGTACCAACCCAGGACAGGGACTTCCACTGGGTGAGAAGGTGCCGGACCCGGCCGAGATCGTGGACGAGAGCGAACGTGTCGCTGCCGAAAAGGCGTTGGCATACATGGGGCTCGAAGCGGGTACGCCGCTGCGTGAGGTTCCGGTCGACACCGTGTTCGTCGGATCGTGCACCAACGGGCGAATCGAAGACCTGCGCGCGGTCGCAGGGGTACTTCGTGGACGCCATGTGGCGGACGGGGTTCGAATGCTGGTGGTGCCGGGCTCCATGCGAGTTCGTGCCCAAGCGGAGGAAGAGGGGCTGGGGGAGGTGTTCACCGCTGCAGGAGCGCAATGGCGCCAGGCAGGCTGCTCGATGTGTCTGGGAATGAATCCGGATCAGATTGCACCGGGAGAGCGCTCGGCCTCGACGTCGAACCGGAACTTCGAAGGTCGACAGGGCAAGGGGGGCCGGACGCACCTCGTCTCACCGTTGGTTGCGGCCGCCACCGCGGTTCGCGGAACTTTGTCGGCGCCGTCGGATCTGGTCTAGGTCCCGAGAACTTTAGGAGATATTTCGATGGAACCCTTCATTACGCACACAGGGATCGGTGTTCCGCTGCGACGCTCGAACGTCGATACCGACCAGATCATTCCGGCTGTCTACCTGAAAAGAGTGACACGCACCGGATTCGAGGACGGCCTGTTCGCCGCGTGGCGAGGCGATCCCGAGTTCATTCTCAACGTGGCGCCATACGACAAAGGCAGCGTTCTGGTTGCGGGCCCGGACTTCGGCACGGGGTCGTCGCGCGAGCATGCGGTGTGGGCGCTATCGGACTACGGCTTTCGGGTCGTGATCGCATCGCGGTTCGCCGACATCTTCCGTGGTAACGCAGGCAAGGCCGGTTTGCTCGCCGCGCAGGTGGACCAGTCGGACGTGGAACTGCTGTGGAAGTTGCTCGAAGAGCAGCCCGGCCTGGAATTGATTGTGAACCTCGAAGACCGGACTGTGACGGCCGGAACAACTGTGGTGCGCTTTAACATTGACGACTACACGAGGTGGCGTCTGCTGGAAGGGCTCGACGACATCGGTCTGACATTGCGCCAGGTAGACGCGATTTCCGAGTTCGAAAAGTCAAGGCCTTCTTGGAAACCAGAGACGTTGCCAGGGCGTACCACCGCGAACTGAATGGCTACACGCCATGTACCCGTGACTAATTGAGTCGATCAATTTCGCCGCGATGGCCAATGAGAATTGGCGTGGCACATAGACTCTTGACGTATACGGGTTTACCGTGGTTCGTAGTCGGTCCACAAAAGGACCATTAGTTTGCGGAGGAATTTCAATGAACAAGGCAGAGCTCATCGATGTTCTGACCGAGAAACTGGGGTCGGACAGGCGCACGGCGACGGATGCCGTCGAACACATTGTGGACACGATCGTCCGCGCGGTACATCGCGGCGACAGTGTGACGATCACCGGATTCGGTGTCTTCGAGCAGCGTCGTCGTGCTGCCCGTGTGGCCCGCAATCCGCGCACGGGTGAGACGGTGAAGGTCAAGCCGACTTCGGTACCTGCCTTCCGCCCCGGCGCACAGTTCAAGGCTGTAATCGCTGGCGGCCAGAAACTTCCGGCGTCCGGTCCTGCGGTGAAGCGTGGTGTGGCCACGCCGGCAAAGAAGGCCGCAGCCAAGAAGGCGGCGAAGAAGACTGCGGCAAAGAAGGCGCCAGCCAAGAAGACCACCGCGAAGAAGACGGCGGCCAAGGCGCCTGCCAAGAAGACCGCAACCAAGACTGCGGCAAAGAAGGCACCCGCCAAGAAGACCACCGCGAAGAAGACGGCGGCCAAGGCGCCTGCCAAGAAGACCGCAACCAAGACTGCGGCAAAGAAGGCACCCGCCAAGAAGACCACCGCGAAGAAGACGGCGGCCAAGAAGGCTCCCGCGCGGCGTAAGAAGTAGCCCGGCACCAGAGAAGATCCAGTGTCCTCGCTGGTTCGGATTTCTGTGAAGACGGTTTACGGCGTCTGTGACGAACATCGTCGCGGGCGCCGTAACCGTTCTCACGTACTGCTCGGGTGGAGCGTTGTCAGGGTGAGCGTTTCACGGGCAGCGGGCTGTCGATGTGGTCGGCTGCGCACAGTCGACCGCCGGACAGCGACAGCACCCACATGCTGGCTTTGCGGTTTCGCGCAGGTGGCAGCGTGATGCCGTCGGTTTCGGCCCACCACGCCAGCAGGTTGGGGATGACGCCACCTTGACTGGCGACGACCGGCACACCTCCGTTCGAAGCGATCTTGCGAACGAGAGTGTGGGCCCCGGTCGGGTCTTCTGCGTAGCCCTCCTCGGAAAGCCGGGAATCCGTGTGAATCTCGAGGTCTTCCGCATCTGCGAAGGGCTGCACGGTTTGGACGCAGCGGGTGCGATCGGCCGAAGTGATCGACGTGGCACCGTAGGCTTGCAAATGCCGAACCAACGACTGGGCTTGAATCAGCCCTTTGCTGTCGAGTGGTCGTTTGGTGTCGTCACCCTTGAAGCGCTTTTTCGACCCGGCCTTCGCATGTCGTACCAGGATCATGGTGGAAGTATCGGCGGGTAACGCTTCGAAGCGCCGCAGAATCTGCCGGTCCATCGGATAAGACAGGTGGTCGGCAACCTCGTCCACCGGAATCCATCGCAGAACATCCACTTCGCTGTTCGGAACGAATTGCCCCGACACCGCCTCTGCGTTCCAGTACTCGACGCGCTTCCTGAGCCGGTGCCCGGGAACAGGATAGGAAACCGAGCCGAGATGTCGGCCCATGCGTGCGTTCATTCCGGTTTCCTCGCGGACCTCGCGAACCGCTGCGACGAGTTCCGTCTCTGCGGATTCGAGTTTTCCCTTCGGAAATGTCCAGTCGTCGTACTTCGGACGGTGGACGATTGCGAGCTGCACCTCACCCGAGTTGTCCGGCGACTTACGCCACAGGACGGCACCGGCGGCGAATACATTGGCTTTGAACGGTTTATTCGTCGACATCGTCAGCGAATTCCTTCATCCCGCGTTGGTTCGACTACGCATCAGCGCTTCTTGGTGTTCGCGTACTTGCTCACCGCGCGCAGGGGCGGCGACCCATCCGCCTTCTGGCGCAAGGACCCAGCACCGCGTTGTCGGGTCGAGCGCCGAGTCGAAGATATCGGCCAGTTGCCCGGTCAATCTTCGATCTTTGACCTGCGCCATCACTTCTACGCGTCGATCGAGGTTGCGGTGCATCATATCGGCGCTGCCGATCCAGAATTCGTCGATGGCCTGGAAATGGAAAATTCGGGAATGTTCCAGGAAGCGGCCGAGAATGGAACGCACTTCGATGTTCTCACTGAGGCCTGGCACACCGGGTTTGAGTGCGCAGATGCCACGGACCACGATCTCGACCGGTACCCCGGCAATGGATGCCCGGTAAAGGGCATCGATGACTTGCTCGTCCACCAACGCGTTGGCTTTCAGTCGGATACGGGCGTCGCGACCCTCCGCCTTGGCCGCGACCTCCGACTCGATGCGTTCGATGATGCCTTTACGAACGCCGTACGGCGCAACCAGCAGGTTCCGGTAGTTCGACTTGCGGGAGTATCCGGTGAGCGAATTGAACAGATCGGTCAGGTCTGCGCCGATCTCCGGTGCGGCGGTGAGCAGGCCGACATCCTCGTACAGACGCGCTGTTTTCGGGTTGTAGTTGCCGGTTCCGATATGGCAGTACCGGCGGATCGTCGAGCCTTCCCTGCGGACGACGAGGCAAGTCTTGCAGTGAGTCTTGAGTCCCACCAGCCCGTAAACGACGTGGACACCTGCCTGTTCGAGCTTGCGTGCCCATTTGATGTTGGCCTGCTCGTCGAATCGTGCCTTGATCTCGACGAGTGCAACGACTTGCTTGCCGGCTTCGGCCGCGTCGACGAGCGCGTTGACGATCGGCGAATCGCCGGATGTTCGGTACAGAGTCTGTTTGATGGCGAGCACCTGGGGGTCGGCGGCCGCCTGCTCGATGAAGCGCTGAACGCTCGTGGAGAACGAATCGTATGGATGCTGCACGAGAACGTCTCCGTCGCGCAGAGTCGAGAACACACTCTTCGGCGTCTCCCGCTCACCGAACGCCGGGTGCGTTGCCGGGACGAACGGCGCGTCCTTGAGATTGGGGCGGTCCACCCCGTACACCTGCCAGAGGCACGACAGATCGAGTAGGCCGGACACCTGGATGACGTCGCCCGGATGCACGTCCAGTTCACGCAGGAGCAGGTCGAGCATGTGGTCGGTCATGTCGTCGGCGACCTCGAGGCGCACCGGTGAACCGAAGCGACGCCGCGCGAGCTCACGCTCGAGGGCTTGCAGAAGATCTTCGTCGCGGTCTTCCTCGACTTCGAAGTCCGCGTTGCGGGTGACTCGGAAAGCGTGGTGTTCGACGATCTCCATACCGGGAAACAAGACGTCGAGATGGGCCGAGATCAACTCTTCCATCGGCAGGAACGCGTCGATGGAAGACGGAGTGTCGTCACGTCGGACACGAACGAAGCGTCCGACGTTGTCGGGCACCTTCACCCGGGCGAAATGCTCGCCGCCCGTCGCGGCATCCTTCACCGTCACCGCGAGGTTCAGGCTCAGGCCGCTGATGTACGGAAAAGGATGCGCGTGATCGACAGCGAGTGGCGTGAGGACCGGGAACACCTGATCGATGAAATGCGCGGAAAGGCGTTCGTGGTCGTTCGAGGTCAGATCCTGCCAGCGGACGATGGAAATTCCTGCTTCCGCGAGGGCAGGGCGAACCGAGTCCATGAACACGCGGGCGTGCTTGCTCGACAGTTTCTGGGTCCGAGCAGTGATGAGTGCGAGCTGTTCGCGTGGGGACAGTCCGTCGGCAGACCGGACCGACAGCCCGGTCTCGTCGCGGCGTTTGAGTCCGGCGACGCGAACCATGAAGAATTCGTCGAGATTGGACGAGAAGATCGCGAGGAACTTCGCTCGCTCGAGCAGCGGGAGCGATGTGTCCTCGGCAAGCGCGAGCACTCGGGAATTGAAGTCCAGCCAACTCAGTTCGCGATTGAGGTATCGGCCTGGCGCCAGACTGTCGGGCACGGCGGTGACGTCGGCGGTCGCTGCAGGCGGTGCAGTGGGAATGGTTGTCGACGACTGGGAGCCGTTCGAGGACCCGACGTCGCCTGCGTCGGTGTCCGATGTTCGGTGGCTGGTGGATAGACCGAGTGCTTTGGCGTTGCTCACCACACGATCATCCCCCAAGAATTCGAACGTGGACAATCGAAGGATGAAACTCACTCGTGTCGGGTGCCGAGCGCTGCGAGGGCCGACAGCACCTGATCGGTCGCGGGTCCGACTCCCAGTGCCGCCGCTATCGTGATGTCGTCTTCGGTATCGACGTCGGTGCGCAGTCCCGGCCAGTTCCCGTCCAACAGGAAGGCGCCCGAATCGAGATGGCGTCGTGCCGAATCGGGGCCGAACGACGGTGCGAGAGAAGTGTTCGGGGCGCAGCTGAACAAGGCGGCCGTTCCGGTCCCGTGATGGTCGACGATCACCGACCGCGGATGCGACCGTGCCGCGGCGAATGCGGCAATCATTTCGTGAGTCCGCAAAGCCGGCAGGTCGGCTTGAAGTGCGAGGAGGTTCGCCGACTTGTCGGCGCGTCGCACATGCTCCGCTGCTGCGGCAAGCGCCGAGTTGAGCCCCTGCTCCGGTGCCGCAGTCCGCGTCGCCGCGGTGCGGGGAGCAGGGTCCGGGTACACACTCGCGCCGACCTCGCGTGCAACTCGCGCGACCACGTCGTCGGGGGTCACGACGGTGATACCCGCAACGGTGTCGACGGCGCGCACCACGGACAGTGTGTCCCGCAGCATGGCCAGGACGAGATCGGTACGGGCGTTGCCGCCGAGGACACCCGACAGGCGCGATTTCGCGACCGCCAGATTCTTCACCGCAACCAGCACATGGGTTGCGGTGTCGCCGGGTGTGCTCATGTTCGCAATCCTGCCAGGCGCATTTGCTGCGCTTGTACCGAGGCGGACGGCCCGCCGCTGTCGCCAACGCAGGCACAGGCCGTCGCGTTACTGTGGACGACATCAATCGGTGACGGACGAACGAGGGGACATCGTGACCAAAGCGGCGGTATTGGGGGCCGGTTCGTGGGGAACCGCATTTGCGAAGGTGCTGGCCGACGCCGGCACCGATGTCACGATGTGGGCGCGCCGCCCGGAGGTAGCCGACGCCATCAGTAGCAGACACGAGAACCCCGGCTATCTACCGGACGTCGTGCTGCCGCCGGGACTGTCCGCGACCTCTGATCACGTGGCAGCCCTCGACGGAGCAGATCTGGTGGTTCTCGCGGTTCCGTCCCAGTCGCTCCGAGCCAATCTCGAATCCTGGAAAGACGCCCTTCCTGCCGATGCGACCTTGCTGAGCCTGGCGAAGGGGATCGAGACCGAAACGCTGATGCGGATGAGTCAGGTCATCGCTCAGGTGAGCGGTGCGGATGCGAACCGGATCGCGGTCCTGTCCGGACCCAACCTCGCGCGTGAGATCGCGCTGGCGCAACCTTCGGCAACGGTGATCGCGTGCACGGACTCCACCCGGGCGTTGGCTATACAGAAGGCAAGTGCGACAGGTTACTTCCGTCCCTACACGAACTCGGACGTCATCGGTTGCGAGGTCGGCGGTGCATGCAAGAACGTCATCGCGCTGGCCTGCGGAATGGCTGCGGGTGTCGGCCTCGGTGAGAACACGATTGCCACGATCATCACCCGGGGCCTTGCCGAGGTCATCCGCCTGGGGGTCGCGCTCGGCGCGAAACCGGCGACACTGGCGGGGCTGGCAGGTGTCGGTGATCTCGTTGCCACCTGCACATCTCCGTTGTCGCGGAATCGGACATTCGGTGAACGTCTCGGCAGGGGCGGCTCACTCGAAAGCGCTCAGGCCGCGACCAACGGGCAGGTGGCCGAGGGCGTCAAGTCCTGCACATCGGTCCGCGCGCTGGCAGCCGGGTTCGATGTCGAGATGCCGCTGACCGAGGCCGTGCATCGCGTCTGCCACAACGGGCTCGAGGTGCAGGACGCGGTCGGCGAGTTGCTCGGGCGGCGGACGAAGCCGGAGTGAACGGGCTTGACATACTGTGTCGATCCCACCCGCACACGGTGTGTCCATCCCACCCTGACACACGGTGAACACATGGCCGGTACGGTCTGACTCGTGAATGAACCGCGTATCAGGGTCGCCGTCGTCTTCGGTGGACGCAGCAGTGAGCATTCCGTGTCGTGCGTTTCGGCGGGCAGTGTCCTGGCCAACCTCGATCCGGACCGCTTCGACGTGGTGCCCATCGGCATCACCCGTGACGGTGCCTGGGTGCTGGGGTCGACCGACCCGGAGTCCCTGTCCATCCGTGACCGGTCGATGCCGAGCGTGCAGCGCAGCGGCACCGAGCTCGCGCTGACGGCGGATCCGACGAAGCAAGGCGCATTGGTCGCATTGTCGGAGGGGGAAGCAGGCAAGGTTCTGGCGTCGGTCGACGTCGTCTTCCCCGTTCTGCACGGCGCGTACGGCGAGGACGGCACGGTTCAGGGTCTGCTCGAGCTCGCGGGCGTTCCCTACGTGGGGCCCGGTGTGCTCGCGAGCGCGGCAGGTATGGACAAAGAGTTCACGAAGAAGATGCTCGCTGCCGAAAACCTTCCGGTGGGTCACCAGGTTGTGCTGCGTCCCGGAACCGACACCTTGACCGACGAGGAGCGGAACGGTCTGGAATTGCCTGTGTTCGTGAAGCCTGCGAGGGGTGGCTCCTCCATCGGCATCACACGCGTGGCGGACTGGTCCGGGCTGGACAAGGCGATCGCGCATGCTCGTCGCCACGACCCCAAGGTGATCGTCGAATCGGGGATCGTGGGCCGCGAGGTGGAGTGCGGAGTGCTCGAGTTCCCCGACGGTTCGGTGCGTGCGAGTGTGGTCGCTGAAATCAGGATGCCGGAATCGGCGAGCAACGACCTCGATGCGTTCTACGACTTCGATACCAAATACCTCGACGACGTATGTGAATTCGACGTGCCGGCGAAACTCGACGAGGACGTCAGCGACGAGATTCGGCGGCTGGCCGTCGACGCTTTTCGTGCACTCGATTGTCAGGGACTGTCGCGCGTCGATTTCTTCGTCACGGACAACGGCCCGGTGATCAACGAGATCAACACGATGCCGGGATTCACCTCCATCTCGATGTACCCGCGCATGTGGGACGCCGCAGGAGTCGATTACGCCACGCTCGTGTCCACGTTGGTCGAGACGGCACTCGTCCGCGGAACCGGACTTCGGTAGCGCGTCAGGACCCAGGAACCGGCGCGGGGTCGAGGGGCCGTTGTTCGAGTGTGTTCGCGACCGTCTCGGAGATCTGTTGGATCGGAGTAGGCCCGACGGTGTCGGGCATGGTCAACGCCACGTACACGCCGCGATCCACGAGGTACCAGGTGCTCGAGTTCGATCCCATGTCCTCGCCCGAGACCTCGAACCACTGAACGCCGTCGATGACCTGCAACGGCGAAGCCTGATTGAATTCGAGTGGGCGGTCGAGTCCACACCGCAGGACAACAGGCTCGCCCTCGGCCGGTTGCCAGGCTGCGGCCGATTCGGGCGCGGGGTCCACGAGTTCGGCCCTCTCCATGTCGCCGAGGGGGTCCGGAAGAGCTTCCATCAGGGTGACGCACTCGGGTGAACCCGAGGCGGGGGCGGGTACCGCACCCAGTGACACCGGAGCAAGGACCGGATCGCGGCCCGCAAGGAAGGCTGCGACTAGGACGCCGACGACCAGCGCGACGGGAACTGCGATTGCCGTCGCGATCACCGCGGGGTGACGGTGGTGGTCGTGCTCGATCGTGGATGACTCGCCGGCGGAGGATTCGGTGTCGGGCATGCTCGGATCTTGTTTCGTCGTAGGGTCGGGGCCTGACGAATTTACCGCAGGAGGCACACCATCTCACCCACCGAGGCTCGGCCCGACCCTGTGAATCCGTCCCGACGCACCGTGGCGGAGGTGGGGGAGTTCGCGTTGATCGGACGCGCAGTAGCAGGGCGAAACCAGCCCGCGACCACCCTGCTCGGCCCGGGTGACGATGCCGCGATCGTACGGGCGTCGGACGGCCGCGTGGCCGTATCCACCGACATGTTGGTGCAGGGGCGTCACTTCCGGTTCGACTGGTCGAGCCCACATGACGTCGGAAGGAAAGCAGTGGCGCAGAACGCCGCCGATGTATTCGCGATGGGGGCGCGACCGACCGCCTTCCTGGTATCCCTCGGATGCCCGCCGGACACTCTCGTGAGTGTGGTGGAAGGGATCTCCGCCGGAATCGGCGAGGCTGCTGAGGCGCTCGGTGCGGGTGTGGTGGGTGGGGACCTCGTACAGGCCGATCACGTGATCGTGTCCGTCACCGTTCTCGGCGACCTCGAAGGACGAACCCCAGTGCTGCGGTCCGGTGCGGGCGCCGGTGACGTCGTGGCCGTCGCGGGTGAGATCGGGCGATCGGCTGCCGGGCTGGCGTTGTCGAGTGCCGGTGTCGATCACGACAACCCGCTCGTCGCAGCGCACCGAGTGCCGTCGCCGCCCTACGACAGTGCGCTGGCGGCCGCCCGAGGGTCGGACGGGCGCGCAACGTCGATGACCGACGTATCGGATGGGCTGCTGGCGGACCTCGGGCATATCTGCGAGGAATCTCGTGTCGGGATGGACCTGTCCGCAATAGCGCTCCGTGCCGACGCCGAGCTCGTCGCTGCGGCCGAGCGTATCGGTGTCGACCCGCAGGACTGGGTACTGACCGGCGGGGAGGATCATGCCTTCGCAGGAACGTTTCCTGCAGGCACCGCTCTACCGGCGGGATGGACGCAGATCGGGCTCGTGCGCGCCGGTTCCGGTATGTCGATCGACGGCACACCCGTCACGGGCGCCGTCGGCTGGCAGAGCTTCTCCGTATAGGTTGCACACATGGCTATCTATGCGCTCGGCGATCGGACCCCCGACATCCACCCCGACGCTTACGTCCATCCCGATGCCGTCGTGATAGGCGCGGTGACGCTGGCCGCAGGTGCCTCGGTGTGGCCGAACGCCGTTCTGCGTGGCGACTACGGCACCATTACGGTCGGGGAGCAGACCAACGTCCAGGACGGCACCGTGATTCACTGCACGCCCGTCGATCCCACCGTGATCGGCGCAGCCTGCGTCATCGGCCACAATGCGCACGTCGAGGGCGCCACCATCGGCGACAACTGTCTCGTTGCATCCGGCTCGGTGGTGTTGAACGGTTCTGTGATCGGGGATGGTGCGATCGTGGGGGCCGGTGCCGTCGTGCCCTTCAAGTTCGAAGTCCCGAGCCGGCGGATGGCGTTGGGTGTTCCGGCGAAGGTACGCGAGGGATACGAGGTGCCCGACGGGCACGTCGATCTCAACGTGAAGATGTATTCCGCCAACGCCGCCTACTACCGCGATGCATTGCGCAGGCTCGACTGATGCCAACTCGGGAGACCGTGATGGAAACGGGCTGGGCCGAGGCATTGGCGCCGGTGTCCGAACAGATCACGGCGATGGGCGACTTTCTCCGTGCGGAGAATGCAGCGGGGCGTGGGTATCTACCCAAGGGCGAGAACGTGCTGCGTGCGTTCACTCATCCGTTCGACGAGGTGAAAGTCCTCGTCGTGGGACAGGATCCGTACCCGACCCCGGGTCATGCAATGGGATTGAGTTTCTCGGTGGCGCCCGAGGTCGGTCCGGTTCCGCGCAGCCTGGCGAACATCTACAAGGAGTACACCGCGGACCTGGACTTGCCGACCCCCTCGAACGGAGACCTGACGCCATGGTCGCGCCAGGGAGTCATGCTGCTCAATCGTGTCCTGACGGTGTCGCCCGGTGAGGCAGCGTCGCACCGGCGCAAGGGCTGGGAAGCCGTCACCGAGCAGGCAATTCACGCGCTGGTCGCGCGCCCGAATCCGCTCGTGGCGATTCTGTGGGGACGCGATGCCGCCAGTGTGAAGCCCATGCTCGGCGACGTTCCCGTGATCGAATCGCCGCACCCGTCACCGCTGTCGGCATCCCGCGGATTCTTCGGCTCGCGGCCGTTCAGCCGTGCCAACACTCTTCTACAGGAACTGGGCGGCGAACCCGTCGACTGGCGTTTGCCGTAAGTCCAACTGCTCCGATACCTGCTGCCGATATGGTGGGACCGGCCCACCCGCGTCGGGGGCGGCGGAGGGATCGTTGCTGTGGAGGAGTGTCGATGTCGGTAGAGACAACAGTGAGATGGCACACCCGCGACGGCGCCGAGGTCGCCGATGTTCTGGGTGTCGATCTGCATCGAGGCCTCACCGACGACGAGGTCGAACAGCGTCGCGGCCGATACGGACCGAACCTCCTGGACGAGACGAAGAGCATCCCGGTCTGGCGCAAGGTTGCGTCTCTGCTCGCCGACAAGATGACACTCGTGCTGGTGGTGGCCGCCGTGGTCAGCGCGACCGTGTCACGTGAGTGGGAGACACCCGTCGTCATTTTCGCGGTCATTGCCCTCAACACCATCCTGAACTACGCGCAGGAATCTCGCGCTGAATCCAGCCTGCAGGCGCTGAAAAAGATGTCGGTGGCCACCACCGATGTGTTGCGCGACGGACGCAGTCGTGAAGTGCCGCGCGGTGACCTCGTCCCCGGCGATGTCGTGCACCTCGAAGCCGGTGACTCGGTGCCCGCGGACGGGCGTCTCGTCACCGCGGTGCGGCTGCAGGTCGCCGAGGCAGCACTGACAGGCGAGTCGCAACCCGTCGACAAATCCCTCGACACCGTCGACGATCCGCAGGCGCCGCTCGGTGACCGTCACGACATGCTCTTCATGAACACCGAGGTGACCCGTGGACGGGCCGCGATGGTCGTCACCGACACGGGCATGCGTACGGAAATGGGTGCCATCGCTGCGCTTCTGGGCGAGGCAGGTGTCGAACAGACTCCGCTGCAACGACGTATCGGTCAGCTAGCGCAAACTCTCACGATCATCGCCATCGTCGTGGTTGCGATCGTCTTTGTTCTGGGCTTGCTGCGCGGGCAGTCGTGGTCGGAGCTACTCGTCACGGCTGTGTCGCTCGCGGTGGCGACGATCCCCGAAGGTCTCACTGCCGTCGTCGCATTCACGCTGGCGATGGGGGCCTCACGGCTCGCGGCGCGCGGTGCGATCGTCAAACAACTTGCCGCTGTGGAAACGCTCGGCAGCACCACGCATATCGCCACCGACAAAACAGGCACGCTGACCCTGAACGAGATGACGGTGCAGCGGTTGCTGGCGGACAACCGCACTTTTCGCGTCTCGGGCACGGGGTACGGAACCGACGGCAAGATTCTCGTCGGCGACGGCCGGCCGGCTCCAAACCTGACCGACGCCTTGCTGGGCATGGCGCTGTGTAACGACGCGTCCGTACGCGACAGCGCGCTCGTCGGCGACCCCACCGAAGGCGCTCTCGTCGTGCTGGCCGAGAAGGGCGGCATCGACGTCGAGGGTGCGCGGGCGTCCTTGACCCGAATCGCGGAGGTCCCGTTCGACTCGGACTACAAGTACATGGCAACGTTCCACACCCAGCCGGACGGCGGCTACCGGTGCTTCGTCAAAGGGGCTCCAGGTGTGCTGCTCTCACGGGCGTCGTCGACCCGAGGTGCCGATGGCCCGGTCCCGCTCGATGACACCGCGCGTCGACGGATCGCGGCGGCCGTGGAAGATCTCGCTTCCGAGGGGTTGAGGACCCTGATGATCGCCGGCCGCGAGTTGGAGGCGGTGCCTCGCGGAGACGAGGTCGCCCTGCAGAATGCGGTGGCCGACCTGGCCGTCTACGCCGTCGTGGGCATCGTCGACCCGGCGCGTCCCGAGGCGAAGAACGCCATCGAGGTGGCTCACTCGGCCGGAATCTCGGTGCACATGATCACCGGTGACCACTTGGTGACAGCTTCGGCGATCGCAGACGAATTGGGTATCCACGGCAACGCGGCGTCGGGCACCGAGCTCGATTCGATCGACGACGACGAGCTACGAGCGCGCGCCGCGCACTTCGGAGTGCTCGCACGCGTGGCCCCCGAGCACAAGATCAGATTCGTCAAGGCGTTACAGGCCGACGGGCAGATCGTCGCAATGACCGGGGACGGCGTGAACGACGCGCCCGCCCTCGAGCAGTCGGACATCGGTGTCGCGATGGGTATCACCGGGACGGATGTGTCCAAGGGTGCTGCGAACATGATCCTCACCGACGACAACTTCGCGACCATCGTCGCGGCGGTGTCCGAGGGGCGTGGCATCTACGACAACATCATCAAGTTCGTGAAGTTCCAGCTCACCACCGCGTGGGGATTCGTGCTCATCTTCCTCAGCGCGGGTGTGCTCGGCCTCGCCGGCGGGGCACCGTTCACCGCCCTGCAGATCCTGTGGGTGAACATCATCATGGACGGGCCACCCGCCCTTGCGCTCGGCGTGGACCCGACCGAGCCGGACGCCATGAAACGTCCGCCACGCCCGGCGAGGGAAGCGCTGCTCACGCGGGCGCGGGTGCGCCGCATTCTCGGTCTCGGCGTCGTCATGACCGTGGGCACCATTGCGGTTCTGCACTTCGGCCCGGAGATATTCCCCGAGAGCGCATCGGATCCCTTGTTCGCGACGACGCTGGCATTCACCACGTTCGTGTTCTTCCAGGTGTTCAACCTGTTCAACGTGCGATCCGATCTCCGTTCGGTGTTCTCGCTGCAGACGCTCACCAACCGCACCATCTGGATCGCGATTGTGGCCGTCGTCGTCCTGCAGATCTGCGTTGTCCAGTTCGTCGCGTTGCAGGGATTCATGGACACCACCTCGCTCACCTCCGGGCAATGGCTCCTGGCCGTGGCCGTGGGTTCGACGGTGCTGTGGGTGGACGAGATCGGCAAGTTCATCGCCCGCCGCGTCGACGCTCGCGCTCGGGCATACGAGGAGGTTCCCGAGCTGACGTGAACCGATCGGCACATCGGTGTTCAGTGCTGTCGACTTGCTGGGTCGTCAGCCGCCATTGCTTCCAGGAGACGGCGCGTCGACCGGTCGGCTGGCAGGAAGCTCTCCAGAGCCAGCTCGTCCAGAGTGACGTCGCGTGGAGAGCCGAACACCGTGACCGTGTAGAGCAAAGACAGTTCACCGGCTTCGGTGCGCATGCGCATGGGAGTCACGATCTCGTCGCTTTCGCTGCGCGAGTCGTCGACGTCGTCGCAAGGCTGCGGATATGCCTCGACTTCAGCGAGCAGGTCCACCAGTTCCGGGGCACCCGTTCGGTCCAACTGGCGCCGCAGTCTCTGCAATGCGTTCGCCTGCCATCGAGCTGGATTCAGCAGCGATGGGAAGAGTCCGTCGGGGTGCAATGTTGCACGCATCATGTTCAACGGTGGCCCCGCGACAGCAGTTGGCACCTGGCTGAGAAATCGGGCCATTGCCGTGTTGGCTGCGACGACATCCCATCGAATATCCACTGCCACAGCTGGATTGGGTTCGTGTGCGCGTAGTAGGGTGTCGAGCGCCGCTCGCGCCGCTCCCAGGTCCTCGAGTGTCCGTTCACCGTGAGCGGGTGCGAATCCGGCGGCCAGATACAGCTGGTTGCGTTGACGCAGAGGTACGTCGAGCTCGTCGCACAACCTCTCGACCATCGTCCTGCTCGGTTGCGCGCGTCCGGTCTCGATACAGCTCAGGTGACGTGCCGACACGTCTGCTGCCAAAGATACGTCGAGCTGCGAACGGCGCCGGTGTTCACGCCACCAACGAACCATCGATCCAACCCGTGCGTCCGAATCCATGCCACGAATTCTGGCATGGGCCGAACGCATCGTCGATGACCTCCGAGGTCATCGACGGCCTGCATGTTCGGTGTCCACACTTGGTCATCACGTAGCCAACCAGGGTCGGCCACTGTCGGACAGGGCCGCCCGTTGCCAGAGAGGCCGAACATGATTCTGATCGAGATTGCCCATCCGACACGCACACTGAACGACCACGATCGCGACCTGATCAGCCGGTCACTTGTCGACCTGTTCACGGACGAAGGCGGACACGCAGAAGAAACGATGCGGCGAGCGCGGGCCGCCACTCACATCGCATTCCGGGAGTTGACGGGGTGGCGCACCGGCGCAGGGGCACCGTCGAAGAATGCAGCGCCACCGATGATCATCACCCTCACCATGCCGGAAGCGTGGCGCGAAGAAGCGGCACGGACGTTCATCGGATTCGTTCGCACTGCCGTCCGTCGCTTGGACGCCGAGCGCGGATGGCAGCGTGAGCGGGCAAGTTTATGGGTGCGCGTGGACGGCGTGCCGGACGGCAGTATCGGACTCGACGGACGACCGGCAACTGCCGACGACGTGCTCGACTTCCTTACCGCGGAGTATCGCGAAGCCCTAGCGAAGGGTACGGCGTCCGCCCCTCCCGACGGAAAGCTGATCGACCCGATTTGTGGGATGGCGGTGCGCGATGGCAAGGGCTCCATCGTCGTGGAGCATCGCGGGGACCGAATGGGCTTCTGTTCGCGGGGATGTCGCGACGCGTATGTGAGCCGTGCGCCGGGGATCGTGGCGTGAACGCGCGACTCCTGTAGTGGGGCAACGACTGGGCTGACGGAGGCGAACGACCGCCTCGTCAGCCCAGTCGTCGTCATCGCTTCGGCGCGGAGTCTCATCGCGGTTCGCGGATCCTTCGACGGCCTTCCGGGGGCGTATCACCGGCGATCGTCGCAGTGCCGCCGAGTCGGAATGGCGGCACGCAGGAAGCGCCTGAAACTAGCAGCGGACCGGGTGCGGCAACTCGAGGAAGAGAACCCCGACTGGTTCTCAGCCCCGCTCGACAGATCCGAAATCGGCGCGACGCTTCTCCACGAAAGCATCGACGCCCTCGATGCCGGCGGGGCTGTTGGCGGCGGCCGAGATGGATGCAGTCTCCGCATCGAGTTGATCCGAGAGAGAGTTCGTCACCGACTTCGCGAGCAGCTTCTTGATACCCCTGAACGCGTCGGTGGGCCCGGCGGCCAGCGAACGCGCGAGCCGAAATGCCTCGTCCTGGACCACATCGTCGCCGACGAGACGACTGAGAATGCCGATGCGGACCGCTTCGTCGCCGCCGAGAACCGAATCCGACAACAGGATGTCGCGTGCACGTGAAATGCCGACCACGCGGGGGAGTAGCCAGGACATGCCGCCGTCCGGCGTGAATCCGATGGAAGGATATGCCGGGCGCAGCTTTGTGGAGGGGCCACCGATGGCGATGTCGGCCAGGCATACCAGGCTCAACCCCGCACCGGCTGCCCAGCCTTGCACACCCGCAATCACGGGCACGGTGACGTCACTGAGTTCGCGGACGAACTCGTGAAGGATCTCGGCCACTTCGGCGACGTGGACGCCGCGGTCGGGGGCCGACGCGAATGCGTGCACGTTGCCGCCCGAGCAGAAGTTGTCGCCGTCACCGACCAGCAGCACGCTGCCGAGGTCGTCGCCGGCGATGCGTAATGCCCGGGTTCCTTGAGCGAGGCCGTCCGGATCGAGCGAAGCGCCGTTTTCTGAGGTGGCGATCACGATTCGCAGAACGCCTTCTTCGAACGTCACCTTGGAGAACTGATCGATGGAATTCACGGATTGCACACTACATACAACACTGCGCCCCACAGCACGCAGCTGTGGGGCGCAGTGAGTTGTCTCGAGTCTCGAACTCGGTGACGGTTCTAGCCTCGCGTAACCTTGCCGGCCTTCAGGCAGGAGGTGCACACGTTCACTCGCCGGGTGTTACCGGGAGCAACCTGGGCGCGAACCGACTGGATGTTCGGGTTCCAGCGACGGTTGGTACGCCGGTGCGAGTGCGAGACCGACTTACCGAAGCCGGGCCCCTTGGCGCATACGTCGCAGACGGCAGCCATAGTCGCGAACTCCTTATATATAGTGAACAGTACTTCTGACTCGTGAGGGTCTTCCCGCACGAGGCAACCGGTCAAGAGTAGCCCTTCGGCCGGTGATTGGCCAAACCAGCACGTGTGGCGTAGCTCGCTCTCCGAGTTCATGGCTGTCGAACCGACCGGTCCGCGACTCCGCGATACCCTGATCGCACCCATCGTATTCCCGCACTGTGTAGTCCCCGCCCATCACATTCCCGCACTGTGTAGTCCCCGCCCATCACATTCCCGCACTGTGTAGTCCCCGCCCATCACATTCCCGCCCCACCGCCGTTCCATGGAGAGGACGTTCGTGAAGCAAGAAGCCCGTCCGGCGCCGGAGGCCGGCGCGTTCGGCGCTCCAATCGACGGTCGTGTGTTGAGGCGGTGGGCGCTCGGTTGTGTCGCCGGGCTCGAGAAGCATTGCGCCGAGATCAACGATCTCAACGTGTATCCGATCCCCGACAGCGACACCGGGACGAACTTGCTGGCGACGATGCGCTCCGCGGTGGCGGGAGTCGACAAGTACGCGCTCGACGAGGCAGGCCGTGCGTCGCGTGATGTTCGCCAAGTAGCGGTGGCACTTGCGAAGGGCGCGGTCTACGGAGCGCGCGGAAATTCCGGCGTGATCCTCTCTCAGGTGCTCCGGGGGCTGGCGCAGGCAGCGGGCGGAGCGGACTTCGGCGCCGAAACTCTGCGCAACGGGCTGCTGCAAGGATCGAATCTGGCGACCGATGCGGTGAGCGATCCGGTCGAGGGGACGATCGTGACGGTATTGCGCTGTGCCGCGGATGCTGCGGCAGGCTTGCCTCGTGACGCGGGTGTCGCGTCCACCGCGCAGGCAGCGGCGGATACGGCGGCATCCGCACTGATGCGAACGACGTCTCAGCTGGACGTGCTGGATGCGGCGGGAGTCGTCGACGCAGGAGGCTTCGGGCTGGTGGTGATCCTCGACGCATTGGTCGAGGCAATCACCGGAACCGCCCCCGACCGAGTGTTGACGACCCGCAGATCTCCGCGTGGGGAAATGCCGCCAAGCGTGACCGACACGTGCGCCGGAGATTCGGGTCAGGACTACGAGGTGATGTACCTCGTCTCCGATTCCGACGACGAGCGAATGGCGAACCTCCGGTCGTCATTGGACGCGCTCGGAGATTCGGTGGTGATCGTCGGTGACGGAGACGGTGGTTGGTCTGTGCACGTGCACTGCACCGACGCCGGTGCGGCCGTCGAATTTGGACTGGTTTCGGGCACCGTTCACGGGATTCGGATCACCAACTTTCTCGTCGATGCCAGGAAGCAGGCGGTGCGGACGCCGGGCGTACGGGTGCGACCGAGCAGGCACGGTCGCGGAATCATCGCCATCGCCTCCGGTGACGGAGCTGCAGAACTGTTTGCGGCGGAGGGCGTGACGGTCCTGCGCGGTGATACTCCGGTCACGCGCGGTCAGTTGCTGGGAGTCATCAGGGAGATGGAGCGCAGCGAGGTTCTGGTGCTACCGAACGGCGGCCTCTCCGCGCAGGAACTCGTAGCGGCGAGCGCGGCGGCGCGAGACTCGAGCCACGAAGTGATCCTTCTTGCAACGTCGTCGATGGTGCAGGGGATCGCCGCCTTGGCCGTTCACGATCCGCGCCGCGACGCAGTGGACGATGCGTTCGCCATGTCCGAGGCCGCCGCCGCGACCCGATGGGGAGCGCTGAGGGTCGCGAGGGAGCGGGCTCTGACGTATGTCGGGACGTGTGAGCCGGGCGACGTACTCGGGCTGATGGGTCAGGAGGTCGTCGTCATCGAGTCGGAGCCCGCCTCGGCGGCGACGCGTCTCGTGGACCTGGCTCTCGGCGGAGGCGGCGAGCTGGTCACCGTGATCCTCGGCGCACAGGCACCGGATGGGCTCGGCGAGCGTATCGCCGACCACGTCGCCCACACACAGACAGGCGTGGAAGTGATGGTCTACTTCGGTGGTCAGGCAGGCGACCTGTTGCAGTTGGGTATCGAGTAGTAGAGCAATAGGGAAGGAACATCGATGGCGGGGCTTTCGGATCGTCTCGATCTGCTGCTCGGAAACAAGACTGCGAGCGCTTTGGCGGAGGCGTTCGAGATAGAGACGGTCGAGGACCTTCTTCGCCACTATCCGCACCGGTATGCCTCGCAGGGACGCGAACTCGCGGACAAGGAGCCGCCGGAGGGCGAGCACATCACGATCATCGCGAGGGTCGGTACCGCTGCAGTCGTGAAGATGCGCAATCGCCCGGGGCAGATGCTGCGGGTCGTGCTCACCACGGATACGCAAAACGTGGACGTGACATTCTTCAATCCACAGAAGGTGCGGCACGCGATCAAACCGGGTGTGCGGGCGATGTTCTCCGGGACCGTGAAGTACTTCCGGGGTAAGTGGAGCCTGACGCACCCGAGCTATCTGATTCTTCCGGAATCGCGTGGCGGGAATGATGATCCGATCGTCACTTCGGGGCGGATCAGGGGCTCCGGGGAGCTGGCCGGTATTGCGCGTGCGGGTGCAAACTCCGGTGCGGGCGTGGACATGTCGGTGTTCGACCGCGCACTCATTCCGTTGTATCCGGCCACCCGCGACGTGGAGTCGTGGACGATCATGCGTTGCGTACGTCAGGTTCTCGATCAGCTCGACCACGTCGACGATCCGCTGCCCGAGACCACCGTGGCCGATCGCGATCTCGTCGGCTTGGACGAAGCATTGCGGACCATCCATCTCCCCGACACCAGAGAAGACATCGAACGCGCGCAGGAGCGACTGCGCTTCGACGAGGCGGTGTCACTGCAACTCGTCCTCGCAATGCGGCGGCACGACCATGCGGAGCGGGTGGCCCCGCGATGCCCGCCGGTGAAGGACGCGATAGCGGATCGCTTCGAGGCGAGGCTTCCGTTCACCCTCACCGACGGTCAGCACAGTGTGGCCGAGGAGATTTCGGCCGATCTGTCCCGTCCGCATCCGATGAGCAGGCTGTTGCAGGGTGAGGTCGGTTCGGGAAAGACGATCGTGGCGTTGCGGGCGATGTTGCAGGTGGTCGACGCCGGATATCAATGCGCGCTGCTCGCTCCCACCGAAGTACTCGCGACGCAGCATGCCAAGTCGTTGCGAGCGATGCTCGGATCGCTCGGTACCGCCGGCGAACTCGGCTCCGAAGACAAGGCGACGCGCATCGCGTTGGTGACCGGATCGATGTCGGTGGCGGCCAAGCGTGCCGCACTCAACGAAGCAGTGGTGGGCGATGCCGGCATCGTGATCGGTACCCATGCCTTGATCCAGGACAATGTCGACTTCTTCAAGCTCGGCATGGTGGTGGTGGACGAGCAACACCGGTTCGGGGTGGAGCAACGGGACGCTCTCCGGTCTCGTGCCCGCGACGGTGTCAGCCCGCACGTTCTGGTGATGACGGCCACTCCTATTCCGCGTACGATCGCGATGACGGTCCTGGGGGACCTCGAGGTGTCGACGCTTCGTCAATTGCCGAAGGGGCGTTCGCCCATCAAGAGCAGTGTCGTCCCGGCCAGGCAGAAGCCACAGTGGGTCAGTCGTGCGTGGGAACGGATACGTGAGGACGTCGGCGAGGGCCGACAGGCGTATGTGGTGTGTTCGCGAATCGGTGAAGGCCAGGACGATCCGTCCGGAAATGGGGAGAAGGAAGCCGAGCAGCAGACCATTGCCGCGTCAGATCTTTACGACAAGCTCGGTGGAGAAGTACTCCCGGACCTGCGCATCGGTCTGTTGCACGGCCGACTCCCGTCGGACGAGAAGGATGCTGCGATGGCTGCGTTCGACGCGGGGGAGACCGACGTTCTGGTGTGCACCACGGTGGTGGAGGTCGGTGTCGATGTTCCCAATGCGACCGTCATGGTCATCGTGGACGCCGATCGGTTCGGTGTCAGCCAGCTGCATCAGCTTCGCGGACGCGTCGGCCGCGGCAAACATCAGGGGCTGTGCATCTTGATCACCGGCGCCAATCCGGGCAGCCCGACCTACGAACGGCTGGCAGCCGTTGCCGCCACGAACGACGGGTTCGAACTGGCGCAACTCGACCTCGCGACGCGCCGCGAGGGGGATATTCTGGGAAAGGCGCAATCGGGTACGACGACGACGCTGCGCCTGCTGTCGTTGCTGGGGCACGAGGACGTCATTGCGGCGGCGGCCGACTTCGCCACGGGGGTGGTCGGAGCCGATCCTGCCCTTGACGACCATCCAGGTTTGGCGGCCATGGTGGGTGCCGCTCTGGATTCGGAAAAGATCGACTTCTTGGAGAAATCCTAGAGTGTCCGTATTGCGGATCGATTCAGAACTGTTTCGACGATATTAACGACTCCGCACCTGATCGGAGGCCTATTGTGAAGTCGTTCGACGAATCTTGAATAATGGGATCCGAGTTCTCGGGGGGCCTCCGAACCAGGGTAGTTTGCAGCCATGTTCTCAAAAGTTCTTGTCGCCAACCGAGGCGAAATTGCGATCCGCGCGTTCCGCGCAGCCTACGAACTGGGCGCCGGAACCGTCGCGGTCTTCCCGTACGAGGATCGGAACTCGATCCACCGTCTGAAGGCCGACGAGAGTTATCAGATCGGTGAGGAAGGGCACCCCGTCCGGGCATATCTGTCCGTCGACGAAATCGTCTCGGCCGCCGTCCAGGCCGGAGCGGACGCCATCTACCCCGGTTACGGCTTCCTGTCCGAGAACCCGGACCTGGCTGCCGCGTGCGCCGACGCCGGTATCACGTTCGTCGGCCCGTCGTCGGACATCCTCGAGCTGACGGGCAACAAGGCGCGTGCGATTGCTGCTGCGAAGGCAGCCGGGCTGCCGGTGCTGGCATCGTCCGAGCCCTCCGCAGACGTCGACGAATTGCTCGAAGCGTCGAAGAACATGGAATTTCCGGTGTTCGTGAAGGCGGTGGCCGGTGGCGGTGGCCGCGGTATGCGCCGCGTCGCCGAGCCGGCGCAACTGCGCGAGTCGATCGAGGCGGCGTCCCGCGAGGCAGAATCCGCGTTCGGTGACCCCACGGTGTTTCTCGAGCAGGCGGTCATCGATCCGCGGCACATCGAGGTGCAGATCCTGGCCGACGGCGACGGCAACGTCATTCACCTGTTCGAGCGCGACTGCTCGTTGCAGCGCCGGCACCAGAAGGTGATCGAACTCGCCCCGGCACCGAACCTGTCCGACGAGCTGCGTGAGCGGATCTGCTCCGACGCGGTGGCGTTCGCGAAGCAGATCGGTTATTCGTGCGCCGGCACCGTCGAGTTCCTTCTCGACGCCCGCGGCAATCACGTGTTCATCGAGATGAACCCGCGCATCCAGGTCGAGCACACGGTGACCGAGGAGGTCACCGATGTGGACCTGGTCCAATCGCAGCTCCGCATCGCGTCCGGCGCGACCCTCGCCGATCTCGGTCTGAGCCAGGACAAGATCAAGCTGCGCGGTGCCGCCCTGCAGTGCCGCATCACCACCGAGGACCCCGCCAACGGATTCCGGCCCGACACCGGCCGGATCACCGCCTACCGCACCCCTGGTGGTGCCGGCGTCCGACTCGACGGCGGCGCGACCCTCGGTGCCGAGGTCGGCGCCTACTTCGATTCCATGCTCGTCAAACTGACGTGCCGTGGCCGCGACTTCGAGACGGCGGTCGGCCGCGCCCGCCGTGCCGTCACCGAGTTCCGTATTCGTGGCGTATCCACGAACATTCCGTTCCTGCAGGCCGTGCTGGACGACCCCGATTTCCGGGCCGGTCGCGTGACCACGTCCTTCATCGAAGAGCGCCCGCAGCTGCTGACGCTGCGTTCGTCCGCAGACCGCGGAACCAAGATCCTCACCTACCTCGCCGACGTGACCGTCAACAAGCCGCACGGCGAGCGGCCGTCAGCGGTGTACCCGCACGACAAGCTGCCCAAGATCGACCTTTCGCAGCCCGCGCCGGAAGGCAGCCGTCAGAAGCTGTTGACTCTCGGGCCCGAAGGGTTCGCGAAGTCTCTTCGCGAGCAGAAGGCGCTCGCCATCACCGAAACCACGTTCCGTGACGCGCATCAGTCGCTGCTCGCGACTCGCGTCCGCACCAGCGGTCTCCTGGCAGTGGCACCGCACGTCGCCCGCACCACGCCGGAGTTGCTCTCCATCGAGGCGTGGGGCGGTGCCACCTACGATGTCGCGCTGCGATTCCTGCACGAAGACCCCTGGTACCGGCTGGCGGCGCTTCGTGAAGCGATCCCGAACATCTGTCTGCAGATGCTCTTGCGTGGCCGCAACACCGTTGGCTACACCCCGTACCCGGAGAAGGTGACCCGGGCTTTCGTCCAGGAGGCCACCGACACCGGTATCGACATCTTCCGCATCTTCGACGCCCTGAACAACGTCGATCAGATGCGGCCGGCGATCGACGCCGTGCGCGAGACGGGAACGGCACTCGCGGAGGTGGCGCTCTCGTACACGGGTGACTTGTCGGACCCGAACGAGAATCTGTACACGCTCGACTACTACCTGAAGTTGGCCGAAGAGATCGTCGAGGCCGGTGCGCACATCATCGCGATCAAGGACATGGCAGGCCTGCTACGCGCACCTGCCGCGGCCACGCTCGTCGGTGCGCTCCGCAAGAACTTCGACCTGCCGGTGCACGTCCACACGCACGACACCCCGGGTGGACAATTGGCGACCTACCTCGCCGCATGGCAGGCCGGCGCCGATGCCGTCGACGGTGCGTCCGCCGCGCTGGCAGGCACCACCAGCCAGCCTGCGCTGTCCGCCATCGTTGCGGCAGCAGCGCGCACCGAGCACGACACCGGTCTGGACTTGCAGGCCGTGTGCGATCTCGAGCCCTACTGGGAGGCGCTGCGCAAGGTGTACGCGCCGTTCGAATCCGGTATCCCGGCCCCGACCGGACGTGTGTACACCCACGAGATTCCGGGTGGTCAGCTGTCGAACCTGCGTACGCAGGCCGTGGCATTGGGCCTCGGCGACCGGTTCGAAGAGGTCGAGGCCAACTACGCTGCCGCGGACAGGATGCTGGGCCGTTTGGTGAAGGTGACGCCGTCGTCGAAGGTCGTCGGTGACCTCGCGCTGCACCTCGTCGGTGCAGGGGCCTCCTCCGAGGACTTCGCAGCGGACCCGTCACGGTTCGACATCCCGGACTCCGTGGTCGGTTTCCTGCGCGGCGAACTCGGCACACCTCCCGGCGGATGGCCGGAGCCGTTCCGGTCCAAGGCACTCGAGGGGCGCGCCGCAGCGAAGCCCGAGGTGGAGCTGAGCGCCGAGGACGAGAAAGCGCTCTCGGGTACGTCGGCGGAACGCCGAAGCACTCTGAACCGGTTGCTGTTCCCCGGCCCGGCCAAGGAGTTCCTCGAGCACTACGAAAAGTTCGGCGACACATCGCAGTTGTCGGCCAACCAGTTCTTCTACGGACTGCGCCGCGGTGAAGAGCACCGTGTGAAGCTGGCGCAGGGCGTGGAGCTGCTCATCGGTCTCGAGGCCATCTCGGAGCCCGACGAGCGTGGCTACCGCACCGTGATGTGCATCCTCAACGGGCAGTTGCGTCCGGTGTCGGTGCGCGACCGGTCGATCGCCAGTGACGTGCCCGCTGCGGAGAAGGCGGACAAGAACAACCCCGGTCACGTCCCGGCTCCGTTCGCCGGTGTGGTCACCCTCGCTGTCGCGGAGGGGCAGAAGGTCGAAGCCGGGGACACCATTGCCACCATCGAGGCCATGAAGATGGAAGCTGCCATCACAGCGCCGCGCGGTGGCGTCGTGTCGCGCCTCGCCATCGCCGGTGTAGCGCAGGTCGAGGGTGGAGACCTGCTGATCGAGGTCGCGACGGGGGAGTCGACCGACGTGTGAGCAGTGGTCGCGACGGGGGAGTCGACCGACGTGTGAGCAGTGGTCGCGACGGGGGAGTCGACCGACGTGTGAGCAGTGGTCGCGACGGGGGAGTCGACCGACGCCTGATTGCCTGATTAGGCTGCATCGGTGACTCGGATCATCGCGGGACTCGCAGGCGGACGCCGCCTGCGAGTCCCACCAACAGGTACCCGCCCCACGTCCGATCGTGTGCGCGAAGCACTGTTCAGCATGCTCGACGCACGGATGGATCTCGAGGGTGCCTCGGTTCTCGACCTGTACGCCGGGTCGGGTGCGCTCGGGCTGGAAGCTCTGTCTCGGGGTGCGTCGCACGTGGTTCTCGTCGAATCCGACGCTGCGGCGGCGCGCGTCGTGAGTGCCAACATCGAGGCCACTGCGCTGCCCGGTGCCTCGGTTCGGCGGGCGCAGGTCGAGTCGGTCGTCGTCGGTGTGGCAGAGCGTGAATACGATCTCGTCCTCGCCGATCCGCCGTACGCAGTCGACGACGACACCGTCACGGCGATGTTGACATCACTGCGGGACAACCGGTGGGTGGGCGACGGCTCGATCGTCGTACTCGAAAGGTCTTCTCGCTCACCCGCAACGTCCTGGCCGGACGGCTTCGACGGACGTAAGGGCAAGAAGTACGGCGAGACCAGAATCGAGCTGGCAACCTGCTACGGTCTGGACTCATGACTGGAGCTGTGTGCCCGGGATCCTTCGACCCTGTGACCAACGGCCACCTGGATGTGATCTCCAGGGCCGCGGCGCAGTTCGACGAGGTGATCGTCACCGTGATGATCAACAAGAGCAAGCGGGGGCTGTTCTCCGTGGACGAGCGCATTCGGATGCTCGAGGATTCCACGAGTGATCTACCCAATGTGCGTGTCAGCTCGTGGCACGGACTGCTGGTCGACTATGCGAAACAAGAAGGCATCACCGCGATCGTGAAGGGGCTGCGCGGGGCCAACGACTTCGATTACGAACTCCAGATGGCGCAGATGAACCAGAAGCTGTCCGGTGTGGACACTCTCTTCATCCCCACGAACCCCAGTTACAGCTACCTGTCGAGTTCTCTCGTCAAGGAAGTGGCGACATTCGGGGGTGAGGTTGCCGACATGCTCCCGGCGAAGGTGCATGCTCAGCTGCTCGAACGCATAGCCGAAAGGGCCGCCGAGAAGAGCTGAACGCCCGACACACCCGCGCAGGCTGCGCATCGTGACATTCGATCCGGCAGACTTGCACCAGTAGTTGTCACCGACGAATGGGGTTGCTTGTGTACCGAGTATTCGAGGCGCTGGACGAACTCGTCGCGATCGTCGAAGAGGCACGCGGAGTGCCTATGACCGCGGGCTGCGTCGTCCCGCGCGGTGACGTCCTCGAACTGCTCGACGACGTACGCGATGCGATTCCCGGTGAACTCGACGACGCGCAGGATGTGCTCGATCACCGGGACCAGTTGGTCGGCGACGCACGTAGCAGTGCAGAAAAGGCCGTGTCGGCTGCCAACAGCGAGGCCACGTCCACGGTCGAGAACGCCCGCGATGACGCCGATCGCATTCTCGCCGACGCCAAGTCGCAGGCCGATCGCATGGTGTCCGAGGCGCGTACGCATGCCGAACAGATGGTGGCAGATGCCGAAGAGTTGGCCGCGCGAACCGTCGACGAAGGGCGCCACGAGTACGAGTCGGTCACCGGCCGCGCCCGCTCGGAAGCCGACCGAATGATCGAGTCCGGTAAGGCGACCTACGAGAGGTCGGTTGCGGACGGCACGGCCGAACAGCAGCGGCTGGTGTCCCAGACCGAAGTGGTGCAGACGGCACACGCCGAATCCGCGCGTGTCATCGACTCCGCGCATGCCGAGTCGGACCGGCTACGTTCCGACTGTGACGTGTATGTCGACACCAAGCTTGCGGAGTTCGAGGACTTCCTCAGCGGAACCATCCGATCGGTCGGTCGCGGACGTCAGCAGTTGCGCACCGGTTCGGGGGTGCCCGACTACGGTCAGGACTACGAGGGCACCGGCCGCCGCCGCTGAGGCGGTCTTCGACCGCGTGCCTGTGAGTTTGAGTGAGTGGGCCACACTCGCGTATCGTGGTGTGGTTGCCCCCTGCAGGTTTGCTGCCGCAGGTTCCAGTACGTCGAGTCGAAAGCGAATCTCGTGAGTTCCCGTCATCACCGTCCGTCGCATCCGAGTGAGGATGCCGATTTCGTGCTGGGCACGGCCTCGCTGGGCCGGCGCGCAGGTTCGATGCGCACGGTGGAGCGAGTCGTCACAGCGCCGCGCCGTATCGGCCTCGACCTGGCGGCGATCCCCGAGGGATCGGAGATCGACCTCGATCTTCGTCTGGAGTCGGTATCCGAGGGTGTGCTGGTGACCGGCACGCTCTCCGCGCCCGTCGCCGCCGAATGCTCGCGGTGCCTCGAACCGTTCACGGACGAGATCGAACTGCGATTGACCGAGCTGTTCGCTTACCCGGACAGCATCACGGACGAAACCACCGAGGAAGACGAGGTGTACCTCGTCGAGGACGAGCAGATCGACCTCGAGCCGCTCGTGATCGACTCCGTGGGACTGGCCCTTCCGCTGCAGCCGCTGTGCTCCGAGGACTGCCTCGGATTGTGCTCGGAATGTGGCGTTCGCCTGGCGATTGCAGAATCCGGGCATGGGCATGACATACTTGATCCTCGCTGGGCTGGTCTTGCAGCCAAATTTGGCGTGGATTCAGAACCGAGCACGAATCTTGTGAACACCGAAGCCGAGGAGAAGTAGAAGTGGCTGTCCCCAAGCGCAGAATGTCGCGATCGAACACGAGGTCGCGTCGCAGCCAGTGGAAGACCACTGCGCCCACCCTCGTCACCTGCCCGAACCGCGGTTGCGGTGAGAAGACGCTGCCCCACGTGGCGTGCCCGTCCTGCGGCACCTACAAGGGCCGCCAGGTGACCGCCGCCGTTTAGGTCTCCAGGTAGACCGTGACGAGCGACAACAACGCTGCACCCACCGGCGGCGAGGAGGACCATCAGTCCCTCCTCGCCGCCCTCGGCGTCGATATCGAGCCCGAACTGCTCGTTCTCGCGTTGACCCACCGGTCGTACGCATACGAGAACGGTGGGTTGCCGACCAACGAGCGACTCGAGTTCCTCGGCGATTCGGTTCTCGGCGTCACCGTCACGGAACAGCTCTATCGTTCGCACCCCGACAAGTCGGAGGGCGATCTCGCCAAGATCCGCGCAAGCGTGGTCAACATGCATGCCCTGGCGGAGGTTGCCCGAGGACTCGGTGAGGGCGGACTGGGCGCGCATCTTCTGCTCGGTAAGGGCGAGGAGATGACCGGCGGGCGAGGTAAGCCGAGCATCCTCGCGGACGGTATGGAATCGATACTCGGCGCAATTCACCTCGAACACGGAATCGAGACCGCTCGCCGCGTTGTTCTCGACTTGTTCGCAGACCTCCTCGACCGCGCCCCACGACTGGGTGCCGGATTGGACTGGAAGACGAGTCTGCAGGAACTCACGGCCGAACGCGGGTCCGGCGTCCCCGTCTACGAGATCACCGCCACCGGACCGGACCACGACAAGGAGTTCACCGCCACGGTGCTCGTCGGTGGCGACGCGATGGGTGTCGGGATCGGCCGCTCGAAGAAGGAAGCCGAACAGAAGGCCGCAAGCACGGCCTGGAATGCACTGTCGGAATCGGACGGCGCTGGTTCGGATGGCGCTGAGTCGGACAGCGCAGGGTCGGACGGTAGCGCGTCGGGCGTCGGTGCCTGAACTTCCCGAGGTCGAGGTCGTCCGCCGCGGGCTCGAAAAGTTCGTCGTCGGTTCCACCGTCGAATCGGTGGACATCCTGCATCCGCGCGCCATTCGTCGTCACGTACCAGGCCCCGCAGATCTTGCCGGACGGGTCGTCGGCCAGCGCATCTGCGCTGCCGAGCGTCGTGGAAAGTATTTGTGGCTCGTACTCGAGCCGTCGGAGACTGCGATCGTCGTACATCTCGGGATGAGCGGGCAGATGCTCGTGCAGCCGGCCGATGCGCCGGACGAGAAGCACCTTCGGATTCGCGCGCATCTCGGAGACGACACAGACCTACGGTTCGTAGATCAACGCACCTTCGGCGGTTGGGCGATCGCCGAGATGGTGGAAGTGGGCGGCACAACGGTTCCCGACTCGGTGGCGCACATCGCGCGTGACCCGATGGATCCGCAGTTCGATGCCGAATCGGTTGTGAAGGTGTTGCGGGGCAAGCACACCGAGATCAAGCGTGCCCTGCTGGACCAGACGGTGGTGTCCGGGGTCGGCAACATCTATGCCGACGAGGCGTTGTGGCGCGCGGGTATTCACGGTGCTCGTATCACGGACAAACTCACGCGTCCCCAATTGCGTCTGGTTCTCGCATCGGCTCGGGAAGTCATGGACGCGGCCCTCGACCAGGGCGGGACGTCGTTCGACGCCCTGTACGTAAACGTCAACGGCGCGTCCGGCTGGTTTTCCCGGAGCCTGAACGTCTATGGGCGTGAGGGACTTCCGTGCCAGCGCTGCGGCACCCTGATCGTGCGCGAGCGTTTCATGAACCGCTCGAGCCACTCTTGCCCTGTCTGCCAGCGAAAACGCTAGCTGACCAGTCGTATCCCGCGTGATCTTTGTGCGCGCACGAGACCGTCGCTGTGCGGGCGTAGATTCGAGCCGCTGCACGTCAACACAGTAGCCCAGGGTGGACGGTACTCGATGTGGGCACCGGCACCGGGCTATGCCACCCCATCCTGGGGTCCCTCCCGCTTGCGGGGGCGTACGCTGCCCGAGCACCTGCACCCACCCGCCCGTGGGGTGCGAGATCGACCAAATTCCGAATCAACCAGGAACCGGCTCTACTACCGTGTGGACTCGGATACGGGAACCTGCCACTTACATGAAGACACCAGACAGCGAAGGGAAGAGTATGACTGAGTTTGCAGTCGGCGATGCCGTCACCGTCACCGATGGGCCGATGAAGGGACTCTACGGGACGGTGATCGGGTTCTACGCACAAAAGGAGGCGTACCTGGTGCGGTTCACCGGCTCGCAGCAAATGTTCTACAACGAAGGACAAATCGTCCATTGGAAGACCGCAAAGATGTAACGGAAGCTCAGATGTCGATAGGCACACCCTTCGTAGGATGGCCATCAACCTGACAGCTTGGCCGGTACGCAATTACGTCTACCCAATGTGAGGAGGCGCCACATGATTGACCCAGCACGGGGCGGTCCACGCACATTGCGCCTGCTATGGCCACAATGGCAAGGAGCCGATCGCGACAATGTCGCGGAACTTCTGCCCGTCGGCGAAGTGGAGTAGGCCCGCCGGGGCCTACCGGTCCGAGCTGATCTGGACCGTCTTCGATGGTCCGACGCCGGCGACATCGCAAACGCCGGCCTGGCAGCCGGACTTTCCCTTCACCTGCGCCCCTTCCACATTGAAGTCCGGAGGTCGTGGTCTGGGATATGGCGCAGAGCGCGTCGCGGCGACATTCCGGGCTGAAACAGCCGATGAACAGGAGAAGTGCGTTCCTCGGCGCGAACCAGTGTTCAGTGCACCTAACGTGGGAGGTGGCGGTACTTCGACCGCTCACTGCACGTCTACGGCCGTGAAGGCGAACCGTGCGACCGTTGTGGTGCGCCGATCAGCCGCGAGAAGTTCATGAACCGCTCGTCCTACAACTGTCCGGTGTGCCAGCCACCACCTCGTCGTAGGTCGCCGCGCACGTCAGGATGAGGCGAATGGCACGATTGTCACATGACTGATCAGAACGCCGCGCCCGCCACCGAGCTGTGGGTCGAGCGCACCGGTACCCGCCTCTACACGGGCCGCAGTTCCCGCGGCGCCGAGGTTCGCATCGGCTCCGACGGTGTGGAAGGTGTGTTCACACCCGGCGAATTGCTGAAGATCGCGCTCGCCGCATGCAGTGGGATGAGCTCGGACTTCCCGCTCGCACGCAGACTCGGTGACAACTACGACGCCACCATCCGGGTGTCCGGTGCGGCCGATCGCGAGAACGAGACGTACCCACAGCTCGACGAGGTTCTCGAGCTCGACCTCAGCGAACTGGACGCCGATGCCCAGGAACGGTTGGTGGCACTCGTGGAGCGTTCGATCGACAAGGTCTGCACCGTGGGACGCACCCTCAAAGCCGGTACGAACGTCACGCTGACGGTGGCCAAGGACAGCTGATGGAGCGGTTGACGGCCTGGGTGCACGGACACGTTCAGGGTGTCGGATTCCGGTGGTGGACCCGCGCGCGTGCACTCGAGCTGGGGCTCGTCGGGTTTGCCTCCAACCAGCCGGGCCGCCGCGTTCTCGTCGTCGCGGAAGGCGAACGCGAAGCACTGGAGGCCTTGGTCGGTCTGTTGCGGTCGGGGGACACCCCGGGGCGGGTCGATCTGGTGGTCGAGAGCTTCGATCCGGCGCGCGGCGAGCTTTCCGGGTTCGTCGAACGGTGAACCGTAGGTAAACTCGACGGCCATGCATCTGAAGAGTCTGACGCTCAAGGGGTTCAAGTCCTTTGCGTCCGCAACGACTCTGCGTTTCGAGCCCGGAATCACCTGCGTGGTGGGGCCGAACGGTTCCGGCAAATCCAATGTCGTGGACGCTCTGACCTGGGTGATGGGGGAGCAGGGCGCCAAGGCGTTGCGTGGCGGCAAGATGGAGGACGTCATCTTCGCCGGTACCGCCGGGCGTGCCCCGCTCGGTCGTGCCGAGGTCACGTTGACCATCGACAATTCCGACGGCGCCCTCCCGATCGACTATTCCGAGGTCTCGGTGACGCGCCGGATGTTCCGCGACGGTGCAGGTGAGTACGAGATCAACGGATCGTCCTGCCGGTTGATGGACGTGCAGGAGTTGCTCAGCGACTCGGGCATCGGCCGCGAGATGCACGTGATCGTGGGGCAGGGGCGCCTGTCCGCCATTCTCGAATCGCGCCCCGAGGATCGGCGTGCGTTCATCGAGGAAGCAGCCGGTGTGCTCAAACATCGCAAGCGCAAAGAAAAGGCCGTTCGCAAACTCGATTCCATGCAGGCCAATCTGGCCCGATTGACCGACCTCACGGCCGAGCTCCGGCGCCAGCTCAAGCCGCTGGGACGTCAGGCCGAGGTGGCCCGGCGCGCTCAGACCGTACAGGCGGACCTGCGGGATGCTCGTCTACGGCTCGCTGCCGACGATCTCGTCACACGGCGGTCCGAGTTGGAGAGTCAGGCGCAGGACGAAAAGGTTGCCCGCGAGCAGTACGACCAGGTCACCGTGGAACTCGACGAGGCGAATCTCGAGCTCGGACGGCACGAGCAGGCGCTGGCGCGGCTGACTCCGGGAGCGGAGGCCGCCGCGCAGACGTGGTTCCAGTTGTCGGCTCTCGCGGAACGGGTCAACTCGACGATCCGGATTGCCAGTGAGCGGGCGCGTCACCTCGATGCGGAACCGATGACGAACCGCGGTGAAGATCCCGATGCCATGGAGGCGCGCGCGGACCGTGTTGCCCTCGAAGAGGCCGAACTGATCGAGGCCACCGAGATGGCCCGGGCGGCGCTCGACGCGGCCAAGGAACAACTCGCGATCAACGAGGAGGCTGCCGCAGCAGCGGAACGTGCGCATATGGCGGAGGTGCGCGCCATCGCGGACCGTCGTGAAGGGCTGGCCCGGCTCTCCGGCCGGGTCGATACCCTGCGCACCCGTGCCGAGTCGGTGGATTCCGAGGTCGCGCGTCTGAGCGCCTCGATCGACGAAGCGCGCAAACGTGGTGACCGAGCGCAGGCAGAGTTCGAGTCGGTGCAAGACGAGATCGGGGATCTCGATGCAGGCGAGTTGGGGCTCGACTCCAACCACGAGCGTGCCGTCGAGGCACTGAAGTACGCCACCGAACGAGTCGACGAACTGCAAGAACAAGAGCGCACCGCCGGGCAGCAGGTGGCGTCGCTGAAGGCCCGTATCGATGCGTTGTCGATGGGGCTCGAGCGCCGCGACGGCGGTGCCTGGTTGCTCGAAAACCGCGGAGACAAGGGTGTTCTCGGCGCGCTGTCCGAGCACATCACCGTCGAGAAGGGTTACGAGGTTGCCGTGGCGACGGCGCTGGGGCCGGCCGCAGACGCGGTGGTCGCCGAATCCTTGGACGCGGCGAAACAGGCCGTCACAGCTCTGAAGGACGGTGACGGCGGTCGCGCGTCGATCATCGTCGGGTCGGGTGTTTCGCCGACATCCGAGCGTGCACCCGGCAGCGGTCGCTGGGTGCGTGACGTGGTCGACTGTCCGGACGAATTGCGCGCCGGACTGTCGGCCATGCTGTTCGGGATCGTGGTCGTGGACAGCCTCGACGCCGCCGACGACGTGATTTCGGCGAGTCCGACAGTGCGGGCCGTGACGAAGGACGGAGACCTACTCGGCTGCGGGTGGGTGAGCGGTGGTTCCGACCGCGCACCCAGCACACTCGAAGTTCAGGCCGCGGTCGACGACTCCACACGTGAATTGACGTCGGCGAAGCGCCGGGCCGAAGAGCTGACCGCCGCCCTGGCCGGTGCACGCGAGGAACAGGACGCGCGCCGCGAGAACGCGGAACAGTCGCTGGCTGCACTCAACGAATCGGATGCCGCGATGTCCGCGATCTACGAGAAACTCGGCCGATTGGGGCAAGCCGCCAGGGCGGCTCATGCAGAATCCGATCGTCTCGCCCAGCAACGAGAGCGGGCCGAGAGCGGACGAGGCGACACGCTGACCGAGCTTGCCGAACTCGAGGAACGGCTCCGGCTGGCCGAGCAGGAAGACGGCGGCGACGCCGACTATGCCGCATCCGCAGACACCAGTTCCGACCGCGAACTCGCGGCCGCCGCGCTCGCCGAGTCGAGGTCTGTGGAGGTGGAAGCCCGCCTTGCGGTGCGCACCGCCGAGGAGCGCTCGGAGTCCGTCCGAGGTAAGGCGGATTCGTTGCGACGGGCCGCCCGCGCAGAACGGGAGGCCCGTGCCCGCGCCGAGCGTGCAATGAAGGCGCGGCAGAATGCCGCCGCTGTGGCTGCGGCGGTTGCCGCATCGGGGCAGCGGGTGGCCGACCATCTCGACGAGGTGGTGACCGCGGCAATGACGCATCGCGACGAGTTGGCCCGGAACAAGGCAGAGCGCACCGAACAACTCGAACAGGTCAAGGAGCGAGTGCGGGCCCTGTCGGCCCAGATGGCGTCGCTGACCGACGCCGTCCACCGCGACGAGGTGGCCAGGGCGCAAGCGGCCCTGCGCATCGAACAGCTCGAGGAGTCCATTCTCGAACAGCACGGCATCGGGTTGGACGACCTGATCGCCGAATACGGGCCCGATGTGCCGTTGCCGCCGTCCGCGCTCGAACTCGAGGAGTACGAGCAGGCCAAGGAGCGGGGCGAACAGGTCAGCAAACCGGCACCCGTTCCCTACGACCGCGCAACCCAGGAACGGCGTGCGAAAAGGGCGCAGAAGGATCTGGCGACACTGGGCAAGGTGAATCCGTTGGCACTCGAGGAGTTCGCCGCGCTCGAAGAGCGGTACAACTTCCTCTCGACCCAACTCGAGGACGTCAAGTCGGCACGTAAAGATCTTCTCGGCGTCGTGGCCGATGTCGATGCACGCATACTGCAGGTGTTCACCGAGGCGTACGCGGACGTCGAGCGTGAGTTCGTGCAGGTGTTTGCGAAGCTGTTCCCTGGCGGCGAGGGCCGCCTGGTGCTCACCGACCCCTCGGACATGCTGACCACCGGTATCGAGGTGGAGGCGAGGCCGCCGGGCAAGAAGGTCAAGCGGTTGTCTCTTCTTTCGGGTGGTGAGAAGTCGTTGACCGCTGTCGCCATGTTGGTCGCGATCTTCCGTGCCAGGCCGTCCCCGTTCTACGTGATGGACGAGGTCGAGGCCGCGCTCGACGACACCAACTTGCGGCGACTCATCGGACTCTTCGAACAGCTGCGCGAAAAGTCTCAACTCATCGTCATCACGCACCAGAAGCCCACCATGGAGGTGGCGGATGCGCTGTACGGGGTGAGCATGCGGGGCGACGGCATCACGACGGTGATCTCGCAACGCTTGCGCGGTCAGGACATGGTCACCGCAGACGCCTGACCGGCCGAAGTGGGCGCGGGTGCGCCTCGCCTGAAACAATGGCCGCGTGACTACCGGAGCCTGGATTGCCCTCGCGGCCGTATTGGCCGTCCTTCTCGTCGTCCTCGTCGTCGGAACGGTGCTCTACCGCCGTCGACGTATTTCGCTCACAGAGCCGGAGAAGCCTCAGGTCGACGCGGGGGAGAAGGACCGATCAGGCGGCTATCGCGCCGGCGGCGGATTCGATTTCAGTCAGGGTGCCACGACAACGGCACCGCCGCGGGAGGCGGTGCCCGAGCCGCGAGAACCGGTTCGCGCTCCCGAGCCGGAAGCTGTGGTCGAGCGGGAGAAAGTGGCCGAGCCGGAACCGGTAACGGAACCCCAGCCGGGGGAGCAGCCGGAGAAGCCCACGCCCGAGCCGGAACCCGAGGTCGTCGCGGAGCCGGAGCCCGAACCGGAAGCCAAGCCCGAACCCGAGCCCAAGCCCGAACCCGAGCCCGGGCCCGAGCCGGAACCCACGCCCAAGCCCGAACCCGAACCGGAGCCGGAAGCGCCCGCTCTCGACGAGATCGCGCCGACGGAAGGCCGCTTGGATCGGCTGCGGGGTCGTCTGTCGCGGTCTCAGTCGGCGGTGGGAAAGAGTCTGCTCGGCATCCTCGGCGGCGGCGACCTCGATGAGGATTCCTGGGAAGACATCGAGGACACCCTGCTGATCGCCGATCTGGGGTCGGCCACCACCACCAAGATTGTGGACACACTGCGTGAGCAGATGGCCGCGCGCAGTGTGCGTACCGAAGCCGATGCGCGGGCATTGCTGCGCGAGGTCATGATCGCGGAGCTGAAGCCGGAGTTGGATCGTTCGATCAAGGCTCTGCCGCACGCGGATCATCCGTCGGTATTGCTGGTCGTCGGTGTGAACGGCACCGGTAAGACCACCACGACCGGCAAGCTGGCGCGAGTACTGGTGGGCGATGGCCGCCGAGTGGTGCTCGGTGCAGCGGACACGTTCCGTGCGGCGGCGGCAGATCAGCTTCAGACGTGGGCAGAGCGCGTCGGTGCCGAAGTGGTGCGCGGGAAGGAAGGGGCGGACCCTGCCGCGATCGCATTCGATGCCGTCGTCAAGGGCACCGAACACGGTGTCGACGCCGTTCTGATCGACACCGCCGGCCGACTGCACACCAAGACCGGACTGATGGACGAGTTGGGCAAGGTGAAGCGGGTCGTCGAGAAGAAGGCGTCCGTCGACGACGTCCTTCTCGTCCTCGATGCCACCATCGGACAGAACGGTCTCGCTCAGGCTCGGGTGTTCGCCGAGGTCGTAGACATCACCGGCGTGGTATTGACCAAGCTCGACGGCACCGCAAAGGGCGGGATCGTGTTCCAAGTGCAGCACGAACTCGGAGTGCCCGTGAAGCTGGTGGGTCTCGGTGAAGGTGCGGACGATCTGGCTCCGTTCGAGCCGGGCGCATTCGTCGACGCGCTCCTGGGGTGAGTCCGCAGCTTCCGATGCGAACTGTGAACCTCACACCGCTCTCGGGACGGCAAAAGGCCTGGCGAAACGTAGCTGCAACATAATTCGCCCATCCGTTCACACCCACGAAACGGTGGAGTGCCACAGCGGAAACACCACGAAACCACGCTTCTCCTTACAACGTGCTGTCCCCCGGCGCGCGACTAGGAGGTAGTAAGTGAGTCCCGACGAAGTGTTGGCAAACTCCGGTAATGCCGCGTGGATGCTGATGGCAGCATCCCTGGTGCTGTTGATGACCCCCGGCCTGGCGTTCTTCTACGGAGGCATGTCCCGGTCGAAGTCCGTCCTGAACATGATGATGATGTCGTTCGGGTCGATGGCCGTCATCGCCGTCGTATACGTGCTGTGGGGCTGGTCGATGTCCTACGGAACGCAGGACATCGGCGGGATCTTCGCGAACCCGTTCGAGTTCTTCGGGTTGCAGGACAGCATCACCGATGCGGACGGCAACTTCATCGCCGGTGCGTTCGGGTACCCGAACGTCATCGACATCGCCTTCCAGGTGACGTTCGCGATCATCACCACCGCACTGATCAGCGGTGCACTCGCCGAGCGGGTGAAGTTCGGTACCTGGATGCTGTTCTCGGCCATCTGGGTCACGGTCGTCTACTTCCCCCTCGCACACATGGTGTGGGGCGGCGGACTGCTCTCCCACGCCGAGGACGGCCTGGCGGCGATGATGTTCGGCACGGTCGACGACGGCGAGGGTGGCCTCACCGCCGCGGTCGCGCCGATCGACTTCGCCGGTGGCACCGTTGTGCACATCAACGCCGGTATCGCGGCATTCGTTCTCGCTGTGATCGTCGGAAAGCGCGCGGGATTCGGCAAGACCGCGTTCCGCCCCCACAACCTGCCCTTCGTGATGCTCGGCGCCGCACTGCTGTGGTTCGGCTGGTTCGGATTCAACGCCGGTTCGGCCTTCGCCGCCGACGGCTCCGCCGGACTTGCGTGGGTCAACACCACCTCTGCTACCGCAGCTGCGATTCTCGGCTGGCTTCTCACGGAACGCATCCGTGACGGCCGCGCCACCAGCCTGGGTGCCGCGTCGGGTGCTGTTGCCGGTCTCGTGGCCATCACCCCGGCAGCCGGCTCGCTCAGCCCGGTCGGCTCGCTGGCACTCGGCGTGGTCGCCGGTATCCTGTCCGCACTCGCCGTGGGTCTGAAGTTCCGCTTCGGCTACGACGACTCGCTCGATGTGGTCGGCGTGCACCTCGTTTCCGGATTGTGGGGCACGGTCGCGATCGGCTTCCTCGGGACCGAGACCGGTTTGTTCTACGGTGGTGACTACAAGCAGTTGGTCGTCCAAACGGTGATCGCTGTGGTCGCGCTCGTCTTCACCGCGGTACTGACCGCCGTCATCGCGCTGGCCCTGAAGCCGCTCGGCTGGCGGGTCTCGCCCGAGGCGGAAGCCCGCGGGATCGACGAGTCCGAACACGCTGAGACCGCGTACGACCTTGTGTAACTCGCTGAATGCACCGTCCGATCCGCTGATGACGCTGGTCAGCTCGGACAATGGCTCTACTGTGAACCGCAGGACATTGGAAGGAATCACGAAATGAAGCTGATCACGGCAATCGTCAAGCCGTTTACCCTCGAGGACGTGAAGACCGGGCTCGAGCAGGCCGGTGTGGTCGGCATGACCGTCAGCGAGGTTCAGGGCTACGGCCGGCAGAAGGGCCACACCGAGGTCTACCGGGGTGCCGAGTACTCCGTCGACTTCGTCCCCAAGGTGCGCGTAGAGGTCGTCGTGGACGACTCGGCGGTGGACAAGGTGGTCGAACTGATCGTCGAGGCCGCTCGTACCGGCAAGATCGGTGACGGCAAGGTATGGGTGTCGCCGGTCGAATCGGTGATCCGCGTGCGTACCGGCGAGCGCGGCTCGGATGCGCTCTGACCCGAACGGGTCCGGATCGTTCGGCCCTGGTTCTGCTGCTTCGGCTGCAGAACCAGGGCCGTCCGTGTCTACGGGCTCCAGCGGTTCCAGTGCGGCGGCGGACCTTGTCCGTGCCCGCAAGCAACTCCTGAGCGGTGGCCGTAGAGGGCATGTTTCGGGGCAGGCAACTGCTGCCCGGCGCCTCGACGCACCCGGATTGCGTAACGCTCTGGTCGATCTCCACGAGTTCTGGCTGACCACCAAGGGTGCCGAACTGGGTATGGGTGCGCACGGTGGTTTCGCACTGATGGCCGTGGGTGGACTGGGTCGGCGTGAGCTGTTGCCGCATTCAGACTTGGATCTGATCCTGTTGCACGACAACCTCGAGCCCGCAGTCGTGTCGCAGATAGCAGACCAACTCTGGTACCCACTGTGGGACGCACACATCAAGCTCGACCACAGTGTGCGGACCATCCCGGAGGCGTTGCAGGTGGCGGCCACCGACATGACGGCCGCGCTCGGGATGCTCGAGGCCCGTCACATCGTCGGCGACGGGGAACTGAGCAATCTCCTGATCGGCGGTGTTCGGCGTCAGTGGCGTAACGACATTCGGCACCGCTTCGACGAGCTGATCGACCAGACCCGCAACCGTTGGGAACGCAGTGGTGAGATCGCTCATCGTGCCGAGCCCGATCTGAAGAGCGGTCGTGGGGGGCTGCGCGACGTGCAACTGTTGAACGCGTTGGCGATAGCGCAGTTGACCGACGGCATGCCGGGGCTCGGGGTGCGGGCACCGGGAGGGGGACTGTCCGCCGCGCACGGTCGCCTCCTCGACGTTCGAACCGAACTTCATCGGGTCGCAGGTAGGGCCCGTGATCAACTGCTTGCTCAGGACGCGGACGAAATCGGTGCAGCCCTGCGAATAGGTGACCGATTCGATCTGGCGAGAACGCTGAGCGATTCGGCTCGGACGATCGGCTACTCCGTCGATGTCGGTATCCGTACTGCTGCCAACTCCCTGCCACGCCGAGGTCTGTCGACGGTGCGTCGGGTGCCGGTGCGCAGACCCCTGGACGAGGGTGTTGTCGAGCATGCGGGCGAGGTCGTGCTGGCGCGAGATGCGCAGCCGAAAAAGGACCCGGCGTTGATCACGCGCGTCGCGGCTGCGTCGGCACAGACGGGGATGCCGATGTCGGCGTCGACGCTGCGTCGGCTCGCGGACAGCGCACCCGAGCTGCGCGAGCCGTGGCCGAAGGAGGCACTGAACGATCTTCTCGTGCTTCTGGGCTGCGGCACACGCATGATCCCGGCCATCGAGGCGCTCGACCGGACGGGCCTGTGGGGCCGGTTGCTGCCCGAATGGGGAGCGGTCCGAGATCTCCCACCACGCGATGCGGTGCACACGTGGACCGTGGATCGCCACCTGGTCGAGACCGTGGCGTATGCCAGCGGATTCACGACCCGTGTCTCCCGTCCCGACCTTCTGGTGCTCGGCGCCCTGTTGCATGACATAGGAAAGGGGCGTGGCGGTGACCACAGCGTCGTCGGTGCGGACCTGGCCACCCAGATCGGGAACCGGCTCGGGCTGTGGCCGTCGGATGTTGCACTGCTGACTGCCATGGTGCGACACCATCTCCTGCTGCCTCAAACGGCGACCCGCCGCGACCTCGATGATCCGGCCACTGTGCAGAGCGTGGTCGACGCACTGGGCGGCAACACGATCCTCCTCGAACTGCTCCACGCGTTGGCAGAGGCCGATTCACGGGCAACCGGCCCAGGGGTGTGGGGTGACTGGAAGTCGTCGCTCATCGGCGAACTGGTACGCCGGTGCCGGATGGTGATGGCGGGAGACGCACTACCCACGCCCGACCCGTTGGGTCCCGAAGTTGTCGCCTTGGCCGAAAGAGGCGGCGTGCATGTGACCCTGAGTGGCACCGATACAGCACACACCTTCGTCGTCACAGTCGTGGCGCCCGATACGAAGGGTCTGCTGGCGAAGGCTGCGGGAGTAATGGCCCTGAACTCGTTGCGCGTGTATTCCGCCTCGTTGGGCGCGCACGACGGCACGGCTGTGAACTCGTTCGTCGTCTCGCCCAGCTTCGGCACACCGCCCCAGGCCGGATTGCTTCGTCAGGAACTGGTCCGGGCTCTGGCCGGGGAACTCGATCTGCTGAAGACTCTCGACGAGCGGGATGCCCAGGCGCGCGAGCAGAGGAGCAGTGAGCGGTTCGAGGGGGCGGGGGTGCCCGTGCTGTGGGCGCAGTCGCCGCCACGCATCATCTGGTTCGACGCCCCGGCGAACGGCGAAGCCATCTTGGAGTTGCGGGCCGAAGACCGGGTCGGGTTGTTGTGCCGGTTGGCCTTCGCGCTCGAGGCCAGTGGAGCTGACGTGCGGTGGGCTCGGGTGAGTACTCTCGGATCGTCCGTCATCGACGCTTTCTGTATCGACCTCGGTGACGGGGACACCCGTGCGGTGCGTGAAGAACTCGAGGCCGCGGTCCTGTCGGTGGTTCCCCTCGCACGGCCCGACAAGCCCGCAGCCGAACAGGCCGATGGTGGAAGGGGCCAGTGATCGACCGAACCGCAACGGCTACCCTGGTGTCCGAGACTGTCCACGCAGTCGGTGCATTCGCCTCGGCCCATTCGTACGAACTCAGGAGCGCACTCGGTGTTCGAATCCCTTTCCGACAGATTGACCGGATCCCTCAAGGATCTGCGTGGCAAGGGTCGACTCTCCGGAGCTGACATCGACGCGACGTGTCGTGAGATCAGGCTTGCTCTGCTCGAGGCCGACGTCGCCCTGCCGGTCGTGCGGACCTTCATCGCGAAGATCAAGGAACGCGCGAAGGGCGTCGAGGTGTCCGGCGCGCTCAATCCTGCGCAGCAGGTCGTCAAGATCGTCAACGAGGAACTCGTCGGCATCCTCGGTGGCGAGACCCGACGCCTGGTGTACGCGAAGACCCCGCCGACGGTCATCATGCTGGCCGGCCTGCAGGGGTCCGGTAAGACGACCCTGGCAGGGAAGCTGGCCAAGTGGCTGAAGGACCAGGGGCACACCCCACTTCTGGTTGCGTGTGACCTTCAGCGGCCCGGCGCCGTCACGCAGTTGCAGATCGTCGGTGAGCGGGCAGGGGCAGCCGTCTTCGCCCCGCACCCGGGCACCTCGGTCGGCGGTGGCGACAACGAGCTCGGCATCACCGCCGCGGACCCGGTCGAGGTTGCGCGGGCGGGTGTCGAAGAAGCCCGCAACAAGCAGTACGACGTCGTCGTGGTGGACACCGCAGGTCGGCTCGGTATCGATTCCGAACTGATGGCACAGGCCGCGGGTATCCGCGACGCTGTCGATCCGGACGAGACCATCTTCGTGCTCGACGCGATGATCGGTCAGGACGCCGTCAGCACTGCCGAAGCGTTCCGCGAAGGTGTCGGTTTCACCGGTGTGGTGCTTACCAAGCTCGACGGCGATGCCCGTGGTGGTGCGGCGCTGAGCGTCCGCGAGGTGACGGGACAGCCCATTCTGTTCGCGTCGACCGGTGAGAAGCTCGAGGACTTCGACGTCTTCCACCCGGATCGCATGGCGAGCCGCATCCTCGGTATGGGTGACGTACTCAGCCTCATCGAGGCTGCCGAACAGCATTTCGATGCCGAACAGGCAGAGGCGACCGCGGGCAAGATCGGCTCCGGTCAGCTCACCCTCGAAGACTTCCTCGAGCAGATGATGGCCGTCCGCAAGATGGGTCCCATCGGCAACCTGCTCGGCATGCTGCCGGGTGCCGCCCAGATGAAGGACCAGCTCGCGAACGTCGACGAAAAGCAACTCGACCGCGTTCAGGCCATCATCCGCGGTATGACCCCGGCCGAACGTGCCGATCCGAAGATCATCAACGCTTCTCGACGTTTGCGTATCGCCAACGGATCCGGTGTGAAGGTGTCCGACGTCAATCAGTTGGTCGACCGCTTCTTCGAGGCGCGGAAGATGATGGCGGCGATGGCGGGCCGCATGGGCATGCCGGGATCGCGTAAGCCGCAACGCGGTAAGAAGGGCAAGAAGGGCAAGAAGGGCAAGGGCAGGGGACCGACCCCGCCGAAGATGAAGGGCGGCTTCCCGGGCGGAATGCCCGGTGGATTCCCGGGCATGCCCGGCGGCGGTATGCCGGATCTGTCCCAGATGCCGAAGGGTCTCGACGAGTTGCCTCCGGGGCTCGAAGGGCTCGATCTGTCGCAGCTGAAGCTTCCGAAGAAGTAGGCCGATGAGCGCCCTGCATCTGCGCGGAACGCTCCTGCCCGGTGAGCAGGAGACCGACCTGTGGGTCGACGGCGATGTGATCTCGTTCGAGCCGGTCGCCGGGGCAGAAACCGTGTCCGACACAGGATGGATCGTGCCTGGACTCGTCGACGCGCACTGCCACGTCGGCATCAAATTCGGTGGTGGTGGCGGTGAAAGCAGAGAGGGCCTGTTGGCGCAGGCGGTCACCGAGCGCGACGCCGGCGTCCTGCTGCTGCGAGATGCGGGTTCACCCGTCGACACTCGCATCGTCGACGATCGTCCGGATCTGCCGAGGATCATCCGGGCCGGTCAGCACATCGCGGCTCCCAAACGCTATATACCGGGGCTGCCCGTCGACCTCGACGACGAATCGCAGCTACCCGACGAGGTCGTGCGTCAGGCCCGGGCAGGCGATGGTTGGGTCAAACTCGTCGGCGACTGGATCGACCGCTCGATCGGCGATCTGGCACCGCTGTGGAGTGACGACATTCTGGTCGAGGCGATCGCGGCGGCACACCGTGAGGGTGCCCGTGTGACCGCACACGTGTTCGCCGAGGATGCGCTGCCCGGCCTGATCAACGCCGGTATCGACTGCATCGAGCACGGCACCGGGCTCACGGACGAGACCATCGATCTGATGGTGGCGTCCGGCGCGGCCCTCGTTCCGACGCTCGTGAACATTGCCACCTTCCCGGAGATCGCCGACTCCGCGGGCAAGTACCCGATCTATGCCGCGCACATGCGCGACCTCCATTCACGGGTGAAGGCGACGATCGGCGCAGCGCACGAGGCCGGAATTCCGATCTATGCGGGCACGGATGCGGGTGGCTCGATCAGGCACGGCCGAATCGCCGACGAGGTCGAGGAGCTGAAGTCGGTCGGCATGTCGCCGACCGACGCGCTGGGCGCGGCCAGTTGGAACGCGCGGACGTGGCTGGGGCACGAGAGTCTGAGCGCGGGCGCGTCGGCAGACCTGGTCGTGTTTCGCGGCGATCCGCGCTCGAGTATCGACGTCCTGCGTGAACCAGATCTGGTGATACTCCGCGGTGCGGTCGTAAAGGCGAGATGACCTGGTTTTCGCTGGGCTACGCGCGTCTGGCAGAATGGTCCGCTGTCGTCGCATCCGGTTACGTACCGCGCGGCGGTCACAGGTAAGAGGCAAAACCGGGCCCGCTATCCCTGCGGGTCGCTGAATTGCACGTGACACGTGCGCACTCGTGCGCGCTGAAGGAGAACACACAGCAATGGCTGTCAAGATCAAGCTCACCCGGCTCGGCAAGATCCGCAACCCGCAGTACCGCATCGTCGTCGCCGACTCCCGTACGCGCCGCAACGGTCGCGTGATCGAGACCATCGGCAAGTACCAGCCCAAGGAAGAGCCCTCGTTCATCGAGGTCGATTCCGAGCGCGCGCAGTACTGGCTGGGTGTGGGCGCACAGCCCACCGAACCCGTCGAGGCCATCCTCAAGGTCACCGGTGACTGGCAGAAGTTCAAGGGCCTGCCCGGCGCCGAGGGAACTCTCAAGAAGGCAGAGGCCAAGCCCACCAAGCTCGAGCTGTTCCAGGCCGCGCTCGCGCAGGCCGAGAACGAGCCCGTTGCCGAGGCCGTCACCCCCAAGAAGAAGAAGGCGAAGGCCGATGATGCCGACGCTCCGGCAGAAGACGCCGCAGCCGATGACGCCGAGGCTGCGCAGAAGTGAGTGACCTCGTCGCCGATGCCGTTGAGCACCTCGTTCGGGGCATCGTCGCCAATCCCGACGACGTTCGTGTCGAGCTGATCACCGGGCGTCGGGGACGCACCGTCGAGGTTCACGTGAACCCCGACGACCTGGGCAAGGTCATCGGCCGTGGCGGGCGCACCGCCACCGCGCTGCGGACTCTGGTCTCCGGAGTCGGCGGCCGCGGCATCCGTGTCGATGTCGTCGACACCGACCAGTAGACGGCTCAGGTAGTGGAGCTCGTAGTCGGCCGAGTGGTCAAATCGCACGGCATCAAAGGCGAACTGGTCGTCGAGGTTCGTACGGACGAACCCGACGAGCGTTTCGCTGTCGGTGCGGAACTGCGTGGACATAAGCCGCGCGAGCGCACATTCGAAACATACGAGGTGGAAGCCGCCCGGGAGCACTCCGGGCGGCTTCTGCTGCGCCTGGTCGGGGTGGCCGACCGCAACGCAGCCGACGCGCTGCGCGGAACGCTGTTCGTGATCGACAGCTCCCAACTCGAATCGCCGGAAGATCCGGACGAGTTCTACGACCACGAACTCGAGGGTCTGTCCGTGCGCTTGGCGGACGGTTCCGAGGTGGGAACGGTGGGTGAGGTGCTCCATTCGGCGGCAGGTGAGCTGTTGTCGATCCGGCCCGCCGGAGAAGATCGGGAGATTCTCGTTCCCTTCGTTGCCGCCATCGTCACATCGGTGTCGGTAGCGGACGGTGTGGTCGAGATCGATCCGCCCGAGGGTCTGCTCGATCCCGATTTCGGCGAACCGGCCGACGGCAAGTAGGCGATTCTCGTGCGCCTCGACGTCGTCACCATCTTTCCCGAGTATCTGGAACCGCTCCGAGCTGCCTTGCTGGGCAAGGCCATCGACAAGGGACTGATCTCGGTCGGTGTGCACGACCTCCGCGACTGGACGCACGACGTTCACAAGGCGGTGGACGATTCGCCGTACGGGGGCGGCCCGGGCATGGTCATGAAACCGAGCGTGTGGGGTCCTGCGCTGGACGACGTGTTGACGTCACGGGACGCGGATGCCGACCCGATTCTCGTGGTACCGACCCCGGCCGGAGTTCCATTCACCCAGTCGACGGCGCATCGGTGGGCCGAGGAGAAGCACCTCGTTTTCGCGTGTGGGCGCTACGAGGGAATCGACCAGCGCGTGTTCGACGACGCGGCACGCCGTGTGCGCGTCGAAGAGGTCAGCATCGGTGACTATGTGCTCATCGGTGGTGAGGCCGCTGTGCTGGTGATGGCGGAGGCCGTCGTTCGTCTCCTCCCTGGTGTGCTGGGAAATCAGCAGTCGCACCGAGAAGATTCGTTCTCCGACGGACTCCTCGAAGGTCCGAGCTATACGCGGCCGGCCAGTTGGCGCGACCTCGAGGTACCACCCGTTCTGCTGTCCGGTGACCACGCCAAGGTTGCCGCGTGGCGCCGAGAGCAGTCGCTCGCCCGGACGGCGCAGCGGCGCCCGGATCTTTTGCCTTAGAGGGTCGCCGCTCACCGACGAAATCGGTGTCTCAGAGGGACTGTAGGGTCAGTTTTCGTGACTCTCAAGACCGTGAATCAGCGCATTGCCGAGGAACTCGACGTTCGTGAAGGGCAGGTGGCCGCTGCCGTAGACCTTCTCGACGGCGGGTCGACAGTCCCATTCATCGCCCGGTACCGCAAGGAAGTCACGGGCATGCTCGACGACGCGCAACTACGCCAGCTCGAAGAACGTCTGCGGTACTTGCGCGAGCTCGACGAACGCCGCGAGGCGATTCTCGAATCCATCGACGGACAGGGGAAACTCGACGACCAGCTGCGCGGCCAGATCATGCTCGCGGAGACGAAGGCCAGGCTCGAGGACATCTACCTGCCGTTCAAACCGAAGCGGCGCACCAAGGCGCAGATCGCCCGTGAAGCCGGGCACGAGCCGGTGGCAGACACACTGATCGGCGATCCGTCCACCGACCCGGCCACGTTCACCGACGACCAACTCGGCGGCGCCCGGGCGATTCTGGTCGAGCGATTCGCCGAGGACGCCGACCTGGTCGGCGAATTGCGCGAGTTGATGTGGACCCGCGGACGGCTCGTGACATCGGTCAAAAAGGGCAAGGAAACCGAGGGCGCGAAGTTCGCCGACTATTTCGAGTTCTCCGAACCCTTCACGAACCTGCCGTCGCACCGGATCCTGGCCGCACTCCGAGGCGAGAAGGAAGGCGTGCTGACACTGACCCTCGCCCCCGACGAGGACGAGCCCACACCGGGTGCTCCCACCGTGTTCGAGGGCCGGATCGCGAACCGGTTCGACATTGCGGACCGCGGGCGCGCGGGCGACAAGTGGCTGCTCGACACGGTCCGTTGGGCGTGGCGCACCAAGTTGCTCGTCACCATGGGGATCGACATCCGCATGCGGTTGCGCCAGTCGGCGGAGTCGGACGCAGTGGAAGTATTCGCGAACAACCTGCGTGATCTGCTCCTGGCCGCACCGGCGGGAACGCGGCCGACGATGGGCCTCGACCCGGGGTTTCGGACGGGAACGAAGGTCGCGGTGGTGGATGCGACCGGCAAGGTCGTCGCCCACGAGACCATCTACCCGCACCAGCCGCACGGCAAGTGGGACGCTTCGCTGGCCACCCTTGCGAGTCTGGTCGCACAGTACGGTGTCGAACTTATCGCGATCGGAAACGGCACAGCGTCACGCGAAACCGACGGCCTGGCCGGCGAACTGATCAAGAAGTCCGGGTCGCCGAACCTGACCAAGATCGTCGTCTCGGAGGCCGGAGCATCGGTGTACTCGGCATCGGCGTACGCGTCCAGGGAGTTGCCGGACCTCGATGTGTCGATCCGAGGTGCCGTGTCCATCGCACGCAGACTTCAGGATCCCTTGGCCGAGTTGGTGAAGATCGAACCCAAGTCGATCGGTGTCGGGCAGTACCAGCACGACATTTCAGAAACCTTGCTGGCCCGATCCCTGGGCGCGGTGGTCGAAGACGCCGTGAACGCGGTGGGCGTCGACGTCAACACCGCTTCGGTGCCCCTGCTCTCGCGCGTCTCCGGCATCGCCGGGTCGTTGGCGGAGAGCATCGTGACGCACCGTGACGAGAACGGCCCGTTCCGCAGCAGGAAGGGACTGAAAGACGTCGCTCGGCTCGGCCCGAAGGCGTTCGAGCAGTGTGCCGGCTTCCTCCGTATCCCGAACGGTGACGATCCGCTCGACGCGTCCAGCGTGCACCCCGAGGCGTACCCCGTGGTGCGCAAGATCGTGGACGCCACCGGTACCGGGGTCGGGGAGATCATCGGAAATGAACGGGCACTGCGGGCGCTGAATGCCGCCGACTACGCCGACGCGCGCTTCGGTTTGCCGACGGTCACCGACATCATCGCCGAACTCGAGAAGCCCGGCCGCGACCCGCGACCCGAATTCAAGACCGCCACGTTCGCGGAGGGAATCGAGAAGGTTGCGCATCTCGAACCCGGAATGGTGCTCGAAGGTGTCGTCACCAACGTGGCTGCCTTCGGCGCATTCGTCGACGTGGGTGTGCATCAGGACGGACTCGTCCACGTCTCGGCGATGTCGCGCAACTTCGTGAAGGATCCGCACGACGTCGTGAAGTCGGGCGAGGTCGTGAAGGTCAAGGTTCTCGAGGTCGACGAGGCACGGCAACGTATCGGACTGACGCTGCGTCTCGACGACGAGCCCGGTGCCGGACCGGCGAAGAAGGATCGGCAGGGTAAGCCGAACGGGGGTCGGCAGGGTGCCGGGCGTCCGGGCCGCGAGCAGCGGGACCGGAGGGGTGGCCGTGGGAACTCGGCACCTCCCGGTGGTTCCATGGCCGATGCCTTGAAGAAGGCCGGATTCGGGCGCTAGGACGGGCGCGAGGGTGGAATGCTCGGAGCTGGGTCGATTTGAGAGGCGTCGATGCGGGACTGGCTGGAGCGGGAGATCGTCGGCAACGGCAGGCTGCCGTTGCTGTTCTTCCTCCTGGGCTTTCTGGTGTCGTTCCTGCTCATTCGGCTCAGTGTCCGGCTGATCCGTGCCGAGGTGAAATGGTGGCCGGGCAACGTCACACCGGCCGGCTATCACGTACATCACGTCGTGTTCGGCGTCGTCACCATGCTGGTGTCCGGCGGCGCGATCATCGCCGTGTACGAGGACGGATCGCAGACCACCGGTGCCGTGCTCGCCACCTTCTTCGGGATCGGCGCAGCCCTGGTGCTCGACGAGTTCGCGCTGATCTTCTATCTACAAGACGTCTATTGGTCCGAGCAGGGGAGGGCGTCGGTCGATGCGGTGTTCGTGGCGGTGGCCGTGACAGGGTTCGTGCTTCTCGGTTTTCGCCCCTTGGAACTGTTCGACGTTGCCGGTTTTCGTGACGATCCCGGCCCGTGGATTCGAGTTGCCATCAGCGTCGCTTCCCTGGTCAACCTACTGCTGGCGGCGATCGTGTTGACGAAAGGCAAGATCTGGACCGGCCTGGTCGGGCTGTTCGTGTTCCCGTTCCTGATCGTGGGTGCGCTGCGCCTCAGCAGGCCCGGTGCACCGTGGGCGCGATGGCGATACACCGAGAAGCCGAAGCGGATGCGCCGCGCGCTCGAGAGGGAGCGCCGGTGGCGTCGCCCGGTGATCCGGGTCAAGATCTACGTGCAGGACCTGATTGCGGGAACCCCCGACGTCGAGCACGCTCGGGTGGCGGCCGAGGCCGAACTCGAGCATGCCGTGCACGCTGCGCCTGCGCCGATTTCCTCGAGAGCATCTCGGTCTGGCACAATTGACGGGTTGCCTGGACCAGGCGACGCCACTTGAACCTGGGCACGAACCAGACGAGCGCCGGCAACATGAGTTGCCGAGTGCCGCTCGGTTCCTCTGCTCCTGCGAAAACGCAAGGATGGAACACCGATGAACACCCTCGATTTCCTGGACAAGAAGTCCCTCCGCGACGACGTCCCCGACTTCCGCCCCGGCGATACCCTCAACGTGCACGTGAAGGTCATCGAGGGCTCCAAGGAGCGTGTGCAGGTCTTCAAGGGCGTTGTCATCCGCCGTCAGGGTGGCGGTGTTCGTGAGACCTTCACCGTGCGCAAGGTGTCCTTCGGTGTCGGCGTCGAGCGCACCTTCCCTGTTCACAGCCCCAACCTCGCCCAGATCGAGGTCGTGACCCGCGGTGACGTCCGTCGCGCGAAGCTGTACTACCTCCGCGAACTGCGTGGCAAGGCTGCCAAGATCAAGGAAAAGCGCTGACCTTTCCGATGAGCCCGGCGTCGCAGGATTGCGGTGCCGGGCTAATCTGTTTTTGTGACTGATTCGCCGAAGGAGCAGGCCTTGTCGTTCGAGTCGCGGTCGTCCGTGTCGCAGCCGTCCGATTCGCATTCGTCCGAGAACGGCAAAGATGCAGCCGACGAGGCCGTCGAGCGTTTTGCCAAGACCGGCAAGGAGAAGAAGCAGCGCTCCTTCTGGCGCGAGCTGCCCATTCTCATTCTCGTGGCGCTCGTTCTGAGCTTTCTCCTGCAGACCTTCATTGCGCGGGTGTACCTGATCCCGTCTGCGTCGATGGAGCCGACTCTGCACGGCTGCCCCGGCTGTACCGGTGATCGCATCGTCGTGGAGAAGATCGGATACCGCTTCGGTGATCCCCAACCCGGCGACGTCATCGTGTTCCGCGGCCCGGAATCGTGGTCGGAAGGATACGTCTCGACCCGCTCCGACAATCCGATCGTGCGTGGCCTCGAAGAGGTCGGTTCCTGGGTGGGTCTCGTCCCGCCGGACGAAAATGATCTGGTCAAGCGAGTGATCGCCACCGGCGGACAAACTGTCGAGTGCTGTGACGAACAAGGTCGCATCCTCGTCGACGGAAAGCCGTTGGACGAGCCGTACGTCACCATGGACTTTCCGTTCGTTCCCGGTGAACTGACCTGCGAGACCGAACGAAAATCCGGACGGTGCTTCGGGCCTGTCACGGTGCCCGAAGGCAACTTGTGGATGATGGGCGACAACCGAAGCAACTCCGCTGATTCGCGTTATCACGTCGGCGACGAACGGCAGGGCACCATTCCCGAGGAGAACGTGATCGGCAAGGCACAGTTCATCGTGCTTCCCCCGGGGCGCATGGGCGGCATCAGCTCGCCGGACATTCAGGGCGACTGACTCTCGCAAAGGCAGGCACAACCCCGTGAGCGACAGGTGGCCACCTCGTACCGTCATCCGCAGATCGTCGGGTCTGCGGACCATGGAGTCTGCTCTGGCCCGTAGCGGGCTCGGTCCGGTTGCGGGGGTCGACGAGGCAGGACGAGGGGCGTGCGCCGGCCCGTTGATGGTGGCGGCGTGCATTCTCGCCCCGCGGCCACATCCCGCCCTCGCGCGGCTGAACGACTCGAAGAAGCTCACCGAGAAGGCCCGCGAGGAACTGTTCCCGGCCATCACCAGATTGGCCGTGTCGTGGAGCGTCGTGGCAGTGCCCGCCTGGGAAGTCGATGCAATCGGTGTTCATGTCGCCAACATCGAAGGGATGCGACGCGCTGTCGCCGGACTGGCGTCGGCGCCCGGCTACGTCCTCACCGACGGGTTCCGGGTGCCAGGCTTGCCGATGCCGTCGTTGCCGGTGATCGGTGGTGACGGAGCGGCGGCGTGTATTGCTGCTGCGAGTGTCCTCGCGAAGGTGACCCGGGACCGCGTGATGGTCGACCTCGACGATGGCCTGCCGGGATACGGGTTCGCGATCCACAAGGGGTACAGCACTCCGGCACATATGGCAGCGTTGGAAAGGCTGGGACCGAGCGACGAGCACCGTCATTCGTATGCGAATGTGGCAGCTGCACGGAACCGAGTGGGCGCCGCCGTCGGTGGTGCACGATGATGACAGTTCACACCAGACCAGGAGGGCTTTCAGTCCGATGAGTGCCGAGGATCTCGAGAAGTACGAAACCGAGATGGAGCTGTCGCTCTACCGCGAATACCGCGACATCGTCGGGCAGTTCTCGTATGTGGTGGAGACCGAGAGGCGCTTCTACCTGGCAAATTCGGTGGAACTGTTGCCCCACAACGCGGACGGCGAAATCTACTTCGAGCTGCGTATGTCGGATGCGTGGGTGTGGGACATGTACCGGCCGGCCCGGTTCGTGAAGTACGTCCGCGTGATCACGTTCAAGGACGTCAACATCGAAGAGCTTGACAAGCCCGATCTGCGCCTTCCCGACAACGGTCTGTCCTGACCACAGAGATTGTCCACAGTTTCCCGCGTGTCCACAGGGCAGTTGTTCGCCCAGTTCGCCGATACCGCACGATCGACCTCCGGCTGCACTCTGTGTGCAGGAGCGACCCCTTCGGGAGCGGGTCGCGGGGTGATCATGGAGGTCGTCGGTGGTGCACAATCTCGCGCTCGGAGCGCATGGCGAACAACTGGCGGCCGAGTACCTGGCCGGTGCGGGAATGGAGATCGTCGAACGCAACTGGCGCTCTCGCAACGGTGAGATAGACCTGATCGCCGCTGATGGAGACGGACTCGTCTTCGTCGAGGTGAAAACGCGAACGGGAACAGCGTTCGGACTTCCTGCGGAAGCGGTGACGGCCACCAAGCAACGCCGAATCAGGTTGCTGGGTCTGGAGTGGCTGAGAGAGTCGGAACGGCATTGGGGCCGGGTTCGATTCGACGTGGTGTCGATCCTTCTGGTGCGCGGCACTGCGCCCCGGATCGAGCACATCGAAGGCGCATTCTGATGCCGCTCGGGCGCGCGCATTCGGTGGCCGTGACCGGAGTCGACGGACAGGTTGTCGAGATCGAGGCAGACATCGGGCGTGGATTGCCCGCGATCCATCTCGTAGGGCTCCCGGACACGGCGCTGCAGGAAGCACGAGACCGAATTCGCGCTGCTGTCACCAACTCCGAGGAGCAGTGGCCCGACTCCAAGGTGATTCTGGCCCTGTCTCCTGCAACATTGCCCAAAGTGGGGTCCGTTTACGATTTGGCATTGGTTGCGGCAGTCATGGACGCTGCCGACAAGGTTCGAAGAGACCGGCTGCGGAAGACCGTATTGCTCGGTGAGTTGGCGCTCGACGGTCGGCTCCGTAGCGTTCGTGGAATTCTGCCGGCAGTGCTGGCTGCGAAGAACGCGGGATGGGCCACGGTGGTGGTCCCCGAATCCGCACTACCCGAGGCGGGTCTCGTGGGCGGGATCGAGATACTCGGCGCGACCACACTGCGGTCCGTGCTTGGATGGCTTCGTGGCGAGCGGCAGCTGACGTCGCCCGATCAGCCGGTACCGCGCGTGCGAGATGCCGGCGCCGATCTCAGTGAGGTGGCGGGACAGTCGGAGGCGCGGTGGGCGATCGAGGTCGCGGCGGCGGGAGCACATCACCTGATGCTCACCGGCCCACCCGGTATCGGAAAGACGATGCTCGCCCAGCGACTCCCCGGAGTATTGCCGCCGCTCACGGAGCGGGAATCCTTGGAAGTGACGGCGATTCATTCCGTTGCGGGAACGCTGCCGGTGGACCGGCCGATGATCGATCTCCCGCCGTTCATCGCGCCACACCACACCGCGTCGGTCAGTTCGCTCGTCGGTGGTGGTAGTGGAATGGCGAAGCCGGGCGCCGTGAGTAGGGCCCACCGCGGGGTGTTGTTTCTCGACGAGTGCGCTGAAATAGGAACCAAAGTGCTCGAGGCTCTCCGCACACCACTCGAGGACGGGGAAGTTCGGATCTCGAGACGAGATGGTGTGGCGCGGTACCCGGCTCGGTTTCAGATGATTCTCGCTGCGAATCCCTGTCCGTGTGCGCCGGCACGCGAAGCGGACTGTGTATGCGCCCCGACCGCGCGACGGAAATACCTCGGAAAGCTGTCCGGTCCGCTGATCGATCGAGTGGATCTGCGAGTGCGCATGCAATCCGTTGCTGCCGGTGCGTTGATCGACGAAGTGGGGGAGAGCACCGAAACGGTTCGCGACCGTGTCGCGCAGGCGCGGGCTGCGGCAACGGAGCGATGGAGTGAGTTCGGTTGGATCACCAACGCAGAAGTGCCCGGTCCGGCACTGCGTCAACGGTTTCGCCTCTCGAAAGCGGCTCTCGACCCGCTGGAACGGGCGCTGCGACGGGGTGTGATCACGGCGCGAGGTGCCGACAGGGCTCTCCGAGTCGCCTGGTCGGTCGCGGATCTCGCCGGGGTGAGCACGCCGGGTGCAGAACAGGTTGCCACGGCCTTGGGGTTTCGGGACAGGGGATTTCAGGACGGGGGACTGCAGTGACGACGGTGCAGGTGTGGCGAGACCCGCGAGTCCTGGCGTGGGCGTACTTGTCGAGGGTGGTGCAGGGGCCGTGTGCGCCGCTGACGAAACTGGTGGAGGAGGTCGGTCCGGAGGAAGCAGCGAGAGCGGTGCGTGAGCGTGATCTGTCCGAGTACCTCGGGGAACGAACGGTTGCCAGGGCCCATGTGAACACGGCCGCTCGGGATATCGAACTCGTGGCGCAGATGGGCGGTCGCCTCGTCACTCCCGACGACGACGAGTGGCCCGCGTGGCGGATGCTCGCGTTCGACGGGCTCGGCCACGCCAGGACCGATGGTCCGCCACTTGCATTATGGGTAGTGGGCGCTCGATCGTTGGCGGATCTGACCGATCGAGCGGTGTCCGTGGTGGGCACCCGGGCTGCGAGTGGCTACGGCGAGCACGTGACGGGAGAGATCGCAGGTGACCTCGCGGTCGACGGCTGGACCATCATCTCCGGTGCCGCGTTCGGGATCGACGGCGCAGCGCATCGCGCTGCCCTCGGTGTGGGTGGCCGGACCGTCGCGGTGCTCGCCTGTGGTGTCGATCGTGCCTATCCGGCGGGCCACGCACGACTCCTTCGGCAGATTTCGCGCAATGGTGCCGTCATCAGCGAATACGCTCCCGGAACCACTCCCGCCAAGCACAGGTTCCTGGCGCGTAACCGTCTCGTGGCAGCACTGTCGGACGGTCTTGTCGTCGTGGAAGCAGGATGGCGCAGCGGTGCCCGCAACACCGCGACCTGGGGACGACGTATGGGCCGCTCGGTGATGGCTGTCCCCGGCCCCGTGACGTCGGCGTCGTCGACCGGCTGCAACCGCATGATCAGAGAAGGCGAAGCCCGGTTGGTGGCGCGGGCGGTCGATGTGGTCGAAGAGGCAGGTCCGGTCGGATCTGGAGCCTGCGATGACGACGTGGTGCGTGAGACCGACTCGCTCGAAGGAAACGCCTTGCTGGTGTACGAGGCGCTGCCGGCGCGTGGCTCGCAATCGGTGCCGGGCCTGTCCGAGGAGTCCGGGGTGCCGATCGGGACGGTCCGGGCAGTGTTGGCCCAGTTGGAACTCGATGGATTCATCGTTCCCACCGATCAAGGATGGGCCCGTTCGCGATAACCCAGGTGTCACGGCGTGAAGCACATACACAGTGAGGAGGGCGAAAATACGGTGAGAGGTTGTGTCGCTGTGAAACGATAGTCCCTGTGCGCCCTGTTCGTGGCGAAGCGGTGTGGGGCGAGTCGCGGTGACATCGGGCGACTCGGCGAAGCCCGTTGTACCAGTGTCGGAGGCAGCGTGTTTCCCGCTGTCGTCCGCGCAGCGCGCGATGTGGTTCGCGCAGCAACTCGACCCCACGGTGCCGATGTCGATAGCCCATTACGTGGAGCTGTACGGTGAGCTCGACGTCGATCTGCTGCGGCAGGAATCCGTCGTGGTCGCGCGCGAGTTCCAGTCACCGCTTCTGAAAGTGGTCGAGATCGATGGCCGGCCGATGCAGTACGTGGACGACGAGACCGATATCTCGACCCCCTTGGTCGACTTTCGTGGCGAAGACGACCCTGTTGCTGCGGCACTCGAATGGATCGACCGGGACTGTCGAACCATCCTCGACCTCAGCATGGATCAGCTCGTCGAAACATCGATATTGCAGGTGGGGGACAGGCATTACCTGTGGTACGGCCGGATTCACCATGCCGCGCTGGACGGCCACGGGGCGATGACCTTGATCAACCGCATCGCGCACAGGTACTCGGCAGCAATGGCCGGTCGCCAACCGGAACCGAGCCGCAGCGTGCCCCTGCGTGAGCTCTACGCAGTGGACGCTCGCTACCGATCCTCCAACCGGTATATCGCTGATCAGAAGTATTGGAGCACCAAAGTCGAGGCTGTGAACGGATCGACTCTCGCTGAGCGGCCCGCACCCACATCGGCTGAGAGCCGAACCGTCAGTGGCGTGCTGTCCCCGTCCGGCAGCGTCGACATCGCGCACGCCGGAGGCCGGGCAGCGGTCCCCGCCGCGGTCACGATCATCGCGGCCTTCGCGTGTTACCTCTCGCGTGCCACCGCGAAAAATACCGTTCTCGTCCTTGTGCCGGTGTCCGGACGGACAACGGCGGCATTGCGCAACTCCGGCGGCATGATGGCAGGCGTCGCGCCTCTGCCGATCTCGATCGTGGAGTCGGACACGGTCCGGGATCTCGAACGGCGGGTTCATCGTGAATTGGTGGGCGCGTTGCGGCATCAGCGGTGCGGAATCGACGACATTCGCCGCGGTATCAACGGTGGCTCGAACACCGGACTGCACGGCCCGCTGATCAATGTGATGCTCTTCAAGCAGGACCTCCAACTGGGTCCGACGGTTGGCGCTTACAACATCGTCACCGCGGGTCCGGTGGAGGATCTTCTCGTCAACGTGTATCCGCGCGGCAGTCCCGCCCGAATCGTCGTCGCCTTCACGGCCAATCCCCAGCGGTACGAGGTGACACGGCTGCACGAGCATCACCGGGCCTTCGTCGAGCTGTTGGAAGAGTTCATCGCGGCGGACCCGGATGACCCGGTCTGGGCGGTTCATCGAGAATCGGCCCGTGCGGGCGTGCGGCTGCGTCGTCGGGAACAGCGACGCGAGTATTGGCGGGAACGACTGTCCGGCCTGCCCGAGTTGCTGAATCTGCCCACCGACCGTGCCCGGCCTCCCGTGCAATCGGGGGCGATGGACCGGATCAGCCTCTCGATCGGTGCGCAGGCACACCGCGATATACGTGCATTCGCCACGGAGCACGACACCTCTGTGTTCACCGTCCTGCACACCGCGTTGGCAGCGCTGCTGAGCAGACTCGGCGACACCGCCGATGTGGTCGTCGGTACCGGTGTCCTGGTCGGCGCGGACACGAACACAGTCGTGCTGCGAAGCCACGTCCGCCCTGGCTGGTCGTTCGCTCAACTGCTTCACGAGGTGCACAGCGACGACCAGGCGGCTTTCGAGTGTGGTGACGTCCCTTTCGAGGAGGTGGTGTGCAGTACCGGGGTACGCGATCGCCTGGACTATGCGCCGATAATCCAGGTGTTGTTTGCGTGCGGTGCCCCGTCGGCCTCCGCCATGGATGCGGTATCGCCTCATGGCGTTCGAGACCGAGTGGACCTACGGATATCGGCAGAGGAAGTCCTCGACGCCGAGGGGTGTCCAACCGGCATCGACATGACCTTCGAATTCGCGACCGACCTGTTCGATCCCGGGACGATACGTGGCGTCGGTGCACGACTCCACCGGGTTCTCGAGACCGGAATCGGCGATCCGGAGGTGGTCGTCGGCGATATCGAGATCTTGTCCGACCCAGAACGCGCCACCCTCGTGCCCGTCGCAGGTGCACCGGGGGAGTTCACCGGCACTTTTCCCGACCTGTTCTCGGCGGCGGTGCGGGCCAACCCCCACGGAGTTGCCCTGTCATCCGATGGTATCGATGTGACGTACCAAGAATTGGACGAGCGCTCGAATCAGCTTGCCCGGATCGTGCTCGACCGCGGAATCGGGCCGGACGACTTCGTGGCCCTGGGGCTGGTGCGCTCGATCGAGTCGGTGCTGTCGATGCTGGCGGTGGCGAAGTCGGGCGCTGCGTTCGTTCCCGTGGATCCCAGCTATCCCTCCGAGCGGATCGCTCACATGCTCGACGATTCGGGTGCGGCCTTGGGGATGACCGTCTCCGCCGTGTGTTCGCGACTGCCGGACTCGATTCCGTGGTTGACGCTCGATGACGAGCAGTTCCGGGCCGTGTGCGCGGCCCAGTCGGCCTCCACGGTGACGGACTCGCATCGGGTCCGGCGACTTCGCGCGGCGAACGCGTCCTACCTGATCTACACGTCAGGTTCCACCGGAACTCCGAAAGGTGTCGTGGTCACACACCGTGGCCTGAGCAGCTTCGCGGCTGAACAGCGGGCACGATTCCGGGCGAGCCGAACATCTCGGATTCTGCATTTCGCCACGCCGAGTTTCGATGGGTCCCTCTTCGAGTACCTGCAAGCATTCGGTGCCGGAGCGACCATGGTGATCGTGCCCCCCACCGTCTACGGCGGCAGCGAGTTGTCCCGGATCATCAGGTCCCAAGGCGTCACCCACGCATTCATGACCGCCGCCGCGCTCGGGACGATCGAACCGGACGACCTCGACCGGTTTCTGGATGTGGTGGTCGGCGGTGAAGCATGTCCACCGGAATTGGTGACGCGGTGGGCGCCCGGCCGGAGGCTGTGCAATGGATACGGTCCCACCGAAGCAACCATCATGACGAACATCAGCGAGCCGATGACTGCGAGCGGTCCGGTCACATTGGGGGGACCGCTGCGCGGATTCCGCGAGGTTGTTCTCGATTCTCGACTGCACCCGGTGCCGGCCGGGGTGGTCGGAGAGCTCTATCTTTCGGGTGAGGCATTGGCGCGTGGATACCACGGCAAACCCGATTGGACTGCGGAAAGGTTCGTGGCCAACCCCTTCGGTGATCCAGGTGACCGACTGTACAGAACGGGTGACCTGGTCCGGTGGGGACCAGATCGTGCGCTCGAGTACGTCGGGCGCAGCGACTTTCAGGTGAAGGTTCGCGGTTTCCGGATCGAGCCCGGCGAAGTCGATGCGGTTCTGCACAAGCATCCGGGCGTACGGACTGCGATGACCCTCCCACGGGCGGCGCCGGCCGGCGACACGGTTCTCGTTTCCTACGTACTGCCCCGGAAGGAGCGTGAACCCACAACCACCGCCGAATTGATGCGCTATGCGGGCGAGCAGCTACCGACGTATCTGATTCCGTCGATGATCGTGATCGTCGACCGGATTCCGATGACACCGGTGGGGAAGTTCGATCGTGCGGCCTTGCCGATGCCGGAATTCTCGTCGGCGGGTACCGCCTACCGCGCACCGGTGAGTCCGTTGGAGCAGTCTGTGGCGCGGGTGTTCGTGGATGTGCTGGGTGTACCGCGAATCAGCATGGACGACAGCTTCTTCGATCTCGGTGGGAACTCGCTCACCGCGACCAAAGTCATCGCTCGTGTCCGTGCGGTATCAGGAGTCGAGCTCGGTGTGCGAGACCTGTTCGAGGCTCCCACGGTGGAGGCGTTGACCACCCGGATCGACGGTGCCGCCGACCGTTCGTCTCTCCGCCCGGAACTCACGGTTTGCGTGCGGGAGGGTCGGATTCCATTGGCGCCGGCCCAGCAGCGCATCTGGTTCATCAATCAGCTCGACACCGAATCTCCGGCGTACAACATTCCGATGGCACTGCGCCTGTCCGGAACGGTCGACGTGGCGACACTCCGGGCTGCGGTGGCCGATGTCATCGCGCGCCACGAGCCGTTACGCACGGTATACCCGGCGTCGTCGAACGGCCCGCATCAGGTTGTGCTCCCGGTGGAGGAGGTTGTTCCGCATCTGGTCTCGTCGCTCGGTGATGGTGACGAGCAAGCGTTGCGGGCACGTATCGCCGACCTGACGGACCGCGGTTTCGACCTCACCGTCGAGGCGCCGATTCGCTGGGGATTGCTGCGTGAGTACCAGGACGAGCACGTATTGGTGATGGTGGTGCACCATATTTCGGCGGACGGCGCTTCCCTGGCTCCGCTTGCCCGGGATCTCGTGGCCGCCTACTCGGCGCATGCCGAGGGAGGTGCACCGGACTGGCAGCCGCTGCCGGTGCAGTACGCCGACTACAGCGTGTGGCAGTGGACTCTGCTCGGCAGCGCGCACGACTCCGACAGCATCATCACGGAACAACTCGAATACTGGAAGGCGGAGCTTTCCGGTCTTTCCGGTGCGGTAGCTCTGCCGTTCGACCGGCCGAGGCCGATGGACAGATCCTTGCGCGGGGAGAGCGTCCGGTTCGCGATCTCGGGGGCTGTGCATCGTGAATTGCTTGACCTCGCCCGAGCACACGATGTCACCACCTTCATGGTTGCGCACGCGACTCTGGCGGTGTTGTCCTCGCGGTTGAGTGGTTCGACGGATATCGCGATCGGAACTCCCGTTGCCGGACGGAGCGAGGAGGTGCTCGACGATCTTGTGGGGATGTTCGTCAACACACTGGTATTGCGAACGGGGATCGAACCGCACACCACCTTCGCCGAGTTGCTCGTTCGTGTTCGAGACAGGGACCTCGAGGCGTTCGCTCATGCGGACGTCCCCTTCGACAGCGTTGTGGACGCCGTGGCGCCAGGCCGCAGTACAGCATATTCGCCGCTGTTCCAAATATTCCTCGAGTTCCGGAACATCGACCGTGCGCGGGTGCAATTGCCGGGCCTCGTCGTCGAAGAGTTGGACGTGGAACCGAGTGTTGCCAAGTTCGATGTGCAAGTGGCGCTCTCGGAGCGATTCGACGAGTCCGGATCGGGTACCGGTATCTCGGCCACATTCACGTGCGCCTCGGATGTCTTCGACCGTGCCACGGTGACGCAGTTCGGTGAGCGTTTTGTCCGGGTTCTCGAGGCAGTGGTCTCGGATCCGGGAACGGCGGTGGGCGATATCGACATCCTCGGGCCTGGCGAGCGGGAGTTGGTGGTCGACACCTGGAACGGCACGGAGCACCCGGTTCCACACACCACCTTGGTCGACCTGTTCGAGGCGCAGGCCGCCCGCACCCCGCAGGCGGTGGCAGTCGTCGGCGGTGACCAGACACTGACCTACGCCGAATTCTGCGCGCGGGTGCACCGCATGGCCAGATACTTGATCGGGGTCGGTGTCGGGCCGGAAACCCTGGTGGCGATCGCGGTTCGTCCCTCGCGTGATCTTCTGGTGGGCATCTACGCCGTGCTCGAGGCGGGCGGCGGTTACGTGCCCATCGATCCGGACCAGCCGGCCGAGCGTATCGACTACGTGGTGGCGATGTCCGATCCGGTGCTGATTCTGCACGACGGTTCGAGTGCCCGTGCGTTTCCGGGGACCGCCACTGTGGTCGCGATCGACGGTCTGGAGACATCCGGGTTCGATTCGGGGCCGGTCCGTGAAGGGGAGCGTTCGCAGCCGCTGCGTCCGGAGAACGTGGCCTACGTGATCTTCACCTCCGGATCGACAGGCCGACCGAAAGGCGTTGCAGTGACGCACGCCGCGGTCGTCAACCGGCTGGTGTGGATGCAGGCCGCCTACGGGCTCGGACCCGATGACATTGTGCTGCAGAAGACTCCGGTGACGTTCGACGTGTCGGTGTGGGAGCTGTTCTGGCCACTGACTACCGGATCCCGGATGGTGGTTGCGCGACCCGGAGGTCATCGTGACCCGGACTACCTGGCGGACACGATCGCCGAGCACGCGGTAACGACGGTGCATTTCGTGCCGTCGATGCTCGCGGACTTCGCCGCTGCGCAGGCCGCGACCGAATGCACAGGTCTGCATCGGGTGTTCGCCTCGGGTGAGACGTTGCCTGCGCAGACGGCGGCGCAGATCCGGAAGCTGCTGCCCGGCGTACGGCTGCACAACCTCTATGGTCCGACCGAGGCTACGGTGGACGTCACCTACCACGAGTGCACCGCAGTCGACTCGAACCGTGTGCCGATCGGTTCGCCGGTGTGGAACACCGAAACGCTCGTGCTCGATACGAGGCTGCAACCGGTTTCGGTCGGGGTCCCGGCAGAGTTGTACTTGGCTGGAGTCCAACTTGCACGTGGGTACGCCGCCAGGCCGGAACTGACAGCGGACCGGTTCGTCGCCAATCCGTTCGGCTCACCCGGTCAGCGCATGTATCGCACCGGTGACGTGGTCGAATGGAACTCTTCCGGCGAACTGGAGTACCTGGGCCGAACCGATCTTCAGGTGAAGCTGCGCGGGCATCGCGTCGAATTGGGAGAAATCGAGTCGGCACTGATGCGGTGCGGGGGTGTGACTCGAGCAGCTGCGGTGCTACGTCACGACGAGTACGTGGGCGACTACCTCGTCGGGTTCGTGGTCCCCGGTACCCACTCGGATGTCGATCCCGCACGGGTGCGCCGAGAAGTGTCGCAGCATTTGCCCGGTCCGATGGTTCCTTCCACCGTGATGGTTCTCGAGCACTTTCCGCTCACGGCCAACGGTAAGCTCGACCGCAAGGCATTGCCGGAATCCTTCGTCGGATCCGCCACCGCCGAATTCGTTGCTCCGAGTAGCCCGTTCGAAGAGATCATCGCAGCTGGGATCGGCGATCTGCTCGGAATCGGCAGGGTAGGTGTGCGTGACGACTTCTTCGCTCTCGGTGGTAACTCCCTTCTCGCCACCCGATTGCTCGCGCGGATCAATGGTGCCCTGGGTGACCGGATCAGCCTTCGTGACGTGTTCGATGCCCCCACCGTCGGGGAACTGGCAGACCGCGCCTCGTCGACGCAGCGAGTACTTCGTCCCCGACCTCCATTGAGGCCTCGGGAACGCGGTAGCGAACTACCGTTGTCACCCGCACAGCAGCGAATGTGGTTCGTCAACCAGTTCGATACGTCCTCGTCTGCATACAACCTTTCGTTTGCATCGAATCTCGTCGGTCCACTGGACCTGCCCGCTCTGCGGGCTGCGGTGACCGATGTGCTTTCACGACACGAATCCCTACGGACTGTTTTCCCTCTCACCGACGAGGGCCCACGCCAGGTGATCGTCCCCGTATCGACTGCGGCACCGGACCTCGAGCCCGTCGAAATTCTCGACGAGGCGCGAATCGGTGAACGATGCAGGCAGGTGCTGTCCGCAGGATTCGATGTGACCGAGACGCTTCCGTTTCGAGTGGAGCTTTTCAGGGTCGACGTGGACCGGCACGTGCTTGCGGTGGTCGTACACCATATCGCGGCAGACGGGTTCTCTATCGCCACATTGGAGCGGGACCTCATGGACGCGTATGCGTGCAGGCGCAGCGGCATCGCCCCCGATTGGGCCCCACTCGAGATTCAGTACGCCGATTACGCACTGTGGCAACGCAAGACGTTGGACGCGGAGGATGAGGGTGGCTCACTCGCCTCACGACAACTGGCCTACTGGAGTAAGAAGCTGGCCGACCTGCCCGACGTACTGGAGTTGCCCACCGACCGCCCTCGTCCCGTCGTGCGTTCTCTGCATGGGCGCCGCATCGAGTTCGGTGTCGGCCCCCGAACGCATGCCGGAATCGTACGGTTGGCGAGGGAGCACGCGACGACCACCTTCATGATTCTTCACGCGGCCCTGGCGATCATGCTGGCACGTGTGAGCGATTCCGACGACATTACGGTCGGGACACCGATCGCAGGACGTGGCGCAGCCGCACTCGACGATGTGGTGGGAATGTTCGTCAACACCCTCGTCCTGCGAACAAGAGTGGACGGTCCCACAGCATTCTCCGATTTCCTGGCCGACGTGCGAGAAACGGACCTGGCTGCCTTCGATCATGCAGAGGTCCCGTTCGAACGAGTGGTGGAGGTTTCGGGGACTTCCCGTTCGACCGCCCATGCACCGCTCTTCCAGGTGATCATGGAGTTCCGTGATGCCGAACGCCCAGCACTCGAACTGGCTGATCTCGAAGTGCAGCCCATCGACCTCGAGATCGACACCATCAACTTCGACCTGGAATTGACCCTTGTCGAGAACACGGATGCCGCCGGCGCCCCGGCCGGGATAACCGGTGCATTCGGCTACGCGACCGACATCTTCGACGAGGACACGGTGCGCGGCATGGCCGACCGTCTGCGGCGCATTCTGGATGCGGTTACCGCGGACGCCGAATCCCGGGTCGGTGACATCGACATCCTCGGCTCGCGTGAGCGACTTGCGCTGACGTCGGTGGCGGGTGGTGCGGTACCGGAGGCCCGGACTCTGCCCGAGGTGATGACCGGCGCGGCTGCCTGCGCACCGGCGTCCACGGCCCTCCTGTTCGAGGGCCACGAAATCACATACGGGCATCTCGACCGGCGATCGAATCAATGGGCGCGCGTATTGATCGAGCGTGGAATCGGACCGGAATCCAGTGTTGCGCTGTGTATTACACGATCCCCTACGTTCGTTCTGGCGGTATGGGCAGTGGCCAAGTCCGGCGCCGCATTCTTACCGATCGATCCGGACCATCCGGCTGCGCGGATCGAGTACATGATTGCCGATTCCGGCGCCAGTTGCGGTCTGACCGTATCGCCGCTGGCCGACTCGCTCCCTGAGGTGTTGCCGTGGCTGTCGCTCGACGATCCCCGATTCGAGGACGGGTTGTCGAAGTATCCGGCGTCGGTAGTCACGGATGTGGAGCGCACGTCGAGGATCCGACTCGCGAACCCCGCCTACCTGATCTATACGTCGGGCTCGTCCGGTCGTCCCAAGGGGGTGGTCGTGACGCACGAGGGGTTGTCCTCGTTCGCAGCCCAGGAGCGGGAAACCTTCGCGACGACACCCGAATCGAGAACGCTGAATTTCGCCTCGCCCAGCTTCGACGCGTCGGTTCTGGAACTGCTGCTGGCGATCGGTGCCTCGGCCACGATGGTCATCGCACCTGCGTCCGTGTACGGAGGCTCCGAGCTGGCGCAGCTTCTGCGATCGGCGCGGGTCACGCATTGCTTTGTCACCCCGATAGCGCTGGGCTCGGTTGATCCCGCCGGCCTCGTCGCCCTCGAATGCGTGGTTACCGGGGGTGAGGTGTGTCCGACCGAGTTGGTCGCACGGTGGGCGCCGGGGCGACGGATGTTCAACGCTTACGGGCCGACCGAGGCGACGGTGGTGTCGAACATCAGCGATCCGTTGGTGCCCGGCGGTGGGGTTCCGGGTGCGCCGATCGGTATCGGCGCACCCACCCGTGGTTTCGCCGAGCTGGTACTGGACGGTCGCCTGCATCCCGTGCCGGCAGGTGTCGTGGGGGAGCTGTATCTCGCGGGTCCCGCCCTGGCCCGCGGCTACCATCGGAGGTTTGCGCAGACGGCCGGGTGCTTCGTGGCGAATCCCTTCGGTGCGCAGGGAAGTCGGATGTATCGCACAGGCGACCGGGCACGCTGGTTGCCGGGCGGCCGATTGCAGTATCTGGGCCGCGCTGATTCCCAGGTCAAGATCCGAGGATTCCGAATCGAACTGGGTGAGATCGAGGCGGCGTTGCTCGACTACCGGGGAGTGGCGCATGCGGTCGCACACGTGTGGAGCGGTAACGGCGGAGATCGTCTGATCGGTTACGTGGTGCCCGAGGCGAACGCGTCGCTCGACTCGAGCGCGGTCCTCGACTTCGTCGGTGACCGGCTAGCTCCCTATATGGTGCCTGCCGCGTTGGTGATACTCGACAAGCTACCGCGCACGGTCCACGGAAAACTTGACCGAACAGCGCTTCCCGCGCCGGTAGTCGCAGGCTCGAAAGGGCAGCCGCCGCGGACGAGAACGGAAGAAGTGCTCGCGGAACTGTTCACGGAGGTGCTCGGGCTGGACTCGGTAGGGGTGCACGACTCGTTCTTCGGTCTCGGCGGAGACAGCATCATGTCGATCCAGCTGGTGGCTCGTGCCCGGGCGGCAGGGGTGGGTTTCTCGCCTCGGGATGTGTTCGAGCACCGAACCATCGCCCGCCTGGCTACGGTGGCGCGATCGGACGGCGATGCCACCGAGGTTCTCGAAGAGCTACCAGGTGGCGGCGTCGGTCCGCTACCGCTCACGCCGGTAGCGCGTTGGGCGCAAGACCGCAGTGCCGATCACATCGCCCGCTTCTCCCAGGCACTGCTGTTGGCCACACCGAACAGTCTGACGCGCGAGGTTCTCGTCCGCGCGCTCGACGCTGTATTGGCCCGACACGACATGCTCCGTGCACGTGTGTCCACCGAGGGCGCAGAAGTGCTTCCTCCCGGCGTGGAGCCGGCGTCGGCACTGGTGAAGCGGGTGCTCGTCGCTTCCGTGGAGGGCGAAGACTTCACTACCCGTGCAGCTGCCGAACTCGAGGCGGCGGCCGACCGATTGGATCCGGCCACTGCCCACATGGTGCGGGCGGTCTGGTTCGACGTGTCCGGCGAGACCGGACGGCTGCTGATAATTGCGCACCACCTGGTGGTCGACGGCGTGTCATGGCGCATCCTCATCGAAGACCTCGCCCTGGCGTGCAGCCGCATCGAGGCCGGTTCGGAGCCGGTGTTGCCGACAGTGGGAACGTCGATGCGGCGATGGTCGCACGGTCTGTCCGACGCCGCGTGTCAGCGAACCGCCGAGCTCGAGCTCTGGGAAACGACTCTGGAGGGCCCCGATCCGCTCCTCGGCGCGCGGGAACTGGATCCGGCAATCGACACGGCCACGACTGTCGACACCGTCGATGTCGCCCTGTCGCCGAAGACGACTGCGGCCCTGTCGACCGCGATTCCCGAAGCGTTCCATACGGGCGTGAGTGACGGACTGCTCGCTGCCATCGCCTTGGCGCTGATCGCGTGGCGTCGCGATCACGGCGCCACCGTTTCGGAGGCCGTGCTCACCCTCGAAGGGCATGGACGTGAGGAACAGATCCTGCCCGGTGCGGATCTGTCCCGGACCGTCGGATGGTTTACCAGCGTGTATCCGGTGCGGTTGGATCTCACGGGCATCGACGTCGACGACGCGCTGAGAGGCGGCGCCGCCGTGGGCCGGCTGGTCAAGTCCGTCAAGGAACAATTGCTCGCGTACCCGGACCATGGGATCGGCTTCGGGCTGCTGCGATACCTGGATGGCGAGACATCGGGGCCGCTGAGTCGTTTCCGCACTCCGCAAGTGAGTTTCAACTATCTCGGCAGGGTGACCACCACCGAAGGAACCGAAGACTGGCTGCCGGTGAACAGCACCCTCACCGGAACTCGGGACCCCGATATGCCCGCAGTATCCGTCATCGACATCAATGCCCTTGTCGAGGTGTCTCAGGAAGAACCCCGGCTGCAGGCGTCGTTCGCCTTTCCCGCTGGGCTTCTCGACAAGGATGACGTCACCGCGCTGGCACAGTGGTGGAGCCGGGCACTCGACGGACTGGCCGTGTATGCCTCGAGGCCCGGAATGGGTGGCCTGACACCCTCGGACATTGCGCTGGTTTCGGCGAATCAGGAGCAGATCGAGCAGTGGGAACAACGGTTTCCGACAGTGCAGGACGTGTGGCCGTTGTCAGCGCTGCAGTCGGGCTTACTGTTCCACGCGTCGCTGGCCGCGGAGTCGAACTCGCTGGACTTGTATACGGCTCAGTTGCGGATTCATCTCGTGGGTGTGGTCGATTCGGAACGCTTGCGCGGCGCGGCGGCTGGACTCGTGGCGCGCCATCCTGGCTTGCGGACCGCCTTCGTGTACGACGAAGGCCTGCCCGTCCAGCTGGTGGTGGGGTCGGTGGAGATACCTTGGCGGGAGGTGGAACTCGCCGCGGATGGAGACGACACGGAGTCGGAGCTCGCGGCGGTTCTCGACGAGGATCGTCGTACCCGATTCGATCCAGCACGGCCGCCACTGCTGCGGCTGACGCTCGTCCATACCGGTCCGGGACATTTCGTGCTGGCTGTCACCAATCACCACATCGTCCTCGACGGCTGGTCGATACCGCTACTGGTGCGGGAGTTGCTGATTCGCTACGCCGACCACGGTGAACTGGTCCGCCTTCCGGAATCCCCTTCGTACCGGGCATATTTGGAGTGGGTCGCGAGCCGAGACGCAGACCTGTCCGCTCGGGTCTGGGAGAACGCGCTCTCCGGCGTCGAGAAGCCGACGCTGATGGCGTCACATGCAATTCCGGCACTTTACGGTGCGCCTCACGAACTCGAGGTCGGTGTGTCCACCTCGGTTGTCAGTGCTCTTGCCACAGTGACCGAGCGTGCCGGCGTCACGATGAACACGGTGATCCAAGCAGCATGGGGCGTGCTGTTGTCGCGTTTGCTTTCACGCGAGGATGTGGTGTTCGGTGCCACTGTGTCCGGCAGGCCGCCGCAGTTGCCGGATGTCGAGAACATGCTGGGACTGTTCATCAACACGGTGCCGGTGCGGGTGAGAGTGGACCCGGACGAAAGTATCGGGGCGTTGCTCATCCGTTTGCAGGACGAGCAGACAGTTCTGCTCGACCACCACCATGTCGGGCTCGGCGAGATTCAGTCACGAGTGGGACTGGGAACTCTTTTCGATACGCTGTCCGTGTTCGAGTCGTACCCGATCGATACGTCCGGATTGGACGAGAACACCGATATCGACGGCATGCGGGTAGACGGTATCGAGTCTGGTGACGCCACACATTATCCGATCACCCTGGTGTCGGTTCTCCGACCGGAGTTGCGCTTGACTTTGCGCTACCAGCCGACGGCCATCGACCGATACCGGGCCGGAGCGCTCGCCGGCAACCTGGTCCGCATCCTCGAAGCGGTCGCCATGAACATGGGTATCAGAGTGGGGGAGATCGACATTCTCGACCCGCACGAGCGGCAACTGGTGGTCGGTTCCTGGAATGCAACGGAGCATCGCGTGGGCGAGAGGACGTTGGTCGAGCTGTTCGATGCACAGGTGAAACGCACGCCGGAAGCACCGGCTGTGGTATTCGCGGGGGCCACACTGTCATATGCCCGGTTCGCTGCGCGAGCGAATCGGCTGGCCCGGTATCTGATCGAGGCGGGGGTGGGTCCGGAGTCGTCGGTGGGTATCGCGATGCCACGTTCGGTGGATCTGCTGGTGGCTGTCTATGCGGTGCTCGAGGCGGGAGGGGCCTACGTACCGATCGATCCACAGCAGCCCGCCGAGCGCGTCGAGCATGTGGTGACGACGGCGCAGCCACTGGTGCTGCTGATCACGTCCGGCGATCACGTGGCGCCACCGGCCGGGGTCTCGGTCGTGGAGGTGGACACCCTGGATTTGTCCGGATTGTCGGCCACCCCGGTCGACGATGAGGATCGAATCTCGCCCCTGAACCCGCACCATCTGGCGTATGTGATGTTCACTTCCGGGTCGACCGGTCGCCCGAAAGGGGTCGCCGTTACGCATGAGGCCGTGGTGAACCGGCTGTCCTGGATGCAGGATCGATATGCATTGCTTTCCGATGATGCAGTGCTGCACAAAACCCCGGTGACATTCGACGTGTCGGTGTGGGAACTGCTCTGGCCGTTGATCTCCGGCGCGCGCTTGGTGGTCGCCGAGCCGGACGGACACCGCGATCCGGCATATCTCGAACGGGTGATCGTCGAAGAGTCGGTGACGACCGTGCACTTCGTACCCTCGATGCTCGAAGTTTTCCTGTCCGGGGCGGACGCGTCGACACCGTCACTGCGAAAGGTGTTCACGAGCGGTGAGGCATTACCAGCGGCAACTGCGCAACGCCTGCGTGCCGTGTACGGAGCGGAGTTGCACAATCTGTACGGGCCCACCGAGGCCGCCGTCGACGTGACCTTCCACCAGGTTACCGATCAGGATGCGGAGACCGTCCCCATCGGGGCACCGGTGTGGAACACCCGCACATATGTGCTCGACACGCGGCTACGTCCAGTGCCGGTGGGGGTGACCGGTGAGCTGTATCTGGGCGGCATCCAATTGGCCCGGGGGTACCAGGGCCGGCCCGATCTGACGGCAGAACGATTCGTCGCCGATCCCATCGGAAGCGGCGGAGCGCGCTTGTACCGTACCGGCGACCGCGTCCGCTGGTTACCGACCGGCGAGCTGGAATACCAGGGCCGTAACGACTTCCAAGTGAAGTTGCGCGGCCAACGCATCGAACTGGCGGAGATCGAGACTGCGTTGCTGCAACACGACGGTGTTGGGCAGGCGGTGGCGCTACTGCGGCATGACGGGCCGGGTGGCGGCTTTCTGGCCGGGTACGTGGTCCCGGACGGTGATGCCGCGGTGAATGCGGGAGCTGTTCGTGCGGCCGCCGCGGCCAAGCTGCCGCAGTTCATGCTGCCCGCCGTGATAGTGGTGCTCGCGGAGCTTCCGGTGACCGCGAACGGAAAGCTCGACCGAGAAGCCTTGCCGCAGCCACACACCACCAAGGCGTCGTATCGCCGCCCCCGAACACTCGAAGAGAAGGCAATCGCGGAAGCGTACGCGGACGCCCTCGGCGTCGATCGTGTCGGCGGGGACGACAGCTTCTTCGAACGCGGTGGCGATTCGCTCAGCGCTGTCCGGGCGGTGACACGCATCAACGGCGCACTGGGGGCGAGCCTCGGGGTGTCGGCATTGTTCGACGCGCCAGTGGTGTCCGATTTGGCCGACCGGATCGAGCGGGCGCCGACCACGGATTCCACCCTGGCGGGACCGGTTGCACGACCGCGCCCCGACCGAATTCCGTTGTCGCTGCCGCAGCAACGCATGTGGTTCGTCAACAAGTTCGATACGTCGTCGTCGGCGTACAACATTCCGGCCGCCCTACAGTTGGATGGAGCGCTCGACCCGAACGCATTACAGGTGGCAATCGTGGACGTCGTCGACCGGCAGGAGTCGCTGCGGACAGTGTTTCCCGGTTCGGCCGACGGGCCACGGCAGGTGATTGTCGATCCTGCGGTCGCTGTCACCGACCTCGAACCCGTCCCGGTGTCGGATGACACGCTGCGAGAGGTCTTGACCACCTTCTTCGATACCGGGTTCGATGTGTCGGAGGAGATTCCGTTTCGGGTGCGGTTGTTCCGGCTCGGTTACCGGCGTCATGTCCTCGCCATCGTGGTCCATCACATTGCGGCCGACGGTGCGTCGATGATTCCGCTCGTGCGGGACCTGATGCTCGCCTACACCGCACGGACGCAGCACCGGCCGCCCGGCTGGGAGCCGTTGCTGATCCACTACGCCGACTACAGCCTTTGGCAGCGGGAGATGCTGGGCACGGAGCGTCGGCGCGAGTCCGTGATATCGGAACAACTCGAGTACTGGACCCGGGTGCTCGCGGGTATTCCCGGCGTGCTGGCACTGCCGGTGGACCGGCCTCGCCCGGCGCAACGGTCCTACCGTGGAGCGGTCGTTTCCTTCGAGATTCCGTCCGCTACACATCGCCGTCTCGTCGAACTCGCTCATGAGCACGGTTCGACGGTGTTCATGGTCCTGCACGCCGCATTGGCCGTTGTGCTGGGGCGAGTATCGGGAACCGGCGACGTGGTGGTGGGGACTCCGATCGCGGGACGCGGTCACGGGGTACTCGACGACGTGGTCGGGATGTTCGTCAACACCTTGGTGCTGCGCACGCCGGTCGCGGCGCGATCCTCGTTCGCCGAACTTCTCACCGAGGTGCAGTCTGTGGACCTGGGGGCGTTCGAGCACTCTGACCTTCCGTTCGAACGGTTGGTGGATGCATTCGCGCCGGAGCGGTCCACTGCGCACGCGCCGTTGTTCCAGGTACTGATCGAGTTCCAGAACGCCGCTCGGCTGAACCTGGAACTGCCCGGGCTTCGCGTCCGATCGCTCGACGTCGACCTGGATGTCGCCAAGTTCGATCTGCAACTGAGCCTGGCGGAAAGGGCCGACGACCAAGACGAGCCGGCCGGCATCAGCGGCGGCATCCGCTATGCGACCGACATCTTCGATCGTGCATCGGCGGCAGACTTTGTGGAGCGTTTCGTGCGTGTGATCGATGCCGTGACCGTCGACTCCGCGGTCACGGTGGGCGATATCGACATCCTGCGACCGCACGAACACGAATTCGTGCGAATATCAGCGCATCGCCGGGGCCTCGATATTCCCGAGGTGTCGTTGGTGGACGTGCTCGACGCGGTGGTGGCGTCGGATGGCGATGCGGTTGCGGTGAGTTGCGACGGCTCGCCGACGACGTACCGGGAACTCGACGCGCGGGCGAACCGGCTTGCGCGGGTGCTGGTGGCCGACGGGGTGGGCCCGGAATCGTTGGTGGCCGTGGCCATCACCCGCTCGGTCGAGCTGATCGTGGCCTTGCTGGCGGTGACGAAATCGGGGGCCGGCTACCTCCCGATGGATATTGCTGCTCCGCCGGAGCGCTCGGCTTTCCTACTCCGCGACTCGAGCCCGAGGTGCGTGCTCACCACGAAGGCCGACGCCCGAACCTCAGGGTTCGAGGGCATCCCGCTGCTCGTTGTGGACGATCCGGCGACGCTCGATGTGGCCCGTCGTCTCTCCTGTTCGCCGGTGACGGATCGAGATCGCTGTGCGCCACTGCGGCCGGATTCGACGGCATATGTGATCTACACCTCCGGTTCCACCGGATGGCCCAAAGGGGTGGAGGTCACGCACCGAAACGCGGTCGCGCTACTGACAAACACGCGGACATTGTTCGAGTTCGGATCGGGGGACGTGTGGACAATGTTCCATTCGGCGGCATTCGACTTCTCGGTGTGGGAAATGTGGGGGGCGCTCGCGCACGGTGGCCGATTGGTGCTGGTGGACTACTTCACGGCACGATCACCCGAAAAGTTCCTCGAACTATTGCGCGAGGAACGCGTCACCGTCCTCGCCCAAACCCCCACCGCCTTCTATCAGTTGGCGGAGGCAGACCGTCTCGCGAGCGCTTCCGGGCTTTCGTTGCGGTATGTGATCTTCGGTGGGGAGGCGCTCGACTTCGCGCAGTTGCGGGGCTGGCGATCGCGCCACGGCACCACTGCGCCTGCTCTGGTCAATATGTACGGCATCACCGAAACGACGGTGCACGTCAGTCATCTGTCGATCGGCCGGACCCTCGTGGAGGAGCACACCGCGTCGGTGATCGGCCGGGGTCTGCCCGGAATGCGCGTGTACGTGCTCGACGGGCGACTGCATCCGGTTCCGCCTGGTGTCGTCGGGGAACTGTACGTCTCCGGGACCCAGGTTTCACGGGGGTACCTCGGCCAGTACGCCCTCACGTCCGCCCGCTTCGTTGCCGATCCGTTCGTACCCGGGGCACGAATGTATCGGTCCGGCGATCTCGCTACCTGGAACCGTGCCGGGCAACTGGAGTACCTCGGCCGCAACGACCAACAGGTGCAGGTGAAGGGCTACCGGATCGAACTCGGTGAAGTGGAGTCGGCGCTTCTGGTGTGCCCCGAGGTCGCACAGGCGGCGGTGAGCGTGTCGGGGGACCGGCTGGTGGCCCATGTCGTGCCGCAGGCGGGTGCCGCGATCGACCCGGCGACGATCATCGACGCGACTGCGGAACGACTCGCCGCACATATGGTTCCCGCTGCGGTGGTCGTTCTCGACGAGATGCCGCTGACAGTGAACGGCAAACTCGATCGGAAAGCGTTGCCCGCTCCGGACTTCGGACAGCGGGTAACGGTGAGCCGCGACCCGGCCACCGCAGCCGAACGTCTCCTGGCGGGTTTGTTCGCGGAAGTTCTGGGCCTGAGTTCGGTGGGTGTCGACGACTCCTTCTTCGCTCTCGGTGGGGATTCGATCATGTCCATCCAGTTGGTCGCCCGTGCCAAGGCCGCCGGGTTGGGCATGACGCCGCGTGACGTGTTCGAGCGCAAGACTGTTGCCGGTCTCGCGTTGGTGGCCGGAACCGGTGACGAGGCCGTGGTACTCGACGAACTGCCAGGGGGCGGGGTCGGCGAGATTGCCCTGACGCCGATCATGCGGTGGATGCTCGACCGCGGTGGAGATTTCCGCCGGTATTCGCAGTCCGCACTGTTCGCCCTTCCTCATGCGGTGGACGAGGACGCCCTGATGTGGGCCGTGCAGGTGGTACTGGATCGGCACGACCTCCTGCGGGCACGTTTGCACCGCGCTCCGCGCAGTGAGGTGGGCTGGTCGATGGAAGTGCAGCCCGAAGGGTCGGTGGGTGCGGCGACCGTTCTCCGGCGAAGCACGGGAGAGGATGTTCGCGTCGACTTCGACCGTGCGCTCGACCGGCTCGACCCCGAATCGGGTGTGATGATGCAGGTGGTCTGGGGCGCGGGGGACGGACGTCGTGGCCGTGTGCTGATGGTTGTGCACCATCTGGTGATGGATGGTGTGTCCTGGCGGATACTGGTGCCCGACCTCGTCGCTGCGTACGAGCAATCGGGGATCGGGCCGGTGGCGACCGCACCGCCTGCGACCTCGATGCGCAGGTGGGCGCTGGCGCTCGTCGACGCAGCGAACGAACCTCACCGCATCACCGAACTCGGGCTCTGGCGCCAGATACTCGAGGCGCCCGACCCGATGCTGGGTATGCGCCCGGTGGCCGCGTCGGATACCGCCCGCACTGCCGCGACGGTCGAGGTGAATGTTCCGTCCCGGTTGACCGAGCGGCTCCTGACGACCGTGCCGCAGGCCTTCCACGCCGCCGTGGGCGATGGTCTGCTGACAGCACTGGCCATGGCACTGATCCGTTGGCGGCGCGGTCGAGGGATCGGGGTCGACGACGCGTTGGTGAGCCTCGAGGGGCATGGCCGCGAAGAGCAGGTGGCGCCGGGAGCGGATCTTGCCCGGACCATCGGGTGGTTCACGACGATCTTCCCACTGCGATTCGATCTGCAGGGAGTGAACCTCGACGACGCATTCGCCGCAGGACCCTCTGTTGGGACGGCGATCAAGATGGTGAAGGAACAACTACTTGCCGTTCCCGACCACGGCATCGGATTCGGTCTGCTCCGATATGTGAACACCGATACGGCGGCGCTACTTTCCGCGTTACCGAGTCCCCAGATCAGCTTCAACTACCTGGGCCGCTTGGATCGGACCGCGGCCGACGGCATGGCGGGCTGGGCGCCGGTCGACGAGCCGGGACTGGGATCGGTGGACGCTGCCGATATTCCGGTGGCGTCCGTCGTCGACGTCAACGCGATGACCCGCGATTCGGCTGGGGGATCTCGACTGATCTCCACGTGGACCTACCCCCGCGGGATCCTCACGGAAGAAGCGGTCGGGGAGCTCGCACAGCTCTGGGTTCGAGCGCTCGAGTCCCTTGCCGTGCACGTCGAGTCGGGTGGCGGTGGGTTCACCCCGTCGGACTTCGATCTTCTCGAACTCCGACAAGAGACCGTCGAGGAGCTCGAAAGTCGTTGTCCCGACGTGACAGATGTGTGGCCGCTCTCGCCGCTGCAAGCCGGCATGCTCTTCCACGCCGAACTTGCCGCGGACTCCCTGGATGCCTACTTGGTGCAGGTGAGTCTCGAACTCGTCGGCACCGTCGATTCGGGGCGACTGCGCCGGGCAGTCGATGGCGTGCTGGGTCGGCACGCCAATCTGCGAGTCGCTTTCCTTCACGACGCCGACGGCCGTGCTGTTCAGGTGGTCCGGCGGGGCGCGCGGGCGCCCTGGCGGGAGGTGGACCTGACGGACTACGACGACAACGCGACAGCGTCGGAGGTCGAACGCCTGCTGAGCGAGGACCGGGTCCGCGCATTCGATATGAGCGCAGCCCCACTCATTCGGTTCATGCTGATCACGACGGCTCCGGGTCGATTTCGGCTGGTGTCGACCAACCATCACATCCTGCTCGACGGCTGGTCGATGCCGCTGTTGGTGCAGGAACTGTTGACGTCGTACGCCGCCGACTCGGACCCGCCGGTGCAGCCCCTCACACGCGGATACCGCGACTACTTGACGTGGATGTCACACCGCGATCTGGACGCCTCCCGGAAGGTATGGGCCGAAGTTCTCGCCGGGATCGACGGGCCGACCTTCCTCGGGGATGGAGGGAAGGGACGCGAGGACCAGAGACAGCGGCAGTTCACCACGACCCGCGAATGGGTGTTCGATCTGGATCGAGGCCGGACCGACCAGCTCCGCGAGGTCGCGCGTGCGCGTGGTCTGACGGTCAACACTCTCCTACAGGTGTCGTGGGCAATGGTGCTGGGTGCGTTGACTGCCCGCGACGACGTGCTGTTCGGCGCCACCGTCTCGGGGCGACCGCCGGGGTTGCCGGGGATCGAGACGATGATCGGGCTGTTCATCAACACCGTCCCGGTGCGGATCAGGCTCCGTTCCGAGGAGACGGTGGGTGCCCTGCTCGACCGGGTGCAGGCCGAGCAGGCCATGTTGTCCGATCACCACTACCTCGGCTTGGTCGATATCCAGCGCGCCGCGGGGGAGGGGGTCGGCTTCGACACGTTGACGGTGTTCGAGTCCTACCCTGTCGACCGCGCCGGACTTACCGACGCGACCGAGTGCGCCGGGATGCACGTCACCAGCGTGGACGCGCGAGATGCAGCACACTATCCACTGAGCCTCGTGGCATCGGTCGACACTCGGTTGCACATGAAGTTCGAGTATCTGCCCGATGTGTTCGATGCGGACGCCATCCGCGACATCGCCGGACGACTGGTGCGCGCGGTCGAGTCCTGCACGCGTCCAGAGCGGCAACTGGCCGCGTTGTCACTGTTGTCCGACCGTGAGCGCGCCGACTTGATGCCACTGAGCGGACTCCCGGGTGAATCGAACCGGACGATGGCCGAGATCCTCGAAGCGGGGGCGACGCTCGATCCCGGCGCCATCGCACTGTGCTACGAAGACCAGGAGATGACCTACCGTGAGCTGGCGGAGCGGTCGAATCGTCTCGCCCGAGCACTCATCGCACGCGGCGTCGGCCCCGAAACCTTCGTGGCAATAGGTATTCCGCGGTCCCCGGAGTCCGTTGTGTCGGTATGGGCAGTGGCCAAGACAGGGGCGGCGTTCGTGCCGGTCGACCCGAACTACCCGGACGAGCGCATTGTGCACATGCTGGCCGATTCCGGGATCCGCATCGGCCTGAGCACCATGCAGCACCGTCGACGACTTCCGGACACCGCCGATTGGCTTGCTCTCGACGATGCCGGCGTCGTCACCGAATGCACGCAGCAATCGGCTGCCCCGGTGACCGACGCCGATCGCACCGGTCCGATCACGTTGGATACGGCTGCCTATGTCGTTTACACCTCGGGGTCCACGGGCGTTCCGAAAGGGGTCCTGGTCACTCATCGTGGGTTGGACAACTTCGCGGTCGATCAGCTCGAACGCTTCCGGGCGACACCGCGGTCACGCACACTGCATTTCTCCACACCGAGTTTCGACGGGGCGGTGTTCGAGTATCTGCAAGCCTTCGGTGCGGGCGCCACGATGGTGATCGCACCGCCGACGGTGTTCGGCGGCGACGACCTCGCGTACTTGCTGGCGGACCGAAACGTCACACATGCGTTCATCACTACCGCAGCACTGGCCTCACTCGATCCAGCCGGTCTGACACAGCTGACTGACGTGGTGTTCGGTGGTGAGGCGGCTCCACCCGAACTCGTCGCCCGCTGGGCGCCGGGCCGGCGACTGCACAACGCGTACGGGCCCACCGAGACCACGATCATGTCCAACATCAGTGATCCGATGGTGCTCGGAGAACCGATCACCGTCGGCGGTCCGATTCGCGGAGTGACGGCACTGGTGCTCGACGCTCGGTTGCAACCGGTACCCGCGGGTGTGGCAGGCGAGCTGTATCTGTCAGGTGGTGGTCTTGCGCGCGGGTATCATCGTCGACCGTCCCTCACCGCCGGAAGGTTCGTCGCGAACCCCGCTGATCCCGGTGCGCGGATGTACCGCACCGGAGACATTGTGCGCGTCACGCGTGAACACCACATCGAGTATGTGGGGCGCGTCGACTTCCAGGTCAAGGTACGCGGATTCCGCGTCGAGCCCGGCGAGATCGACTCCGCACTCATGTCGGAGCGAGATGTCGGGTTCGCGGCCACCCTTGCGCTCCGCGGTCCGGCAGACGAGACCGTGCTGGCGTCCTATGTGATGTCGGTCGCGGACGGCACCATCGATGGTGCCGCACTCCGGCGGTGTCTGGCACAGCGTCTTCCGTCCTACATGGTTCCTTCCTCGATCACGGTCCTGGATCGAATTCCGCTGACCGCGGTGGGCAAGCTCGACCGCGCGGCACTGCCGGCACCGGATTTTCGGTCCGGAATCGGAACCGATAGGGCGCCGGTCGGTCCGATCGAAGAGTCGGTGGCCGAGGTCTTCGCAGACGTTCTCGGTTTCGAGCGGGTCGGTGCCGAGACGGCGTTCTTCGACCTCGGCGGCAACTCGCTCAGCGCCACCCGGGTCGTCGCACGGTTACGGACATTGCTGGGCACCGACTGCGGAGTGCGCGATCTGTTCGAGGCACCCACAGTGGCGGAGTTTGCGCAGCGGATCGGGCGCGGCGCACGGTCGGCCGAACGTCCGGCGCTGGCGGCGCACCCTCGTCTCGAGGCGATTCCGTTGTCGTTCGCTCAGCAGCGGATGTGGTTTCTCAATCAACTCGACATCACCTCGGCCGCCTACAACATTCCGATCGTGATGCGGCTGCGCGGCGATCTTGATCTGGGAGCGCTGAACTCGGCGCTCACCGACGTTCTCGAACGTCACGAATCGTTGCGAACGATGTTCCCGTTCCTCGGGGACCGCCCGTTTCAGCAGATCCTGCCCCCCGCTGGTGCGGTGCCGGCGCTCGAGCCCGTCGCAGTATCGGAGCAGACTCTGAGCGAGGAGTTGACCAGGCTGAGCTCGGTGGGGTTCGACGTCACGGTACAGCTTCCACTGCGGGCAGGACTGTTCTCGCTCTCCGCCACCGAACATGTTCTTGCTGTGGTGGTCCATCACATCTCGGCCGACGGCTCTTCGATGACTCCACTGGTAGGTGACGTGATGACCGCGTACGGTGCCCGCGTGGGCGGCGGCGCACCCGACTGGGCGCCACTACCGGTGCAGTACGCCGATTACACTCTGTGGCAACGAGAGCTGCTGGGTTCGGAGAAGGACCCCGAATCGCTGATGTCACGACAACTCGATTACTGGACCACAGCACTGGCGGGCACCCCCGACCTTCTGGAATTACCCATCGATCGGGACCGCCCACCCCAACAGTCCTTCCGCGGAGGGCGCGTCCGTTTCTCGGTCAGCAGCGAACTTCACCGACGAACCAGCGAGTTGTCGCGACGTCTCGGCGTCACCGAGTTCATGATCGTGCACGCGGCGTTGGTGGTTCTGCTTTCTCGCCTGGGGAGAACCTCGGACATCGTGATCGGCACCCCGATCGCCGGGCGAGCAGAGCCCGCGCTGGACGATCTGATCGGCATGTTCGTGGGAACTCTGGCCCTGCGCACGCAGGTCCGGGCGGCGAAGTCGTTCACCGACCTGGTTGCACAGTGCCGGGACGTCGACCTCGGTGCTTTCGCACATTCGGATGTTCCCTTCGAACGGGTGGTCGACGCGGTCGGGCCCAACAGGTCGACCGCGTATGCGCCGCTTGTGCAGGTCTCCCTCGAATTTCAGAACAACGAACGACCGACGCTCACCTTGCCGGGACTGGAAGTGCAGGCAGTGGATCCGGGGCTTGCCGTCGTCAAAGTGGATCTCGAATTCCTCCTTGCGGAGGAGTTCGACGCCAGCGGTGCGCCGGCCGGGATGACCGGTGCGATCGACTTCGCCACCGATCTCTTCGATCCCGGCACCGTCCGTGGCTTCGCCGACCGTCTCGTGCGGGTCCTCGACGCCGCCACCGATGATCCCTGCCTGCCGATCGGTGATCTTCCTTTGCTCGACGAGGGGGAGATCGAGGAGTTGGTGCCCGCCAGAGGCGGCCCGGACGTGCGCCCCCGACTGTGGCCCGATCTCCTCTCGGCAGCCGCAGACCTTGCCCCGGACTCGGTGGCATTGTCCTGCGGTAGCCGCCACATCGATTACCGCACGCTCGACGCGCGGTCCAACCGGTTGGCGCAGGTGCTGCGGCGCCGTGGGGCGGGGCCGGAGACGTTCGTCGCGCTCGGAATGCCGCGTTCGATCGAAGCGGTGGTTGCGATCTGGGCGATCACCAAGACTGGGGCGGCGTTCGTTCCAGTCGACCCCACCTACCCGCGTGAACGGATCGACTACATGCTCACCGACTGCGGGGCCACCATCGGTCTGAGCGTGCGGGACTTTCGGGACGAGCTGCCCGACACCGTGCCTTGGCTGGTGATCGACCACGAGCACTTCATCGAGCAGATGGAGACGGAGTCGGCGGCACCGATCACCGACGAGCACAGGACGTGTCCATTGCGCCTCGCACACCCGGCCTATCTCATATACACATCGGGCTCGACGGGAAGGCCCAAGGGGGTCATCGTTACTCATCGGGGTATGGCCGGACTCGCTGCGGAGACACGCGAACGTTTCTCGGTCACGCACGATTCCACGGTTTCGCAACTGGCGTCCCCGAGTTTCGACGCATCGGTGTTCGAGTTGGCGATGGCGTTCAGTGCGTCGGCGCGGTTGGTGATCGTCCCGTCCACCGTGGTCGGTGGCGACGAATTGGCCCAGGTGCTCCGCAGTGAGCGGGTAACGCACGCCACCATCACACCCACCGCGCTGGCGGCTCTCGACGGCGAGGGCCTCGAGTCGCTTCGTGTGCTCGACCTGGTGGGGGAGGCGTGCCCACCGGAGGTGTTGGCGCAGTGGGCACCAGGCCGCAGTGTCCACAGTGGGTACGGTCCCACGGAGACCACCGTGCAGGCGAGTGTGAGCGCACCGATGCGGTCAGGTGAAGCCGTGAACATCGGAGCTCCGGCCGTCGGATTCGCGTTCATGGTTCTCGACGAACGACTGCAACCGGTGCCTGCCGGAGTGCCAGGCGAGTTGTACATTTCCGGACCCGGATTGGCTCGCGGCTACCACGATCGTGCGGTGCTCACCTCGGAACGTTTCGTGGCCTGTCGATTCGGCGGTCCTGGATGCCGGATGTACCGCACCGGGGACGTGGTGCGATGGCGAGGCGATCATGTCCTCGAGTACCTGGGGCGTGCCGACTTCCAAGTCAAGGTTCGGGGCTTCCGTGTCGAACTCGGGGAGATCGACGCGGTGCTCGCTCGTCACCCGGATGTTGCTTTCGCTGCCACGATCGGTCGTACCGGACCATCGGGCGAGATCGCGCTGGCCTCGTACGTGCGGCCGTGGGACGGGCAGAGTGTGGACCCCGCCGAATTGCGCACGTATGCCGCGGAGTGCTTGACGAGTCATATGGTGCCCACGTCACTGGTCGTGCTGGACCGAATCCCGATGACACCGGCGGGCAAGCTCGATCGGAAGGCTCTGCCCGCACCCGATTTCGAATTCGCCGGAGCCGAGTTTCGCGCCCCGGCCACGGATACCGAGCGAATGGTCGTGCAGGCCTTCGTGGAAGTCCTCGGGGTGAGTCGCGTGGGCACGGCGGACAGCTTCTTCGATCTCGGTGGGAACTCCTTGCTCGCCACCAGAGTGGCGCACTACCTGCGCACCGGGCCGAACCGTGTGATTCCGCTTCGATGGATCTTCCTCGACCCGACCCCGGCTGGGATCGCCCGACGTCTCGACGTCCCCACTCTCGGAGGTGCCGACACCGCAGCTGAGCTCGCGGTGCTGATCCGATTGCGAGGACACGGTAGTGGAAGGCCGCTGTTCTGTGTACATCCGGCTATGGGGCTGTCCTGGGGCTACTCCGGTTTGATGCAGTATCTGCCACCGGGACGGCCCGCCTACGGGCTGCAACTGCCCATGATCAGTGGCGACGGCGAGTACCGGTCGATCGACCAGTTGGCACACCGCTACGTGGAGGAGCTTCGGGCAGTCCAACCCACCGGCCCGTACGATTTGCTCGGGTGGTCCCTCGGCGGTCTCATCGTTCACGCCGTAGCCGTCGAGTTGCAAAGCTGGGGCGAGGAAGTCGCAACGCTGACGGTCATGGACAGCTATCCCCATGTCGGCGACGTGAATCGGTCCGGCGGTGACTTCGGGGTGCGGGATCTTCTGTGGGGGCTCGGGATCGAAGTCGACGTAGGTCGTGAGATGACTTACGAACATGCTGCTCGGCTGATAGACGAGTCGTTCGGAACAGGAACCGGAGTGCGCGGGCGTGACCTCGAGGCAATCGCGGCCGGGTATCGGAGTTCCCTGCATCTCGGACAGCAATTCGCGCCCCAGGTCTACGACGGGAACATGCTCATCGTGTCGGCCGCACGTAACGGCGACTCTGCCGACCGGTCTCGTTCGGTTCCTGCTCGCTCGGTACAGCAGTGGCGACCGTTCGTGACCGGCCGCATCGAAGAGCTTCCCGTCGACTGCGAACACAACGCGATGCTCGAACCTGCCGCCCTGGCAGTCATCGGACCTGCACTCGGCTGCTACCTCCGTGATCGCACGCTCGGGCCGCAGCGATGACCGGCGACGCCTGGCACGGCATTGAACCGGACCGCAGCCACGCTCGTGCGTTCCGCCGCGCGAGCATGTCTCGCGCGGCTAGCGTGATAGAGGGGGAGTTCGCGAAACAGAAGGAGTAGCCATGAGCGCGACCGGGTTCTGCCGGACACTCCTGATCGTTGCCATCATGGCGTCGTGGAGTCTCGTCGGAGGCGTGGCACAGGCGTCGGAAGGCGGCTCTGTCCTCGACCGTGTGGAGCAGGTCGACGACCGCCACATGAACATGTATGTGTATTCGGCGGCGATGAAGAAAGACATCCGTCTCGAAGTGATTCGCCCAGCCGACACGAGCGTACCCAGACCGACGTTGTATCTACTCAACGGTGCTGGGGGCGGCGAGGACACGGCCACGTGGAAGGCCAAGACGGACGTGGTCTCCTTCTTTGCGGACAAGAACGTCAACGTCGTCATCCCGGTTGGTGGTGCATTCAGCTACTACACGGACTGGCAGGAACGCGACCCGGTTCTCGGCCTCAACAAGTGGACTACCTTCCTCACCGAGGAACTTCCGCCGATTGTCGATGCGACACTCGGAACAACCGGCGAGAATGCGATCGCAGGATTGTCCATGTCGGGTACTTCGGTTCTGATGCTCGCCGAGCATGCACCATCGTTGTACAACGCAGTGGGCTCCTTCAGTGGGTGTGCGGAGACGAGCACTCCAGCCGGGCGGACGTACGTCACCTTCGTGGTGAGCGCGCGCGGCGGAAACGTGGAGAACATGTGGGGCCCGCCCGGGGACCCGGATTGGGTGGCGAACGACCCCGTGATCCACGCAGAGCGACTACGCGGGATCGATCTCTACATCAGCAACGGTAGCGGGCTGCCGGGGCCTCACGACAATCTCGACGGCCCCGATGTCGACGGTTCGGGTGCTCTGGCCAATCAGGTGATCGTGGGCGGACTCATCGAGGCGGGGACCAATCAGTGCACGCACCATCTGGCGGACAGGCTGAGGTCGTTGCAGATCCCGGCTACCTTCGACTTCAAACCGGTCGGCACGCACTCGTGGGGCTATTGGGAGGATGACCTGCACAACTTCTGGCCGATGGCTGCCGACGCCCTCGGAGTTACTTCCGAACCTGGATGAGGGATTCGCCCCACCCGACGGAAACGTCACACATTCGGGTACGCTGGTTAGGTAAGGCTAACTAACTAACTAGCTAACTGGGTGGTTTGGCTTGCCGGCCAACGGACGGGATATGAGGTTGCAATGGCGAAGCCGACGGCGACACTGACGGTGATTCGGACGCAACGGTTGACTCCGCACATGGTGCGGGTCCATCTCGGCGACCCGGGTTTCGATTCGTTCACACCGAACGCATTCACCGACATGTACGTCAAACTCGTGTTCGGACCAGAGGATGAACCCACCTTGCGGACGTACACGATCCGCTCGGTCGATCACGACGCACGAGAGATTGCGATCGACTTCGTCGTACACGGTGAGGCCGGCGTGGCGGGGCCGTGGGCGGCATCGGCGCAGCCGGGTGACACGCTCCAACTTCGCGGCCCCGGCGGCGCTTTTGCGCCCGACGCCGCCGCCGACTGGTATCTGTTCGCCGGTGACGAGTCGGCAGTCCCCGCGATTTCCGCGGCGGTCGAGCGACTCCGAGAAGATGCAGTCGGGGACGTTCTCATCGAAGTCGGCGGCCCCGATGACGAAGTGCTGCTGAATGCGCCGGACGGCGTCGACGTGCGATGGATACATCGAGGTGCGTCCTCCGACACGGTCGATGATGACAATTCGGGCGACAACGCCCCGCTGATCGCCGCCGTGCGGCAGGTCCCGTGGCGAGATGGACGACCACACGTCTTCATTCACGGTGAAGCTCAGGCCGTCATGTCGAATCTGCGGGCGTACGTGCGCAAGGAACGAGCTGTCCCGGCCTCGGATGCGTCCATTTCGGGGTATTGGCGCAAGGGTCGTACCGAGGAAGGTTTCCGTGTGTGGAAATCCGAATTCGCGGAGGCGGGCACGGCCTGACAGGTCCGCGAAAAGGGGCCTGACAGGTCTGCGGAAGGCGTGTCCTGCTTGCCTGGCGTACTGCCGCAACGAATCATGGGTGCATGAGTAGCGAGCGCCCGCAGCGGATCGAGCTGACCCCTGAACTCGAGGCCGTGCTCGCGGAGTACTCCGAGCATCTGCGGCTCGGGCGAGGGCGCTCGGAACATACGGTGCGTGCGTATCTGGCCGATGTTCGTTCGCTGCTGCGTCATTTCGGCTCGGGTGGCGGCAACACGAACATCGCGGCGCTCGATCTGTCGGTGCTGCGCTCGTGGCTTGCCGCGCAAGCGGCCGCCGGAACAGCCCGAACCACGTTGGCGCGACGCACGTCGTCGGCTCGCAACTTCACCGCGTGGCTGATGCGGACCAGACGTCTGTCGTCCGATCCGGGTGCGCGACTGGTCGCGGCTCGCGCACACCGGACATTGCCTGCAGTGCTGCGGCAGACGCAGGCCGTGGAGGCGATGGACGTAGCGGAACTGGGTGCAGCTCAGGAAGATCCGATTGCGCTCCGTGACCGCCTCATCGTCGAACTGCTCTACTCGACCGGGATTCGCGTCGGTGAATTGTGCAGTCTCGACCTCGTGTCGGTGGACAAGCATCGACGTTTGCTGCGCGTGATCGGCAAGGGAGACAAGGAACGGTCGGTGCCGTACGGTCGTCCGGCCGCCGACGCGATCGACGCATGGTTGCGCGCAGGTCGGCCGAAGCTCGTCGGTGAGAGATCGGGAAATGCTTTGCTGCTGGGAAAGCGCGGAGGCCGATTGGACCAGCGCCAGGCGCGCAGTGTGGTGCACGACGTCCTGTCGGCAGTTCCCGGTTCGCCGGACCTGAGTCCGCACGGTTTGCGGCACAGCGCAGCGACCCATCTACTGGAGGGTGGTGCGGACCTGCGCGTGGTTCAGGAGTTGTTGGGTCACGCGAGTATGGCCACCACACAGCTGTACACGCACGTGTCCGTCGACCGGCTACGTGCCGTGCATGACCGGGCTCACCCCCGCGCATGATCCGAGCGCAGGTTTCACGAGTGCAACGGTTTCAGCCGCAGGGGAGCGGCGTCGACCAGCCGGAGCGGATTCAGATACTCCCGGTCCCGGCGCAGGCCCCAGTGCAGGCACGCTGCCACAGAGCATCCGGGATGGTCGGCTTCGAGTACTCCGAGGACCGTTCCGACGCCGACGCGCTGTCCCGCCCGTACCCGTGCGGCGACCGGTTCGTAGGTGGTCCGAAGGCCGCCTTCGTGATCGACCGAGACGACCGGTTTGTTCGCCACCGTTCCGGCGAACACCACCACGCCGGCCCCAGCGGACAGCACGGCTTCGTCGGGTTGCGCGGCCAGGTCGACCCCCCGGTGTCCGGGTAGCCAGTTGTGCTCGGGTTTGTCGAAGGCGCGTTCGACTCGGGGTCGCGGTCGAAGTGGCCAATCGAACTCGGATTCGGAGGCGCCGACACTGCTCGGCGACGTGATGGCGACGAGGACGGCGAGCGCGATGGCGGGTATCGATCTGCGCATCATCGTGTCGACGATGCCGTGGGATGCGGAGAAAAACCGCACGTCATTCGTTTTGTGGACGAATCTCGGTGCCGTGCACATCGGGGTAGGGGTCACTTGACAGGCGGGTCGGTGGCCACCGCGGTTAGGGGACCGGCCGCGCAAGCCGTACACTGGTCGAGCGGTCTGTGTTCGCACAGTCCGACTTCGCGCGCCCGCGCACGCTTTTACGGCCTTCGGCTGGTCTCACGCTCGAGCAGCGTGAGTCCGGAGGCCAGCGGGTGCCAGGGCAGAGCGTCACCGACGCCCTGCAGAACCGGCAATTGAAAGAGAGATACACAGCCATGGCTGTCGTAACAATGAAGCAGCTGCTCGACAGCGGCACGCACTTCGGTCACCAGACCCGTCGTTGGAACCCGAAGATGAAGCGTTTCATCTTCACCGATCGCAACGGCATCTACATCATCGACCTGCAGCAGACGCTGACGTACATCGACAAGGCGTACGAGTTCGTCAAGGAGACCGTCGCCCACGGTGGCACGATCCTCTTCGTCGGCACCAAGAAGCAGGCCCAGGAGTCCATTGCGGGCGAGGCAACTCGTGTCGGAATGCCCTACGTGAACCAGCGTTGGCTCGGCGGCATGCTCACCAACTTCACCACGGTCCACAAGCGTCTCCTCCGCCTCAAGGAGCTCGAGGCCATGGAGCAGACCGGTGGATTCGAGGGTCGCACCAAGAAGGAAATCCTCATGCTCACGCGTGAGATGACCAAGCTCGATCGCACCCTCGGTGGTATCCGCGACATGGCCAAGGTTCCTTCCGCTGTGTGGGTCGTCGACACCAACAAGGAGCACCTGGCGGTTGCCGAGGCTCGCAAGTTGAACATCCCGGTCATCGCGATCCTGGACACCAACTGCGACCCCGACCTGGTCGACTACCCGATTCCGGGTAACGACGACGCCATTCGTTCGGCCGCACTGCTCACCAAGGTTGTCGCTTCGGCGGTTGCCGAGGGTGTGCAGGCACGCGCCGGACAGAGCGCCGACAAGGACGCAAAGCCCGAGGCCGGCGCCGGCGAACCTCTCGCCGAGTGGGAGCAGGAGCTGCTCTCGCAGGCAGCCCCGGCAGCAGACGCTGCGCCCGCTGCGGAGGCTGCCCCCGCAGCCGAGACGGCACCGGCTACCGAGGCACCCTCGACCGAGGCCTGATCCGATGAAAACGGCCCTGACCAAGCACCTCTTTGGTCGGGGCCGTTTCACGGTCTGCCCGTCGTACTACCCTGACTCACGTCCCAACAGACAATAAGGAGGCTCGCTCACCATGGCGAACTACACCGCCGCTGACGTCAAGCGGCTCCGCGAGCTCACCGGCTCCGGAATGATGGCATGCAAGAACGCTCTGGCCGATGCTGACGGCGACTTCGACAAGGCTGTCGAGCAGCTGCGCATCAAGGGCGCCAAGGATGTCGGTAAGCGTGCCGAGCGCACCACCGCCGAGGGTCTGGTCGTCGCCAAGGACGGCGTTCTGCTCGAGATCAACTGCGAGACCGACTTCGTCGCCAAGAACGCAGACTTCCTGAAGCTCGCCGAGTCGATCGTGGCCGCCGCCGCGGAGGCAAAGCCCGCCGACATCGCCGCTCTCAAGGCTGTCGAGCTCGACGGCAAGACCGTCGACGCAGTCTTCCAGGAGCAGTCCGCCAAGATCGGTGAGAAGCTCGAACTGAGCAAGATCGCCTCCTTCGACGGCCCCGTCGCCGTCTACCTCCACAAGCGCAGCGCAGACCTTCCGCCCGCCGTCGGCGTTCTCGTCGAGTACACCGGTGAGGGTGACGAGGCTGCCGAGGCGGCACGCTCTGCTGCGATGCAGGTTGCCGCGCTGAAGGCCAAGTACGTCACGCGCGACGAGGTCCCCGAGGACATCGTCGCCAGCGAGCGTCGCATCGCCGAGGAGACGGCACGCGCGGAAGGCAAGCCCGAGCAGGCCATGCCGAAAATCATCGAAGGCCGCGTGAACGGCTACTTCAAGGATGTCGTGCTGACCGAGCAGTCCTCGGTCCAGGATTCCAAGAAGTCCGTGAAGGCGCTCCTCGACGAGGCAGGCGTGACGATCAAGCGATTCGTTCGTTTCGAGGTCGGCGCTTCCTGATCGTTCTTCGTGGGACGAGTGGCCCCGTCGGCGAAGAGTTCGCACTCGAACCGGCGGGGCCAACGTGTGCCGCGAGTCGTTCCGATGAGGCAGGATCGAACACGACCCGGGTCTCGATGACCTGTGACGGATGGCCCGTGTGAAAACGTGTGATCGTACAAACGAGGAGAACAATGTCGGAAGCAGCCCAAGATCGTCACGGCTTTCGCCGCGTCGTCCTGAAGCTGGGTGGCGAAATGTTCGGTGGCGGCAGGGTCGGTCTCGATCCTGACGTCGTGACGAAGGTGGCCGAGCAGATTGCCGGCGTCGCGCGCTCGGGCGTTCAGGTCGCGGTGGTCATCGGTGGTGGCAACTTCTTCCGCGGCGCAGAATTGCAGCAGCGCGGACTCGAGCGCGCACGTTCCGACTACATGGGCATGCTCGGCACCGTGATGAATTCGCTTGCATTGCAAGATTTCCTCGAGAAGCAGGGCATCGACACCCGGGTTCAGACCGCAATCACGATGGGCCAGGTCGCGGAACCGTACATTCCGCTGCGCGCGGAACGGCACCTCGAGAAGGGTCGCGTCGTCATCTTCGGTGCGGGCATGGGAATGCCCTACTTCTCCACCGACACCACGGCGGCGCAGCGTGCGCTGGAGATCGGCGCCGACGTGGTCCTCATGGCGAAGGCGGTCGACGGCGTCTATACGGCTGATCCGCGGGTCGACCCCGATGCCACGATGTACGAGCAGATCACCCATCGCGAGGTGATCGAACAGGGACTCCAGGTGGCCGACGCGACTGCTTTCAGTCTGTGTATGGACAACCAGATGCCGATCATGGTGTTCAATCTGCTCACAGAGGGCAATATCGCCCGGGCTGTGTCCGGTGAGAAGATCGGAACACTCGTCAAGACCTGACCGACCGGTGAAGTCGACCACTCGAATCAAACTCTCGCAAGTACGACGAACATGGAGGAACAGCCGTGATAGATGAAGCTCTCTTCGAGGCCGAGGAGAAGATGGAAAAGGCTGTTACGGTGGCGAAGGACGACCTCGGCTCGATTCGGACGGGTCGTGCCAACCCTGGGATGTTCTCCCGTATCGCGATCGAGTACTACGGTGCGATGACGCCGATCACTCAGCTCGCCAGCATCAATGTCCCAGAGGCTCGCCTTGTGGTGGTCAAACCGTACGAGGCGTCGCAGCTCGGTCCGATCGAGACGGCCATCCGCAACTCCGATCTGGGTGTGAACCCGACGAACGACGGAAACCTGATCCGCATTTCGGTCCCGCAGCTCACCGAGGAACGCCGCAAGGAACTGGTCAAGCAGGCGAAGGCCAAGGGCGAGGACGCAAAGGTCGCGGTGCGCAACGTCCGTCGCAAGGCGATGGAGCAGCTTTCGCGAATCCAGAAGGACGGCGAAGCCGGCGAGGACGAGGTCGGCCGCGCCGAGAAGGAACTCGACAAGACCACAGCACGCTATGTCGGTCAGATCGACGATTTGTTCAAACACAAGGAAGCCGAACTGCTCGAGGTGTGAGTGCCTTGGGCGCCACACCTGCAGTTCGACATCGAGACGAGGGGCGGAACGGGAGACAGTGACCGTGCCAGCAGAACGAGGGACACCCGATGGGCCCGCATCGGGCGGCCCCTCGGGGTCGGCAGAGGTCGATCATGTGAACGGGCCGAAGTCGAAAGCGGGACGGAACTTACCCGCAGCTATCGCGGTAGGCGCTGGACTCGGCATTTCCCTGATACTCGTCCTCGTCTACGTTCCACTGGTATTCATCGGCGTAGTTGCTGCGGCAATGGCCGTTGCCACGTGGGAGGTCGCGAAGCGCCTGCGCGAGGCGGGTATCCGTGTGCCGCGACTTCCTCTGATCGCCGGAGGTCAGGCGATTCTGTGGTTGGCGTGGCCGTTCGGTGTGCAGGGTGTGTTGGCGTCATTCGCCGCAACGGTCCTCGTCTGTATGGTCTGGCGCTTGTTCGATCACGGACTGAATGCGACTCCACGTAACTTTCTCCCCGATACCGCGGTCACCGTGTTCGTGGCGGCGTGGATTCCACTGCTCGCGGCGTTCGCCGTGCTCATGGTGTTGCAGGACGACGGGCCGGCTCGGGTGCTGTGTCTGATGATCGGCGTGGTCTGCTCGGACATCGGCGGATACGCGGCGGGATCCCTGTTCGGCAAGCACCCGATGGTGCCGCGGGTCAGTCCCAAGAAGTCCTGGGAGGGCTTCTTCGGTTCGCTGATCTTCTGTGTGGTCGGAAGCATCGCGACCGTCTCGTTGATTCTGGACGAGAACCCGCTGATCGGCCTTGCGCTCGGTGCCGTGCTCGTGATCGTGGCCACGTTGGGCGACCTGATCGAATCGCAGATCAAACGAGAACTTCAGATCAAGGACATGGGGACTTTGCTGCCCGGCCATGGCGGCATCATGGATCGCCTCGATTCGGTTCTGCCGTCCGCGTTCGTGACGTGGCTCGTGTTCTCGCTGCTCGTGTGACGATTCCGAGCCCGAACATCTGGTATTGGCCGCAGGTGTACGAGGTCGAGAATCGGGCGCAGGACGCCGATGGTGCGATCTACCGACACTTGGCGGGATCGGTCGATTGGGCTGGCGCTGTGGTGGTCGACGTCGGCTGCGGAAGCGGATTTCATCTACCGATGTTCGCAGAGACGGCGGCCAGGGTGGTCGGGGTCGATCCGCATGCTCCGTTGGTGGAGGCCGCGCGTCTGCGGACCGGAGATCTCGCGAACGTCGAGGTCCTGGAAGGTTCCGCCGAGGCCGTGCCTGTGGGTGACGGCTCGGCAGACCTCGTTCACGCCCGCACTGCCTACTTCTTCGGCCCGGGATGTGGCGCCGGGATTGCGGAGGCCATGCGGGTGCTCAAGCCCGGTGGAGTGCTGGCCGTGATCGATCTCGACGCCACCGCGTTCGACTACGGACGGTGGATGCGGGCGGACCTCCCGCAATACGATCCTGCGCGTGTCGAGCGCTTCTTCGAGGCTCAGGGCTTCGGCACGGTGCGCGTCGACACGCGCTGGGAGTTCCCGGACCGGCGGGCACTGCGCGACGTGTTGGGTATCGAGTTCACGAAACGAACAGCCGCCAGAGCATTCGATCAGACACCCGGTCTTGCGTTGGACGTGCGGTATCGCCTGCACACGCGGCGCCGGCCCACTTTCCCCGTGAGTGGTTGACGAGTCCTGAGACTCGTTGGGCACGCACAGAGGGTAGAGCAATTTCGGAATTGGGCTCGATTGGACAGCGATGGGACAATGGACCGCACTATGGCTGTTTCACTTCCTCTCGTGTTCAACGCGCCCAAGCGCGGGCTGCCGCCGCGGCACCTCGCGGATCTCGATTCGACAGAGCGGCGCGAAGCGGTGAAGGAACTGGGCCTGCCCGGATTTCGCGCCGATCAGCTCGCTCGCCAGTACTACGGCAGGCTCGAGGCCGACGCCGCGAAGATGACGGACCTGCCCGCGTCCGTCCGTGAGCAGGTGGCCTCCGCACTGTTCCCCGAACTGCTCACACCGTTGAAGCATCTGGCATGCGATGGGGGAGAGACGCGCAAGACGCTGTGGAAGGCCGGTGACGGCACTCTCCTCGAGAGCGTTCTCATGCGATACCCGGACCGTGCCACCCTGTGCATTTCGAGTCAGGCCGGGTGTGGCATGGCATGCCCGTTCTGTGCGACGGGTCAGGGCGGTCTCCAACGCAATCTGTCGACGGCCGAGATCGTCGACCAGGTGCGTGCCGCTGCCGCCGCCCTGCGTGACGGTGAAGTCGACGGTGGCCCGGGCCGACTTTCGAATGTGGTGTTCATGGGGATGGGCGAACCCCTTGCCAACTACAAGCGAGTAATCGCTGCGGTGCGCCGGATCACCTCACCTGCACCGGACGGGCTGGGCCTGTCACAACGGTCGGTGACGGTGTCCACCGTCGGTTTGGCGCCGGCCATCAGAAAACTGGCCGACGAAGGATTGAGTGTCACCCTCGCGGTGTCGTTGCACACGCCCGACGACGAATTGCGCGACACGCTGGTGCCCGTCAACAACAGGTGGTCGGTGGCCGAGGTTCTGGATGCGGCGCGGTACTACGCGGATTCCACTGGTCGGCGGGTGTCGATCGAGTATGCACTGATCCGGGATGTCAACGATCAGCCGTGGCGCGCGGACATGTTGGGGAAGAAGCTCCGCAAGGCGCTGGGTGCACTGGTGCACGTCAATCTGATTCCGCTCAACCCGACTCCGGGCAGCGAATGGGACGCGAGCCCGAAGCCGGTGGAGAAGGAATTCGTCCGCAGGGTGATCGCGCAGGGCGTGTCGTGCACGGTGCGCGATACCCGCGGACAAGAAATTGCGGCGGCGTGCGGTCAGCTGGCTGCCGAGAACTGACTCCGCGGCGGTGGCTACCGGGGCTTGCGCCGTCGCAGCACGTCGCGTACGAGTATGCCGGCCATCAGGACGGCGAAGCCGATGAGGTACCAGTCTTCGACGCGGCCCTCGTGGTTACCGATGAGCATAGCGATCAGGAACAGTGAGAAGAACCAGCCGAAGAAACGGAACGTCTTGATGGATTCGCCGCTCCAGCCCCACTCAGCGGAGGGGACCTCGGCAGTATCGACGTTCGAGGCCGTAACGACGGGTTGGCTGGAAGCCTTGTCCAACTGGGTATCGGCCACGGTCGATCCTCCTGCTAGTTCGAGTGCTACTGACTCCATATCGTGGCATACGACCGAGTGTCGTACGTAGTGGGGCCAGCCATCAGGGTGCTCTCAGGTGCAATCAGGAACAATGGCCGGGTGCATCAAAACAAGCCCACCCGTGTATTGCTGCTCGGCAGCACCGGCTCCATAGGCACGCAGGCGCTCGACGTCATCGCCGCCAACCCGGACGAGTTCACCGTCGTCGGTCTCGCGGCGGGCGGCGGCAACATCGATCTGCTGCGGCAGCAGATTCGTGCCACCGGAGTCGACGCCGTCGCTGTCGCCGATCCCGTGGCGGCAGGGAAGCTGGACCTTCCCGGTGTGCTGAGCGGGCCGGATGCGGTCACCGAGTTGGTGCGTACGACACAGGCAGATGTGGTGCTGAACGCTCTGGTGGGTTCTCTGGGGCTCGCGCCGACGCTCGCGGCATTGAAGTCGGGTGCCCGGTTGGCGCTGGCGAACAAGGAGTCGCTGGTTGCCGGTGGTGCGTTGGTGACCGCAGCGGCGGCGCCGGGCCAGATCGTTCCAGTCGATTCCGAGCACTCGGCGCTGGCTCAGTGCTTGCGGGGTGGCACCGAATCGGAGGTTGCCAGGCTCGTCCTGACCGCGTCGGGTGGGCCGTTCCGAGGATGGACGGCCGAGCAGCTGGAGTCGGTGACTCCGGAGCAGGCGGGTGCGCACCCCACCTGGTCCATGGGCCCGATGAACACCCTCAATTCGGCCACTCTGGTGAACAAGGGTCTCGAACTGATCGAGACGCATCTGCTGTTCGGCGTGGACTACGACCGCATCGACGTCACGGTGCATCCGCAGTCCATCGTGCATTCGATGGTGACGTTCACTGACGGCTCCACCTTGGCCCAGGCGAGCCCGCCCGATATGAAGTTGCCGATCGCGCTGGCGTTGGGCTGGCCCGACCGGGTACCCGGTGCTGCCCTCGCCTGTGATTTCACCACGGCATCCACCTGGGAGTTCGAACCCGTGGACGATGCCGTGTTTCCCGCTCTCGACCTGGCCAGGTCGGCAGGCAAGGCGGGGGGCGCGTTGACCGCCGTCTACAACGCCGCCAACGAGATCGCCGCACAGGGATTTCTGGACGGACGAGTCAGCTTCCCGGCGATCGTGCGCACCGTCGACTCCGTGCTGAGTGATGCCGACGAGTGGTCTTCGCCACCCGCTACCGTTGACGATGTGCTCGCCGCTGATGGTTGGGCACGTATGCGGGCACGTCAGCTCGTCGATCAGGAAGGCTAGAACTGCATGGTGTTCGCACTGGGCGTTTTCCTCTTCGCCCTCGGTATTGCAGCGTCGATTGCGCTGCACGAAGCCGGTCACATGTGGACGGCGCAGGCCACCGGCATGAAGGTACGCAGGTACTTCATCGGTTTCGGCCCCAAGATCTTCTCGTTTCGGCGTGGTGAGACCGAATACGGTCTGAAGGCGCTGCCTCTCGGCGGGTTCTGTGACATCGCCGGAATGACCGCGATCGACGAGCTCGCGCCGGACGAAGAAGACCGCGCGATGTACAAGAAGGCCACCTGGCGGCGGCTCGTCGTGATGTTCGGTGGCATTGCGATGAACTTCGTCCTCGGCCTCGTGCTGATCTACGGTCTTGCCGTGGCCTGGGGTTTGCCGAACCTGAACCCGCCGACCACTGCAGTTGTCGGCTCGACGGCTTGTGTTCCGGCGACTCAGGGTCCTGCTCCCGACTACGCACCGTCCGCGTGTAGTGGCTCCGGCCCTGCCGAACAGGCAGGAATCCGTGCCGGCGATACCATCGTGGCGGTGAACGGTACGGCGACCGCAACGTTCTCGGAGGTTGCCGAGGAGACCCGGAAGTTGAGCGGACCGCACGACTTCACGGTCGAACGAGACGGTGAGCAGTTGACGGTCACGGTTCCCGTGGAGCCGGTGCAGCGGTGGGTCAAAGATGACGCCGAAGCCGAGCCGCATCTCGAGACGGTGGGTGCAATCGGAGTGGTCGCCCCGCCGGGCGTCGTCGAGCACACGGCGTTGACTGCGGTTCCGGCCACGTTCGGATTCGCCGGCGACATGTTCACGCTGACGGTCGAGCGGTTGATCGAGATGCCGGCGAAGGCTGTCGACCTGTGGCACGCGGTCACGGGTGGTGAACGTGATCCGGAGACCCCGGTCAGCGTGTACGGCGCCAGCGTTCTCGGCGGCGAGATCGCGGAGCGTGGCATCTGGGAGGCGTTCGTGCTCCTGTTGGCAAGCCTCAACTTCTTCCTGGCGATCTTCAACTTGCTGCCGCTGTTGCCGCTCGACGGTGGACACATGGCCGTCACCGTGTACGAGCACATCCGTAACTGGTTCCGGAAGCTGAAGGGGCTCCCCAAGGGTGGGCCGGTCGATTACATGAAGCTGCTACCGGTGACCTACGTTTTCATCGTCATCGGCGGTGCGTACATGCTGTTGACCCTCACTGCTGACATCGTCAACCCGATCAAGCTCTTCCAGTGATCGCTAGACTCGAATCGAAGCTACGAAAGAAGGCATCCTCGTGACCAGCCCGATCGGATTGGGTATGCCCGAAGGCCCCGCCGCCGTTCTCGCGCCCCGCCGAAAGACCCGTCAACTCCAGGTGGGTTCGGTCGGTGTGGGTAGTGACAGCCCGGTGTCGGTGCAGTCGATGTGTACCACCAAAACCCACGATGTGAACGCGACCCTGCAGCAGATCGCCGAATTGACGGCCTCCGGCTGTGACATCGTGCGCGTCGCCTGCCCTCGGCAAGAAGACGCCGACGCGCTGGCAACCATCGCCAAGAAGAGCCAGATCCCCGTCATCGCGGACATCCACTTCCAGCCCCGCTATATCTTCGCGGCGATCGACGCAGGCTGTGCCGCCGTCCGTGTCAACCCGGGCAACATCAAGGAGTTCGACGGCCGCGTGAAAGAGGTCGCCAAGGCGGCCGGTGACGCGAACATCCCGATCCGTATCGGCGTGAACGCCGGTTCCCTCGATCCCCGGCTCATGAAGAAGTACGGCAAGGCCACTCCCGAAGCGCTCGTCGAGTCGGCGCTGTGGGAGGCGAGCCTGTTCGAGGAGCACGGTTTCGGTGACATCAAGATCTCGGTGAAGCACAACGACCCGGTGATCATGGTGGAGGCGTACAAGCAGCTCGCCGCCCAGTGCGATTACCCGCTCCATCTCGGTGTGACCGAGGCGGGCCCCGCATTCCAGGGCACCATCAAGTCCGCTGTTGCATTCGGCGCGCTGCTGTCGGAGGGGATCGGTGACACCATTCGCGTGTCGTTGTCGGCGCCGCCGGCGGAGGAGATCAAGGTCGGGACGCAGATCTTGCAGTCGCTGAATCTGCGTCCCCGCAAGCTCGAGATCGTGTCCTGCCCCTCGTGCGGACGCGCCCAGGTGGACGTGTACACGCTCGCGGACGAAGTCACTGCGGGTCTCGAAGGCATGGAGATTCCGCTGCGCGTTGCCGTCATGGGTTGTGTCGTCAACGGACCAGGGGAGGCGCGTGACGCCGATCTCGGGGTGGCCTCCGGAAACGGCAAGGGACAGATCTTTGTGAAGGGCAAGGTCATCAAGACGGTGCCGGAAGCGCAGATCGTCGAGACCTTGATCGAGGAAGCGATGCGAATCGCCGAAGAAATGGAAGAGGGAGATGCAGCCGGATCTCCGGTGGTCACCGTTAGTTGATCGTTGCCCACGAACTTGCCCCACTCGGGGTATGTTCGTGGCAATCTGGTGGCATTACCACTAGCCGACATGGCGTTACCACTAGCCAACAAGGTGGGCAGATGCTCAAACTCCTGGGTGCCAGAGCGCTGAGCAGCAGGGACGTCGCGCAGGTGCTGCGTGTCCTCGACGCCGACCCGGTCGCCGCCTGCATGGTGGCCGCACGGGTGGAGAGATCCGGCGTCGACCCCAGGACGATCTACGGTGAGATGTGGAGTCGAGGCGGCCCTCTCGAGTCGTTGTGTTACGCGGGTGCCAATTTCGTGCCGCTGCGTGGAGAACTCGACGACCTCCGGGCGTTCGCGGATCGCGCATGTCGTGGTCCCCGGATGTGTTCGTCGCTCGTCGGTCGTGCCGAACTCACGCTGCCGTTGTGGGAGATGCTGGAACTGGACTGGGGGCCGGCACGAGAGGTGCGCCCGGATCAGCCGTTGTTGGCGCTCGGCACCGCGCCGCTGTGCCGGCCGGACCCGTTGGTCCGTCGGGTGCGGATGCGTGACCTCGACCGGTACCTGCCGGCCGCGGTCGCCATGTTCCTCGAGGAGGTCGGCGTGGATCCGCGAGCGAACGACGGCGGTCGTGCGTATCGGCGTCGGGTTGCCAACCTGATTTCGTCCGGTCGGGCCTGGGCTCGGTTCGAGGACGGTGAGGTCGTGTTCAAGGCGGAGGTCGGGTCGGTGTCGTCCCGCGTCGGCCAAATTCAGGGAGTGTGGGTCGATCCTGCCCATCGCGGTCGTGGAATCGGGGCCGCCGCCACGGCAACGGTGGCGGAATCGATTCTCTCGGGCGGCCGTACGGCAAGTCTGTACGTCAACAGCTTCAACGATGCAGCACGAAAAACGTACGCGCGCGTCGGATTCGAACAGGTCGGGACATTCGCGACAATTCTCCTCGATTGACAGGCCGCGCCTGCCCGGCCCCCACGCTCGTGCGACCTAGGATGGGCGTCGATGAAGCCTCCAGTAGCCCTCCGATCGAGCGTGATGAGGGTTGTCGCCCTCTGGGCTGCGGTGATTCTCACGGCCGGTGTCGCGGCATGCACACCCCGTCCTGATGGTCCTGAGCCTGCGGCCCAGGACTTTTTGTCGGCGTTCGCGGATCACGACACCGAGCAGGCCGCCGCGTTGTCGGATCACCCCGAGGCTGCGGCGCTCGCCATGGACGACGCCTGGAAGTCATTGCAGGCGATCTCGTTGACAGCGGAAACCACAGACGTGAACGTGCAGGGTGACACGGCCACCGTCGGCTACAGCTACGAGTGGCACCTGCCGAAGGATCGGGTGTGGTCGTACACGGGCGAGCTGCAGATGGGGCGACGTGGCGGTGATTGGGCCGTGCGATGGAATTCGGCGAACCTGCACCCGCGACTGGGTGATCGGCAGTCGATGGTGTTGCGATCGGAACCGGCAGGTTGGGCGCACGTCAACGAGAGCGCGGGCTCGGACGTACTGGTGCCGGGCGTCATCTATCGGATCACATTGGATGCCTCCGAGGCCGACAACCTTGTGGGCACGGCGCAGGCGTTGGCGTCGGCGGTGAAGGCATTCGACTACACGGTGACGCCGCAGGCGATCGTCGAGTCGGCCACTGGGGTGAACGGTGACTACCTGGTGACGCGGTTACGTGAGGACGATTACGACCAGATCTCCTACGCCCTGGACAACCTGTCCGGGGTCACCGTGTCCGAGGAGGCTGCCCTCGTGTCGACGGATCCCAATTTCGCGCCGGACCTGGTGGGCCAGGTGAGAGAAACGATCATCGACGAGGTCGCCGGCAAGGACGGGTGGAGTGTGGTGGTCGTCAACCGCAACGGCGCGGAGATCGGTGTGTTGACCGAGACTGCGCCGCAGCCCGTTCCGTCCGTCTCGATCAGTTTGGACCGGCCGATTCAGGAAGCGGCTCAACAGGCGGTGGACGCTCGTACCAATCAGGCGATGATGGTGGTGATAGAGCCGTCCACTGGGAAGCTGCTGGCCGTTGCTCAGAACGAGGCGGCCGACCGTGACGGACCGGTCGCACTTACGGGTCTCTATCCTCCTGGGTCGACGTTCAAGATCATCACGGCGGGCGCGGCGATTTCATCCGGTATCGCGACGCCCGATACACCCGTGCCCTGTCCGGGGCGAATCACGATCGGGGAGCGCAGCATTCCCAACTACAACGAGTTCTCGCTCGGGACCGTGTCCATGGCGAAGGCGTTCGCGAGGTCGTGTAACACGTCGTTCGCGAAGCTGGCCAGTGAAATGGCTCCCGACGCGCTCACTGTTGCGGCCTCGCAGTTCGGAATCGGTCCCGAATACCAGGTGGTCGGATTACCCACTCAGAGTGGGTCGGTGCCGCCCGCGGAGGAACTTGTCCAGCGGGCAGCGGACGGCTTCGGTCAGGGCCGGGTGCTCGTCAGTCCCTTCGGGATGGCGTTGGCGGCAGCCACCGTGGCGAATGGGTCGACGCCTGTCCCGCAACTGATTCTGGGACGCGAAACGACGATCGAGGGTGAGCACCCGAAGGTCAGCCAGGAGATGGTGGACGGGCTGCGCACGATGATGCGTCTGGTGATCACCAGTGGAACGGCGCTCCGCATCGAAGACCAAGGCGAGGTGTACGGAAAGACCGGTGAGGCCGAGGTCGAGGGGGGATCGCACGCCTGGTTCGTCGGCTATCGGGGCGATCTGGCCTTCGCAACATTGGTGGTACGAGGGGGTAGCTCGGACAACGCTGTCGCGGTCACTCGAGACATGTTCACGGCACTTCCCGAAGGGTATTGACGGGGTCCGGTCAGCTGCTCCGGCGCCGTGTCCACACCACGACGGCTGCGGCGAGGATCGCTACCGCACCGGCGCCGAGAGCCGGTAGAACGAGCGTGTCACTTCTTGCGGGTTCTTTCGTAGCGGGCGGAGCGGGTTCGCCGAATACCTCGACGGCAGCGTCACGGGTCCGGTCGTCGGATGCGAGTGTGGTTGGCGAACACGTGTTCACGGACCACGGGGCGTCATGGGTGTCGTAGGTGGTAGTGAAGACCACATACTCGGTATCCACGTCGAAGCTCGTGCCGCAGGCGGTCGAGTGGAGTGCGGTCGAGACTGTGGTCGTCGCGCCGAGATCGCCCCGGTACACGTCGCGAACCGCGAAGTCGTAGTACACGGCGTCGGATTCGCGGCGCTTCTCGACCGGGACCCCGACGAACACAGCACCGTCACCGGTAGCGCTGGCACGGACGTTCGCCATCACGTCCGTGTCCGCTGGTCCGTACACACACGAACAAGCGTGGGCCGTGCCAGTCGTGAGCACGGAAATGACCCCAGCGGCCAGTCCGACGAAAAGTGTTGTGCTTACCGTCCGCCGTGCAGGCGATTGCGCCTTGGTCAAGGGAGCAACCCCAGTTTGCGTGCGGTGACGACAGCCTCGTGACGATTGTGCGCGTCGAGTTTGCGCATGGCGCTGCGCAGGTAGCTTTTTACTGTCTCCACGCCGAGGGAAAGGCGCTGGGCAGCTTCCGGATTGGTGCACCCTAGTGCAACTGCGGCGAGAACATCGAGCTCACGGGGAGTGAGATCGGTGGTGTCGGAGGGATCCCGCTCGGCCGGTGGCGTCATTGCGGCGGCGAGTCGGTGCGACAGGGCACGCAGTTGACGTCGCGTATCGGCGTCCTCGACGGTGTGCGCAAGCGTCCGCAAGTCCGCGTGAACATCACGGACTTCTTCTGCCGACATGCCGTTCGTGGTGGCGGTGTCCACGCTCCGCAACAGTTGTACGCGACGGTCCACTTCGTCGCGGATCACGATTTCGGTGCTCAAACGGCGCCCGGCCGCCACAATGGCATCCGTCGAGCGGTCCCCGACCGGGGTGCACGCCCGCGACGCGGCGTACAACACGGCTCGTGGTTCGCCGTTGACGACGACGGGGACGGCCAGGATCGACCGGAGGCCCTCGCAGTGGACCGGACGGTCGAAATGATGGGTGATGGTGGTGGAGCGTCCGTAATCACTGACCGCAAACGGTGTGCGCTGCTCGACCACGCGGCCCCCCAGCCCGGATCTCGGTGCGATCGACAGGCCCGCCAACGTGTTGGTTCGGGTGCCGAGGAACTCACTCAGGTGCAAGGTGCCGTCCGTGACGTTCCCGCCGAACATGACAGGGACGCTCACCTGTGCAGCGAGGTGACGCAACTCTGCGCGTAGGGCGTCTCCGTCCCGGGGTCGGAGCAGTGCATCGGCTCGCGGGGCGTGGTGAAGCAATCTTCACCCCTTTCCGGGGGTATTCGTAACGCTGCGGATCGCAGAGACTGTGACTCGAGAATTGAGTTGTGAGGTAGATCATACCGGGATGAAAATCGGGCAGTTGTCCGACTGGAGTAGGAGGAGTCACGGATGCACGGCGATACGGATGCGCGAGTACGCGAGCTGCTCGAGCAGTACGACACCCCACAGGCGTGCGCGGCAGCCCTGTTGTGTGACCGGCACCCGTCCGATGCGGTGGCCTTCACGGTTGTCGAAGCAGATCTTTCGCACACAGATCTGACGTACGGGCAGTTGCGGGAGCGATCGACGCGGTTCGCGGCTGCCCTTGCCGGGCTGGGAGTGGATCCGGGCGATCACGTGGCCACGTTGATGGGCAAGTCTGCCGATCTGGTGGTCGCGTTGCTCGGGATCTGGCGCCGGGGTGCTGTGCACGTTCCGCTGTTCACCGCATTCGCGTCGCCGGCGATCGCTTTCCGCCTCCAGGCGAGCGGGGCGAAAGTGGTGGTCGCCGATTCGAACCAGGTAGCCAAACTCGCGCCCGGCGCGGACATGCCCGCCGACCCGTCGTGGCAGGTCGTGGTGGCGGGTGCATCACCGGCAGAAGGGAAGAGTTTCGCACAGCTCGTGGAATCGCGTCGGGTGGACGACCCCGAGGGTGTGGCAGCCGTGGTCGGTGGCGGCGGGCCGCTGGTGCAGCTGTTCACCAGTGGCACCACAGGAACCCCCAAGGGCGTTCCCGTTCCGGTGTCGGCGTTGGCGTCGTTTCACGCCTATCAGGAGTTCGGCCTGGATGTTCGGCCCAGCGATGTCTTCTGGAATGCCGCCGACCCGGGCTGGGCGTACGGGCTCTACTACGCGCTGCTCGGTCCGATGGCCGCCGGGACCCGCAGCCTCTTGTTGCAAGCGGGCTTCTCGGCGTCCCTCACCTGGCAGGTCATGGAGAAGTTCGGGGTCACCAACTTCGCGGCGGCACCGACGGTCTACCGGAGTCTGCGCGCCGACGAGTCTCCGGTTCCCTCCGGACTGTCCCTGCGACGGGCGTCGTCCGCGGGTGAACCGCTCACTCCCGACGTGGTGGCGTGGTCGAAGGAAGCGCTGGGCGTGGAGGTGCGTGACCACTACGGGCAGACCGAGCACGGCATGTTCATCTGCAACGCGTGGGCAGACGGTGTTCGCGCCGACGTGCGTCCTGGATCGATGGGTCTGCCGTTACCGGGTTGGGCGTGCACGGTGCTTCGCGAGGACGCGGACGAACCCGCCCCGCCGCGGACGCAGGGACGCGTCGCGATCGACGTCGAGGCCAGCCCGCTGCTGTGGTTCGCCGGATACGTCGACGCGCCGGAGAAGACTGCGAGCCGCTACGCAGGTGGCGGCCGGTGGTACGTCACCGGGGACGCGGGCATGGTCGACGAGGACGGGTGCTTCTACTTCTCGGCGCGCGACGACGACGTGATCATCATGGCCGGGTACCGCATCGGACCCTTCGACGTCGAGAGTGTGCTGGTCATGCACGAGCACGTGGTCGAGGCTGCCGTGGTCGGTATGCCGGACGAGTTGCGCGGTGAGGTGCTCGAGGCGTTCGTCGTACTGCGGGACGGGGTCGAGGGAACCGATTCTCTCGAAGCCGAGCTGCAGCAGTTGGTCAAGACCAAGTTCGCCGCTCACGCCTATCCGCGGACGGTGCATTTCGTTCCGTCGCTGCCGAAGACGCCGAGCGGCAAGGTGCAGCGTTACATCCTCCGCAAGGGCTGACGCCCCCGTGCGTGGCCGGCCAGTCCAGAGACTCGTCGACCACGCACAGGGGGACAGGGGTCGTGGCGCAGGTAATCTGGCGGTCATGTCTGCTCGCACCGCTCTCCGTCCTGGAACCGTTTCGCCTGTTCGCGCCGTGCCGGCGAGTATCGAGCGGCCCGAATACGCGTGGAAGCCCACCGCGAACGAGGGCAACGAACCGTGGGTGCAGACGCCCGAGACCATCGAGGCGATGCGGCTCGCAAGCAAGATCGCGGCGCAAGCGTTGCAGGAGGCGGGTAAGGCTGTCGCTCCGGGTGTGACCACCGACGAGTTGGATCGGATCGCCCACGAGTACATGTGTGACCACGGCGCGTACCCCTCGACGCTCGGGTACCGGGGTTTCGAGAAGTCGTGCTGCACCTCGCTCAACGAGGTGATCTGTCACGGCATTCCGGACTCGACGGTGGTTGCGGACGGCGACATCGTCAACATCGACGTCACGGCGTACATCGGTGGTGTGCACGGCGATACCAATGCGACCTTCCTCGCCGGGGACGTGTCCGAGGAGCACCGGCTTCTGGTGGAGCGTACGCACGAGGCGACGATGCGGGCGATCAAGGCGGTCAAGCCGGGGCGCGCGCTCAACGTCATCGGCCGTGTCATCGAGTCCTATGCCCACCGGTTCGGCTACGGCGTCGTAGAGGACTTCACCGGGCACGGCATCGGCGAGACATTTCACAACGGCCTCGTGATCTTGCATTACGACCAGCCGAACGTGGACACGATCATCGAGCCGGGCATGGTGTTCACCATCGAACCGATGATCAACCTGGGCGGCATCGAGTACGAGATCTGGGGGGACGGCTGGACCGTGGTCACCAAGGATCGTAAGTGGACTGCCCAGTTCGAGCACACGTTGGTGGTCACCGATTCGGGCGCCGAGATTCTGACCCTGCCGTGACGGGCCGTCCGCGCGGGGGAGCCTTGCTCGTTGCGGGCACGACGTCGGACGCCGGCAAGAGCGTACTGGTTGCGGGTCTCTGTCGGCTTCTCACGCGCCGCGGTCTCTCGGTGGCACCGTTCAAGGCGCAGAACATGTCCAACAACTCCGTCGTCACGTTGGACGGCGGGGAGATCGGACGCGCACAGGCGCTGCAGGCGCACGCATGCGGGCTCGAGCCGAGTGTCCGCTTCAACCCGATTCTCCTGAAACCGGGAAGCGATCGAACGTCGCAACTCGTGGTCCGAGGCCGTGCCGAAACGTCGGTGGGGGCCCGCGACTACATCGAGCATCGTGAGCGACTGCGCGACATCGTGGCGGAAGACCTGAATGCGCTGCGCGGCGACTTCGACTACGTGATCTGCGAGGGTGCCGGGTCCCCGTCCGAGATCAATCTCCGTGCAACCGACTTGGCGAACATGGGGCTGGCACAGACGGCGCGACTGCCTGTGATCGTGGTGGGCGATATCGACCGCGGGGGAGTACTCGCGCATCTGTTCGGAACATTGGCGGTGCTGGCACCGGAGGACCAAGCACTGATATCGGGGTTCGTGGTCAACAAGTTTCGGGGCGACCCGTCGCTCCTGGAGCCCGGTCTGGAACAGTTGCGTGCTCTTACCGGCCGTTCCACGCTGGGGGTGATCCCTTTCGCGAGCGACCTGTGGATCGACGCAGAAGATTCGCTAGGGCTGGTCGCGGATGCGCCGGTGGGCCGGTCGGCGCCGCCTGTCGGTGACGAATGGCTGCGCGTGGCCGCGGTGCGATTGCCGCGCATCTCGAACTCGACCGACGTGGAGGCGCTTGCCTGCGAGCCGGGAGTGTCGGTGACCTGGGTGACGGAACCGTCCCGCCTTGAAGGTGTGGACCTGGTGGTTCTGCCGGGAAGCAAATCCACGGTGAGCGACCTCGAGTGGCTGCGCCGCACCGGTTTGGCGGACGCAATCGCCACACGTGCGCGGGGAGGCGGACCGACCCTCGGGATCTGCGGTGGATACCAGATGCTCGGCTCCGTGATCGTGGACGACATCGAGTCCGGTGCAGGGGAGGTTCCGGGACTGGGCCTGCTGGACCTCGAAGTCGAGTTCGAGAAGAACAAGGTGCTGGCACAGGTTGTCGGAAGTGCACACGGTGTTCCGGTGTCCGGTTACGAAATTCATCACGGTCGGGTGCGCCGCAACGGGGATCCGCCGCTGCTGCACACTCGTGACGGTGCCGCGGAGGGGAGTATTCGTGGCGCCGTGTACGGAACGCACTGGCACGGGTTGCTCGAGTCCGACGGATTCAGGCGAATCTTGTTGGCCGACATCGCCGACCATGCCGGACGTCGGGGATTCGTGCCCGCGCCGGCCACCGATGTCTCGGAAATTCGGGCGACCCAGACAGACCTGTTGGCGGATCTGGTCGAGAAGTACCTGGACGTAGACGCGGTTCTGGAACTGCTCGACGGCGGGGCTCCATCGGGGCTGCCCACCGTCGAAACCGTTCTCTCGCGTGAACGTTAGGCCGGTGCGCGGCGGATCAGTCGCCACGCACCGACGGTGGATGCCGCCGCCAGAACCGCGGGCAGTGCAACCATCGTGACGACTCGCGGTTCGTCTGCGAACCAACTACCCACGGCGGGCCACCACCCCTGCCAGGTGATGACGATGGCGAGAAGGCCGCCGAGCACGAGTATTCCGGCGCCCACCGAGTAGAGGCCGGTGACTCGCCACCTCCGGTACAGTGCGCCGACGAACAGCCCGATACCGGCGATCAGCGCGAGGACGGCAAGATACGTTCCGAGCTGGACCAGAGGATTCGACGTGAAGATGTTCGGAATTCCGAACATCACCATGTTCACACCCCAACCGTCCGTGGAGGTTTCGATGCCGGCCAGGGCCCACAGCATCACACCGAAGCCTACGACCTGAGCGAAGGCGACGACGAGGGTCGACGCGAAGTAGTCCCGCCTGGTGACGCTCATGCCGAGCGCGAACGGGAAGGTCTGGGTCATCGCGCCGATGTAGAACGACAGGGCAACACCGAGTAGCGCCGAAACGCTTCCCGTGTAGGCGACTTCCTCGGTCTGCACGATGGCGAAGATCGCCCACGGGATGATGAATGCCACAACGAGAATTCCGACCGGCCACGCCACCAGAAGTGGCCACGCGACGGTGTGGATTCGTGATACGGACAGTGCACGGCTGATCATTGGGGGTCCTTTCCCTGCTGGGTCGTGGTGTCGACGATGAGTTGTTGCAGTGATACGGATTCGACCGACAGTCCGAGGGCTTTGGCGTGAGCGACGTCCTCGGAACGCGAACCGGATCGCAGCGTGACCCGTGTGTGGTTTCCGATCGACTCGCGGCGAAGTTCGGTGCGAGATCCGACGAACGGGTCCACATCCGCCGAGGGGCCGGCCACCACGATCGCCGACTCTCTGAGCTCGTCGGCGTCCGCGTCGGCGATGATGCGGCCGTGATCGATGAGGATCACGTGTTCGAGCAGATCGGCAACCTCGTCGATGAGGTGCGTCGACAGGACTATGGTGCGTGGGTGCTCTGCGTAGTCGGCGAGGAGTCGGTCGTAGAAGAGATGCCGCGAAACGGCATCGAGGCCGAGGTACGGCTCGTCGAAGAACGTCAGCGGAGCGCGCGACGCGAGGCCGATCACCACTCCGAGGGCCGATGTCATGCCGCGGGAGAGCTTCTTCACCTTGCGATCGGTCGGCAGGTCGAAGTCGCGGAGCAGGTCCTGTGCGAAGTCCTCGTCCCAGTCTCGCAGTAGGTGGCGCGCGGCGGCGAGGACATGCTTGACCTTGAAGTCGGTCGGGTAGCACTGCCCCTCCCGAATGTAGGACACTTCGCGCAACACGTCGGTGTTCTCGTGAGGTGTCGCGCCGAACAGGGCGACCTCTCCGGACGACTGAAAGGCCTGGCCGGTCATGATCTGCATCAGCGTCGTCTTGCCGGCGCCGTTGCTCCCGAGCAGGCCGTAGATTCGGTTGCGGCTCAGGTTGATGGTGACGTCCTCGAGTGCGGTGAACGACCCGAAACGCTTGGTCAGCCCTCGGGTCGACGCGATGACATCGGTGTCGGTGTGGATGCCGAGCCTGTCGATCGTTGCGGCGCTCATCACGCCTCCTCTCGTTGTTCGAGCATGGTCTTGATCTCGTCGATGTCGAGACCGAGCTTGTCGGCTTCCGCGACCAACGGGTCGATGTACTGGCGGGCGAATCGCTCGCGGCGGCGAAAGCGCAGCGCATCCGGCGCGCCCTGCGTCACGAACAGTCCGATGCCCCGCTTCTTGTAGAGGATGCCGTCGGAGACGAGCTGATTGAGTCCTTTGGCCGCGGTCGCAGGGTTGATTCGGTGGAACGCCGCAAGCTCGTTCGACGACGGCGCCTGCTCCTCTTCGGGGAGGGAGCCGTCGATGATCGAGTTCTCGACCATCTCCGCAATCTGCAGGAAGAGCGGCTTGCCGTCGTCGAGCACGACATCACCTTCCCTGGTTGCGTGGTTCATTAGTCATGTAAGGAACCGTAGGGGTGATTCGTCGGAGACGCAAGAGGGAATCGGATCGCGTACCGTTTCGATCCATGGAGTTGATTCACGTGGCGGTGGGCGGTGACGACCGGACTGTTCGAGTGGACGGACCTGCGAGCAAGCACGTGGTGCTCTTGCTGGCTGGTGAGGGTGACACGCCCACCGTCTACGACGCCGTGTGCGAGCGGTTGCACAGTTCGGATCTGCGGACCGTGGTTCCAGAGGGTGGAGGATGGACGCAGGAATCCGTCCTGAGCGTGCTGGACCAACTCGGTGTGGGGTGGGTGAACCTCGTGGGCAGTGGCGCGGGCGCCGACCTGGCATGGGAGTTGGCGGCTCGCCACTTCGGGAAGTTCGCCAGCCTGATCGTGTGTGATCGTCCACATCCAGCCGTCCGCGGTACGGAATGCCCGCCGGTCGAGCTTCCGACCACCGTGATGGTCGGAAACTCCGGGCATCGCGGGGACGTCGACGCAAGCGGCCGCTACGTGTACGGCGATCTTCGCATCGTGGAGACTCCCGCGACGGACAACGTGCCGAGGGACCGTGGGGCAGAACTCGCGAGTGAGATCGTGCTACGCACCAGTCCCTGGTGAGGGGCTCAGATCAACTGGTTCAGATTTCCAGGCCGAGGAGGGCGTTCTCCACAACTTCCGGTAGGCCCGGATGAATCCAGTACTGGCCGGTCGCCATCGTGGTGGCGTCGAGTCCGAAGCTCATCGCCTGCACGAGCGGCTGAATCACGGTGGAGGCCTGGGCCCCCATCACGTGTGCGCCCAGTAACCGACCGGTGCCCCGCTCGGCGATGACCTTGCAGAACCCCTCGTCGTCTTCCATCGCCCACCCGTACGCGACGTCCCCGTATGCCTGCACTTTCACGGTGATGTCGAAACCCTGTGCGCGTGCCTCGTTCTCAGTGAGGCCGACATCGGCGATCTGTGGATCGGTGAACACTGCGGCGGGCACGAAACGGTGGTCAGTGGCGCGAAGATCGGACGTGTTGTTCCAGGCGTCGTGGAGGAGATTGTGCTGCACCACCCTCGCCTCGTAGTTGGCGACATGCTTGAGCTGATAGGGCGACGACACGTCGCCCAGGGCGAAAACGCCTTCGGCTGTGGTGCGTTGGTGCTTATCGACGACGACGGATCCGTTCTCGTCCAACTCGACTCCGGCCTCGCCGACATCGAGGAGGTCTCCGTTGGGGCGGCGTCCCGTGGCTACGAGCAGGGCGTCCGCGTCGATGGCGGTCCCGTCGGACAGATCGACGCGGACCCCGTCGCCGGAGCGGTGCACCGAGGCCAGAGTGGTGTTCGTGTGCAACTCCCACTTGTCCTTCGCCAGACCCGTGAACCGCTGGGAGACTTCGTCGTCGAGGTGGCGTAGCAAACGTGGGCCGCGGGCGATGATCGAGACGTGGCTGCCGAGTGCGCCGAAGATGTGTGCGAACTCGGCGGCGACGAAGCCCGAACCGAGGATCACCAAGTGTTTCGGAAGCTCCGGCAGCCGCATGATGTCCTCGTTGGTGTAGTAGGGCCCGCCGCCCGCGAGCACCTCGTCCGGAATGATCGGACGGGAACCTGCTGCGATCACGACTCGATCCGCCGTGATGATGTCGCCGGTTCCGGTGTCGATGGTGCGCGGTCCGACGAACCGGGAATGGCCCCGGTACACGGTGACATTCGGGTTGTCCTCGGTGCGGTACTTCTCGCCGCCGGCGGAAATCGGGTCTATACGCCCGAACACCCGTTTGACCACATCGGACCACCGAACCCCGTCGAGAGTCGCGTCCAGCCCGTACTTGCCCGAATGGGTGACCGCATTCGCCACGTCGGCGGCATAGACGAACATCTTCGTGGGGATGCACCCCACGTTCAGGCAGGTGCCACCGAAGGTGCCTTCTTCGAGGATGGCGATCTTCTGGTCCGCGAACCGCTCGTCCGGCAATGAGTTGCCCGACCCCGTGCCGATGATCGCGAGATCGTAGTGAGTCATGTGCTCGCCTCCTGATGTCCGTGCAACCAGTCCAACCACAGGTCTACCTCGTCGAACGCCATCGCCAGGGGTTTCTCCGACGACAGGAAGACGTCGTGCCGCGCGCCGTCGATCGGCACGATGGTGGTGCGATCGCCGAGACACCCTGCCCAGCGGGCGATCTGCCGGACGTCGAGCACTGCGTCGGCGGTATCGACCCGCGGGTCGTAACGGGGAGCGAAGTAGGTCTTCTTCGACCGCAGGATCAGGGCGGGCACACCGATGTCGAGACCGCGATGCAACCGGGCGTGGCCACGGCGTATGGCGCGCAACCATCCGAACCTCACCGGGAATCCGTCGAGAGGTTTCCAGTCCAGGTTGTAGTTCCAGATACCGTTCCCGCCCACGTGCAGACTGACACCGTACGCGCCGTCGCCAGTGCCGGGGATGACGTTCTTGGCTGCGAATCTGCCGATCGCATCGACAGCGACAGTCCCGATGCCACGCCGATACGGGGGCCCCTGCAGGTCGAACCAGGGGCTGTTGAGAATGACACCGGTGATGCCGAGTCCGGCAGAGCCGCCGGGTTTGCGTTGCAGCTTGTCGAGCCACAGAGGCAGGACGAGGCCACCGGTCGAGTGCGCAACCAGAAGAACTTCGCCCAGCGAACCGGAGTCGCCCTGCATCTCCTCCTGCACGATGTCGAATGCGCGGCGGAGCTCGAGCTCGTACAGCGATAGGTCGGATACGAAGTGCGCCGTCTGGCCTGGCGAGAGTGACCGTCCGCACTTGCGCAGATCGAGCGCGAAGAACGCGTAACCTTGCGCTGCGAAGTGCTCGGCCACGTGTTTCTGAAAGAAGTAGTCGGTGTAACCGTGGACGTAGAGAACCGCTCGGCCGGTGTGACCTGCGGATTGCTGCGGTTGGTACCGCACGAGTGTGGCGCGGACCTCGCCTTCACCGTCCGGATCGGGGCCGAGCGGAATGGTCGTCTGCTGGTATCCGTCGCCGAGGACGTCTGGAACCCAAGTAGTCACAGATCACAATCTAATGTGCATCTCCGTGCGGCGGGGAGGTGGACAATTGGGGGCAGTGAAGAGGCTAGTTACGCACGGGTAGCCTGTTCGATGGAACATTGCGCGCAGATGCACGCACGGCTCATGGACAAGGAAGTCGATTCTCCAGTGTCAAATAGAAACGCGGCGTCAAACAAGAACGCGGTAGAGACGAACACGGATGTAGTGCTCATCGGCGCAGGCATCATGAGTGCGACCCTGGGGGCGCTTCTGCGCCAGGTGCAGCCGGATTGGTCGATCACCCTTTTCGAGCGTCTCGACGCTGCGGGAGCCGAGAGCAGTGATCCGTGGAACAACGCCGGTACCGGCCATTCCGCCCTGTGCGAACTGAACTACACACCGCAGAACTCCGACGGCACCGTCGACATCGCCAAGGCCGTCAACGTCAACGAACAATTCCAGGTATCGCGTCAGTTCTGGGCGCACGGCGTCGAGACCGGCGTGCTCACCGAGCCGAAGGAATTCGTCAACCCGATCCCGCACGTAGGCTTCGTTCACGGCGCCGACAACGTGAAGTACCTGCGTGCGCGCTACGAGGCGTTGGCCGGCCATCCTCTGTTCGCCGGTATCGAGTACCTCGATGACGCGGACGAGTTCAGTCGCCGCCTCCCTCTCATGGCGAAGGGCCGTGACTTCTCGGAGCCGATCGCACTCAACTGGTCGCAGGACGGCACCGACGTCGACTTCGGTGCCCTGAGCAAGCAACTCCTCGGTTATGTCGGTTCGTCGGGTGGCACCATCCACTTCGGCCACGAGGTCACCGATCTCTCCAAGCAGTCCGACGGCTCCTGGGTGGTCAAGGTCTCGAACCGACGGACCGGTGCGAAGAAGACCGTCCGCGCGAAGTTCGTCTTCGTCGGCGCCGGCGGTGGCGCACTGCACCTGCTGCAGAAGTCGGGCATCAAGGAGGCCAAGGGCTTCGGCGGCTTCCCCATCAGCGGCGCCTTCTTGCGCTGCACCAACCCCGACTTGATTCGTCAGCACAGCGCCAAGGTTTACGGCAAGGCCGCGGTCGGTGCACCGCCCATGTCGGTGCCGCACCTCGACACCCGCGTGATCGGCAACAAGCCGGGTCTGCTCTTCGGTCCCTATGCAGGCTGGTCGCCCAAGTTCCTCAAGGAAGGCCGCCTCACCGATCTGATCGGGTCGGTCAAGCCCGACAACCTGATGTCGATGCTCGGTGTCGGCGTCAGCGAGCTCGGATTGGTGAAATACCTGGTCAGCGAACTGGCCAAGACCGAGGCCGGCCGTATCGACACGTTGGGAGCCTTCGTGCCGAAGGCGCTCGCCAAGGACTGGGAGCTTATTACCGCAGGCCAGCGTGTGCAGGTCATCCGTCGCGACAAGCGCAAGGGCGGTGTTCTCGAGTTCGGCACCGCCGTCGTCAATGCCGGTGACGGAACGATCGCCGGGCTGCTCGGTGCGTCTCCGGGGGCATCCACCGCGGTCCCCGCGATGCTCGATGTTCTCGAGCGCTGCTTCCCCAGCCAGTACGAGGCCTGGAAGCCGAAGCTGCGCGAGATGATTCCGTCACTCGGTGTGAAGCTGTCCGACAACCCCGACCTCTTCCAGCAGGTGTGGGACTGGTCGTCGAAGGTTCTGCAACTCGACACCGCAAACGTCGACGAGACCGCAGTCTCCGCCTAGACAGCAGGCTCGGAGCGTGGCGGTGGCCGTGGGGGTAAATGCCATCATGGCTTCCCGTGACGGCTACCGCGGCGCTCGAACGGTCCTGGGCGCTCGATCTGGACAACAGGTCTCTGCATGCGCTGTTGAAGCTGCGTGTGGCGATCTTCGTGGTCGAGATGTACGGCAAGTACGGCTTCGTGCCCGGCGGTGACGAGCATCTCGAAGACGGTATTGAGCACACACCGATGAGTCGTAGCGGTGGAAAGGCGTTCACGGTCACACCCACGGGACGGCGGGGTCGCGTCGACAACTAGTGTTGCACTTGTGCGCTGCGGGAAAGTCCTGTTCGAATCAGGCGCGGTCCCGCCACTGTGACGGAACGGTCGACGTCTCGATCGTGCCCAGCCAGGTTGCCGCAGCGCGCGTACTGCAATGAAGCCCCGGCGTGGATACCGGGAGTCGAAGGGAAGTCGTCGTGCCTGAAGTCATCGCGTCTGAAGTCATCGCGCCTGGGGGACCAGAATCCGATCCAGCCGAAGCGGACAGCCAGGCCGGCTATCCGTTCAGCGCCGTGGTGGGTCAGGACCAGTTGCGGTTGGCATTGATTTTGTGCGCGGTCCACCCTGGCGTGGGCGGGGTGCTCGTTCGGGGTGAGAAGGGGACTGCGAAATCGACGGTGGTCCGTGCTTTGACCGCGTTGCTGCCGGCGGTCGTCGACGACGGAACGACCCGGCCCGCGCGGCTCGTCGAACTCCCGGTGGGCGCCACGGAAGATCGCGTGGTGGGGTCACTCGACCTCGAAAAGGTGCTTCGGGACGGCGAACGGGCATTTCAGCCAGGCCTTCTCGCGGCCGCCCACCAGGGTGTTCTGTATGTGGACGAGGTGAACCTGCTCCACGATCATCTCGTCGATGTGCTGCTCGATGCCTCCGCGATGGGCCGCGTACACATCGAACGTGACGGCATCTCGCACTCGCATCCCGCGAAGTTCGTGCTGGTAGGGACCATGAATCCGGAGGAAGGCGAGCTACGCCCACAATTGCTCGACCGTTTCGGTCTGGCAGTGGACGTTGCCGCTTCGAGGGACGTCGAGGTTCGCATGGAGGTGGTGCGGCGTCGACTGGACTTCGAGCGCGATCCCGACGCGTTCGCCCGCCGGTACGCGGAGGAGGACGCCGCACTCGCATCCGAGATTCGTCGTGCCCGTGAGTATCTCGACGAGGTGGTGCTCGGCGAGTCGGAGCTGCGCCGCATTACCTCGCTGTGCGCGTCCTTCGACGTCGACGGTATGCGTGCCGATCTCGTACTCGCCAGAACTGCGACCGCACACGCCGCGTGGCGTGGCGGACACGAGGTGAACGCCGAGGACGTGCGCATCGCGGCAGAGCTCACCTTGCCGCATCGTCGGCGCCGGGACCCGTTCGACGAACCCGGCCTCGACGACCAACAACTCGACGACGCCCTCCAACAAGCGGACGACGACGTTCGGGAGCACCAGCAGCAGGAGCAACAGCAGCAAGAGTCGCAACCAGACCAGCAGGAGGTGTCGCAACAGGCCCCGGAGTCCTCCGACGGTGACGACTCGGACCCAGATCCCGACGGCCCCGACGGCGGTGGTGCGCCCGCATCACCCGAGCGCCCGGCAGGACCTCCCGGCGCAGGCTTCAGTACGCGGTTGCTCGAGGTTCCGGGAGTCGGTGAAGGGGCGCCGGGCAAGCGGTCACGATCTCGATCGTCGCGAGGTCGTGCGGTGCGGTCGACGTCCGAACGTGGACACGGTTTGCACCTGGTGGGCACGTTGTTCGCGGCCGCAGGCAATCAGCACACGCGTGGTCGGACCACGGGTCGGATGATCCTGGACTCGGCCGACCTTCGCGGCGCGGAGCGAGAAGGCCGTGAAGGGAACCTGGTTCTGTTCGTGGTGGACGCGTCGGGTTCGATGGCCGCGCGTGACCGGTTGTCCGCGGTGACGGGTGCCGCGGTCTCGTTGCTGCGCGATGCGTATCAGCGCAGGGACAAGGTAGCGGTCATCACGGTTCGAGGTCGCGATGCGGACTTGGTGTTGCCGCCCACGTCATCGGTGGACATCGCGGTGCGCCGCCTCGCCGCGATGCGTACCGGCGGCAAGACTCCATTGGCTCGCGGATTCCTGAAGGCCCGAGAAGTCGCACTGCGTGAACGGGTGCGCGATCCGCAGCGGCGAGCTCTCGTCGTTGCCCTCACGGACGGGCGCGCAACCGGTGGTACGGACCCCGTGCACCGCGCGAAGGTGGCAGCAGGACTGCTCGCCGACGCATCCGTCGCTTCCGTGGTGGTCGATTGCGAATCCGGCATGGTCCGCCTCGGGCTGGCCGCTGAACTCGCTCGTGAACTCCGAGGTGGCTACGTGCGACTCGGTGAACTGTCCGCACAGCAGGTTGCGGGCGTCGTCCGCGCCGCTGCCTAGCCCGAAAACCAGCATAGGAGAGCAGCAGATGCCCAAGGGTGTTCCTGTGAGCGTGCCCGACGACGGACTCACGACGCGTCAGCGCCGCAATGCGCCGGTTCTTGCGGTCCACACCGGCCCCGGCAAGGGCAAGTCGACCGCGGCATTCGGGATGGCGTTGCGCGCGTGGAATCAAGGCTTCGACATCGGGGTGTTCCAGTTCGTCAAGAGCGCCAAATGGAAGGTGGGCGAGGAAGCGGCATTTCGCGCCCTCGGTCGTCTGCACGACGACACCGGCGAGGGTGGCTCGGTGCAGTGGCACAAGATGGGCGAGGGGTGGTCCTGGACCCGTAAGCACGGCACCGAGGAAGACCACGCCGCAGCTGCCCTCGAAGGGTGGCACGAAATCAGCCGACGTCTACGCGCCGAGGAACACGGGTTCTACGTTCTGGACGAGTTCACGTACCCCTTGAAATGGGGCTGGGTGGACGTGGACGAGGTAGTCGAGGTGCTCACGTCGCGCCCCGGCAAACAGCACGTCGTCATCACCGGACGCGACGCACCTGCTGCGCTGATGGACGCCGCGGATCTCGTCACCGAGATGACCAAGATCAAGCACCCGATGGATGCCGGTCGCAAAGGCCAGCGAGGAATCGAATGGTGAACTCCCCTTCTGCGGCGGTTCCCGCGGTGGTGATAGCCGCGCCCGCTTCCGGAAGTGGAAAGACCACGGTGGCAACAGGACTCGTCGGCGCACTGCGTCGCTCAGGCGCTGCGGTGGCGCCGTTCAAGGTGGGCCCGGACTACATCGACCCTGGCTATCACGGGTTGGCGGCCGGGCGGCAGGGCCGAAATCTCGATCCAGTGCTGGTCGGTACCGATCTGATCGGCCCGCTGTATCGGCACGGCAGCGCGGGCTGTGACATCGCAGTGGTCGAGGGCGTGATGGGCCTCTTCGACGGCAAGATCGACTCGGATGCGGCGCAGCAGTCCGCTGACGGGTCCACCGCCCAGGTGGCGGCGCTGCTCGGTGCTCCGGTCGTGCTGGTGGTCGATGCGCGCGGACACAGTCAGAGCCTGGCGGCAGTCCTGCACGGTTTCTCCACGTACGACGCGGGTGTGCGTATCGGCGGGGTGATCCTCAACCGGGTGGGAAGCCCGCGCCACGAACGGGTCCTTCGGCAGGCCTGTGATCGTGTAGGTCTTCCTGTGCTCGGCGTGCTGCCGCGGCTGCCCGACCTCGAGGTGCCCTCGCGTCACCTCGGCCTGATCCCGGCCTCCGAGCACGGCTCGGAGGCCGTACGGGCAGTCGAGGCGATGACCGACCTGGCCGCGCAGCATCTGGACCTGCCGGGCATCCGCGCGCTCGCCCGGTCCGCCGTGGACACACCAGTCTGGGACCCCGTACTCGAAGTCGGCCCGGCAGCCGCCGGTCCCCGGCCTACGGTCGCCGTCGCGGGGGGAGACGCGTTCACGTTCGGTTACGCCGAACACCGAGAGTTGCTCGAGGCTGCGGGTGCGGACGTCGTCGTTTTCGATCCGCTGCACGACCGCATGCCCGAAGGCACTGCTGCGGTGGTGTTGCCCGGAGGGTTCCCCGAGGAACACTCGGCAGACCTTGCCGCCAACGCCGAGTTGCCGGCACAGATTCGGGCACTGGCCGCATCGGGTGCGCCGATCCATGCCGAGTGCGCCGGCTTGCTCTACCTGGCACGCAGTCTGGGGGATCATCCGATGGCCGGAGTGATCGGTGTCGAAGCGACATTCGGATCCCGCCTGACTCTCGGTTACCGCGACGCCGTGGCGCTGGGAGATTCGGTGCTGTTCGAAGCAGGTGAGCGCGTCACCGGCCACGAGTTCCACCGCACGTCACTCGACTCCGAGGTGGCGGAGGGGTTCGATCCGGCGTGGGGGTGGCGGGCGTGGGATGGACCACCGACTCGCGAAGGCTTCACCGGGATCGGCGTCCACGCCTCGTACCTGCACACTCACCCTGCAGGTCATCCGAAGGCTGTGACGCGGTTCGTGGCCGCAGCGCGAGAGTTCGCGGCCGCCCCGACGGTATGCGTCGGTGTCGGATTCGGTTCCGGCGTCACGGCCGATCAGATCGTGTCGGCAGTCCTGGTCGTGCAGTCACATGGTTCCGTCAGTGGCCGGGTGATCTCGATCGCTACTCTCGATCGCAAGGCCGACGCCCCCGCATTCGTGGAGGCCGCCCGCGCCCTCGGCGTGCAGGCCGTGGGAATCCCCGCCGACCAGCTCGCACACGTGGACATCCCCAATCCCTCGGATCGTGTTCGTGTTGCGACCGGACTACGAGGGATCGCGGAAGCGTCGGCGATCGTCGCGACCTCGTACGGACCACTCGTCGCACCCAAGATGCAGTGCAATGGTGTCGTCGTGGCGGCTGCCCGTAATATTTCCTCGTATCGACAGCCACCTTCAACACACGGGGAGCGCGCGTGAGCAATGCCGCCGGAGACGACAGCAACTATCTCGTCGGACTGAACTTGACCGACCGCCGCGTGGTGGTCGTCGGAGGTGGCACGGTCGCCCAACGGCGGCTGGGGTTGCTCGTCGCATCGGGCGCCGATGTTCATGTCGTCAGCCGGGAGGCGACCCCTGCCGTCGAGGGTATGGCAACTGGCGGGCAACTCACCCTCGAACTGCGTGATTACGCGGACGGTGACCTCGACGGCGCCTGGTATGCGATCGCCTGCACCGACGAACCCGAAACCAACGCCGCTGTGGTCGCGGAGGCGGAACGGCGTCGCATCTTCTGCGTCCGAGCCGACAGCGCCCGCGAGGGAACTGCGGTCACTCCTGCCTCGGCCACGTACGACGGCATGCGCCTGGGCATTCTCGCGGGCGGCGATCACCGTCGGTCCGCGGCAGTGCGCACGGCTCTCGTCGAAGCCCTGCAATCCGGCACGGTCACCGACTCCGCCGAACGACCGGCAGCCGGTGTCGCCCTCGTCGGCGGAGGTCCCGGTGACCCGGACCTCATCAGTGTGCGTGGGCGACGTTTGCTGGCGCACGCCGATGTCGTGGTGGCGGACCGCTTGGCGCCGCCCGAACTGTTGGCCGAACTGGCACCGCACGTCGAGGTCGTGGACGCCGCCAAGATTCCGTACGGCCGGGCCATGGCACAGGAGGCGATCAACACGGTGTTGATCGAGCGGGCCAAAGCCGGCAAGTTCGTGGTGCGGCTCAAGGGCGGCGATCCGTTCGTGTTCGGGCGGGGGTACGAGGAGCTGGAAGCGTGCGCGGCAGCGGGGGTTCCCGTCACAGTCGTACCCGGCATCACGAGTGCCATCTCGGTTCCGTCCGCGGCCGGTGTTCCGGTGACGCATCGCGGAGTCACCCACGAGTTCGTCGTGGTCAGCGGCCACGTCGCGCCGGATCACCCGGCTTCACTCGTCGACTGGTCTGCTCTGGCCAAGCTGAAGGGCACCATCGTTCTGCTGATGGCGGTGGAACGTATCTCGGCGTTCGCGGACGTTCTCGTCGAGGGCGGTCGTCCCGCCGGAACGCCGGTCACCGTGATCCAGGAGGGGACCCTGCGCACCCAACGAGTGCTGCGAGCCGATCTGTCCACGGTGGCGGCTCGGGTCCAGGAGGAGGGCATTCGACCTCCGGCGATCATCGTGATCGGGCCGGTGGCCGGGTTTTCTGTAGACGCTGGGTAACGTGAACTCTTGTGTCTGACTCCCGAGTAACCGAAACCGCTGTGGCATCTCCCGGCGCGACCCGCGTCATGGGTCTCGCCATTATCGTCCTCAGCGGACTCCAGATGATGGTGGTGCTCGACGGCACCGTCGCGAATCTGGCTCTTGCTCCGTTGCAGTCCGATCTCGGGCTCAGCGACAGCGGACGCAACTGGGTGCTCACGTCGTACGCGCTGGCGTTCGGCGGGCTCATGTTGCTCGGTGGCAGACTCGGCGATGCGTTCGGCCGGAAGAAGATGTTCATCTTCGGTGTCGGGCTGTTCACGCTGGCATCGCTGCTCTGTGGTCTCGCGATCGGAGAGTTCATGCTGATCGGTGCTCGCTTCCTGCAAGGGGTGGGCGCGGCAATCGCCTCGCCGACTGCCCTGGCACTGGTGGCGACCACCTTCGCTGCCGGTCCGGCTCGCAATCAGGCGATCGCCGTCTTCGCGGCCATGACGGGCATCGGTTCGATTGCCGGTCTCATCATCGGCGGCGCCCTGACGGAGGTGTCGTGGCGCCTGATCTTCCTGATCAACGTCCCGATCGGCATCTTCATCGTGCTGTGCGCGATGAAGGCGCTGAAGGAGGCGGCAGGGGAGCGGTTGCCGCTCGACGTGCCCGGTGCGGTTCTGGCGACGGCCGGTGCAACGGGAGTCGTGTTCGCCCTGACCGAGGGGCCGGAGCTGGGGTGGACGAGTCCGTTCGTGATCGGGTCGCTCGTGTTCGGTCTGCTGTTGCTCACGGTGTTCCTGTATGTGGAACGCACCGCTGACAACCCGTTGCTGCCGTTCTCGTTGTTCACGAACAAGAACCGGGTGGCGACGCTGGTGGCGATCTTCTTCGCCGGCGCGGTGATGTTCACGGTCGCGGCCTTCGTGGCGCTGTTCGTGCAGGACATCCTCGGATACAGCCCTCTCGAAGCCGGCCTCGCCTTCATCCCGTTCGCCTTCGGCCTGGGCGCGGCCGCCGCCATCGCGTCGAAACTTGCGATCCGCATCCAGCCGCGATTCCTGGTGATAGCGGGTGCCACGATCATGGTGGTGGGCCTGCTTTACGGTTCGACCCTCGACAGCTCGGCGACGTATCTGGCCAACCTTTTCGTTCCTGTCATCGGCATCGGATTCGGCGTCGGCCTCGCCGTGGTACCGCTTCCGCTCTGCGCCATTGCCGGTGTGGGCGAGACGGAAATCGGTCCGTTGGCGGCCATCGCTCAGGTGGCTCAGACGCTCGGTGGTCCGCTCGCGCTTGCCGTGATCGGTGCGATGGCGACGTCGCGGACGTTGTCGCTCGGCGGTGTGTCGGCGAAGGTGGCCGATATGACACCGCTGCAACTCGAGGCGCTCGGCGAGGGATACACCTTCGCCCTCGTCGGTAGCGCTGCTTGTGCAGCCATCGCCGGCATCGCCGCAGCGTTCATCCGTTTCACGCCGCAACAGGTCGCCCAGGCACAGGCAGCGGAGAAAGCAGCCCAGCAGGGCTGACGGTCAATCCGTGAGGATGATCAGTTCGTTGGGGGACGCCACCTCGACGCACAGGCCGGCCTTCGATGCGACGCGGGCGACACCGCGAACGTCCTGCGGTTCGGCGCGGGTAACTGTGAGAGCGCGCGCAAGCAGACCCTTGTGGTGCTTGTTGAAATGGCTGACCACAGTCCGGCTGCCGTCGGGCTTTTCGGTCAGAACGGTGGCGATCACCGCGTTCGGAATCGGGCCCAGTTGTTGGTACGAGCCCGAACGGAGGTCGACCACCAGCCCGTCCGCTTCCTCCTGAATTGCTGTGGTCAACTCCGGCTTCCACAAGGAACGAAGCGTGCCGAGGCGGGGGAGCTTGGAGCCACCGCTGAGGCGGTAGGCGGGGATGAGATCTCCGGCCCGAACGGCCCCGAACAATGCGGAACCCATCCCCAGACGCGCGTGCGCCTTCGCCCGCTGGACCCGGGTGAACGACTTGGCATCGAGGGCGTCGTACAGCACCCCGGTGTAGCGCTCGAGGGCAGGACGTGTGGGGGAGACCCGCAGCTTCGCGTTGCGTTCGACTTCGTCGGTCTGCGTGGGCCCGAGCCCGAGAGCGGCGCACGAGGCATCGACGTCCGCGGCCAGGTCGACGAGCGTCGAGACCAGCAGTTCCCGCGTCTCGGTCAGCTGTGGCATCGACAGATCTGCCAGATCCAGTGGGGCGTCGGCGCCACCGTCGGACTTGGTCTCGGAAGGGGGAAGTAGGACGAGCACGCTCGATACCGTACCGAGGAACGCGCAGGCCGCCGCGCCGACTATCCTCGTTTCCGTGATTACCCGCCTTTCGCACCTGTTCCTTCGCACCCTGCGCGACGACCCTGCCGACGCCGAGGTGCCCAGCCACAAGCTGTTGGTTCGCGCCGGTTACGTGCGGCGTATCGCTCCCGGCGTCTACTCGTGGTTGCCGCTCGGTTTGCGGGTGCTGCGCCAGGTGGAGCGGGTGGTGCGGGAGGAAATGGACGCGATGGGTGCGCAGGAGATCTCGTTGCCTGCGCTGCTGCCGCGAGAACCGTACGAGACATCGAACCGATGGAACGAGTACGGCGAGGAGTTGTTCCGTCTGCAGGACCGCAGGCGCAACGATTATCTCCTCGGGCCCACCCACGAGGAAATGTTCGCGCTGACGGTGAAGGGCGAGTACAACTCCTACAAAGATTTCCCGGTCACGCTCTATCAGGTGCAGACCAAGTACCGCGACGAGGCGCGTCCGCGTGCCGGCATCCTCCGTGGGCGCGAGTTCGTCATGAAGGACTCGTACTCCTTCGATCTCACGGACGAAGGCTTGTCGGCCAGCTACCAGGCGCATCGCGCTGCATACGAGAAGATCTTCACGCGTCTGGGCGTCAAGTACGTCATCGTGTCGGCGACGTCGGGTGCGATGGGTGGTAGCGCGTCGGAGGAGTTCCTCGCCGAGAGTGAGATCGGTGAGGACACCTACGTGCGGTGCGTCGAGTCGGGCTATGCCGCGAACGTCGAAGCGGTCGAGACGCTGGCACCTGAGGCAGTCCCGTTCGACGGGTTGCCCGAGGCGAAGGTGTACGACACGCCGGACACCCCCACGATCGGCGCGCTCGTCGACTGGGCGAACGGTGCAGACCTGGGTCGCACCGTCACTGCCGCCGACACCCTCAAGAACGTCCTGGTCAAGACCAGGACGCCGGGCGGCGAGTGGACGCTGCTGGGAATCGGTGTCCCCGGCGACCGGGAGGTGGACGACAAGCGTCTCGAAGCCGCACTCGAACCGGGCGAATACGAACTGCTCACCGATGCGGATTTCGAAGCCAACCCGTTCCTCGTCAAGGGGTATATCGGACCGAAGGCGCTGCAGGACAACGGCGTGCGCTATCTCGTCGATCCTCGCGTCGCGGAGGGCACGAGTTGGATCACCGGCGCCGATCGCGGCGGGCAGCACATCGTGGGTCTGGTCGCCGGTCGAGACTTCACCCCGGACGGCATCATCGAAGCCGCAGATGTGCGGGACGGGGATCCGTCCCCGGATGGCGCCGGACCGCTCGTATCGGCACGCGGCATCGAAATCGCGCATGTCTTTCAACTCGGCCGCAAATATACGGACGTGTTCGAGGTGGACGTCCTCGCCGAGAACGGCAAGCCGGTTCGTCCCACCATGGGCTCGTACGGCGTCGGTGTCTCGCGTCTGGTGGCGGTCATCGCCGAGCAGCACCACGACGACAAGGGGCTGCGGTGGCCCGCCGAGGTGTCTCCCGCGGACGCGCACCTCGTCATCGCGAACAAGGACGAGACGGCGCGCGAGGGCGCAGAAGGGCTGGCTGCCGAGTTGGACCGCGCCGGCCTCGACGTCATCCTGGACGACCGGAAGGCGTCGCCCGGTGTCAAGTTCAAGGACTCGGAGCTGATCGGTGTTCCGTTGGTGGTGGTCGTCGGGCGCGGCTGGGCCGACGGCAAGCTGGAGCTTCGGGACCGCTTCGGTGGTGAGGCACGTGAAATTGCTGCGGATGACGCGGTGGTCACCATCGTCGCCGCGGTCCGTGGCGGAACCGTCCCTTCCTAAGTTACTGACTGGTAGTTTCAAGGGATACGACGAAAGGTACGACTGTGACGAACACCGGTGGGCTGCTCCTCGACCCCAACACCTATGATCCGCAGCAATTCGACGAGGAGACTCGCCGACAGTTGCGTGCGGTGATCGACTGGTTCGAAAGCCGCGGCAAGAAGCAGCTTCTGCAGGACGATCTCGACAGTGTCTGGGTCTCCGAATTCCTCGAGTTCGTGGCGAGGGAGAAGGTGTTCGCCACCTTCCTGACCCCGTCCGCATACGCCGACGGCGATCCGAACAAGCGTTGGGACGCCGCCCGCAACGCGGCCCTCTCGGAGATTCTCGGCTTCTACGGTCTCGGCTACTGGTATGCCGAGCAGGTCACCATCCTGGGCCTCGGTCCCGTGTGGATGAGCGACAACCAGACGGCGAAGAAGCGTGCGGCCCAGCAACTCGACGAGGGTGGGGTGATGGCGTTCGGGTTGTCCGAGCGTGCCCACGGCGCCGACGTGTACTCGACCGACATGGTGCTGACGCCGGCGCAGCCCGGAGATGACGGCGTGGCTTTCCGCGCGTCTGGCACCAAGTACTACATCGGCAACGGCAACGTCGCGAGCACGGTGTCGGTGTTCGGTCGGCGCGCGGACGTGGACGGAGCGGAGGGATACGTCTGGTTCGCCGCGGACAGTGCGCACGAGAACTACGAGCTGATCGGCAACGTCGTGGACGGGCAGATGTACGTCAGCACGTTCCGTCTGGACAACTACCCGGTTCGCGAAGAGGACATCCTCCACACCGGTCCCGATGCGTTCTCCTCGGCGCTGAACACCGTCAACGTCGGCAAGTTCAACCTGTGCAGCGGTGCGGTCGGCATGTGTGAGCACGCCTTCTACGAGGCGATCACGCACGCCGACAACCGGATTCTCTACGGAAACCCGGTCACCGACTTTCCCCACGTTCGCACGAGCTTCGTGGACGCGTACTCACGGCTGATCGCGATGAAGCTGTTCAGTACCCGTGCGATCGACTACTTCCGCAGTGCAAGTCTCGACGACCGTCGCTACCTGCTTTTCAACCCGGTCACCAAGTCCAAGGTGACCTCCGAGGGTGAGAAGCTCATCACGGCGCTGCAGGATGTGCTGGCCGCCAAGAGCTTCGAGAAGGACAACTACTTCAGTCAGGTTACCCGCATGATCGGCACCCTGCCCCGGCTCGAGGGCACCGTGCACGTCAATGTCGCACAGATCATCAAGTTCATGCCGAACTACCTGTTCAACCCGGCGCAGTACCCCGAGATCGGCACTCGCAACGACGCGACGAACGATGAGTTCTTCTGGAACCAGGGACCGGCCCGCGGCGCCGCGAAGGTGCAGTTCGCGGACTGGACGACGGTGTACGAGAAGAATTCCGACGTTCCGAACGTCGCCGTCTTCTATGAGCAGGCGCGTGCGCTGAAAGAACTGCTGTCGACGGCCGCACCGGACGAGTCTCAGCAGAAGGATCTCGACTTCATGCTGGACATCGGGCACCTGTTCTCACTGATCGTCTACGGACAGCTCATTCTCGAGCAGGCGGAGCTGACGGGCCTCGACCGTGAACTCGTGGACCAGATCTTCGACTTCCAGGTGCGCGACTTCTCGGCGTACGCGGTGTCGTTGCACGGCAAGAAGTCGTCCACCGACGCCCAGCAGCAGTGGGCCCTCGGAGCGGTTCGCAAGCCGGTCGTCGACGCCGATCGGTTCGACCGAGTCTGGCAGCAGGTCAAGGCGTACAACGGCGCATACGAGATGCGTCCCTGATACGGGCATACAGGGGGGCGTCGTCGGCTGCGGCGGGCGGCTATGCGGACAGGTGCGGCGGGGTTGGACAGTGCACGCTCGGTGGAATCGAAGCCGTTGTTAGCTGGGGTCTCGGCTGCAGCCGCAGACGTGGTCAGCAAGCCGGCCCGGTGACTGGTTACCAGGCTTATCGGCACGGCGAGAGCCTCTTCGTCCGCCGAGCGTGTCCGCCGAGTCGTCGACTCTTCGGGTACCACCGGACTGCTGAGGTTCGAAGAGTGCGAGGATCCCGATAGTGGGACAGGTCACCGCAGGAGTACCGCAATACCGGACGTGCGGTGTCCGCTATTGGTCGTAGCGTGCTGAACATGAGCAATGAAACCGCGCCAAGAACATCTATCGGCCTGGTGTCGATTCGCGTCATCACGGACGACATCGCACGTCTGGTGCACTTCTACGAGGCCGTCACCGGAATCTCCGCGCGCTGGTCGACGCCTGATTTCGCCGAACTACACACGGCTGCAGGCGCGTTGGCTATCGGCAGCACGCGAACGGTGGCGTTGTTCGGAGCTGATTCCGCGCGTCCCGCTGACAACCACACCGCAATCATCGAGTTCCTCGTCGACGATGTCGATTCCGAATACGAGCGGATAAAGGAGATCACCACGGATTTCGTCAACGCGCCCACCACGATGCCCTGGGGTAACCGCTCGCTGTTGTTTCGTGACCCGGACGGAAACCTCATCAACTACTTCACTCCGGTGACCGCAGAAGCCAAGGCAAAGTTCGGTTTCGGGGGGAACGCGTAGGCGTCGCGGGGCGGTGATCCAGGGGTGGACGGATACTCACCCTTGGGTGTCTATTTTCGGCGCCGGTTTCGGCGGAATCTTGTGTGGCAAGCAAAACCACCCACACAGGGAGCCAAGCAAATGTCGAACACCATCAGGTCCTCCTTCGCAGCCTTTGCCATCGCAGCGTTCGCGCTGACCGCGGGAGCGGGAATCGCCACGGCGGACCCCGGAGGCAACGGCGGCACGTCGCAGGGTGGCACGTCGCAGGGCGGCAACGGGGGCGGCAACGGCGGTCAGACCGGCGACGCGAATTCGGGTAACGGCGGCAATGGCGGCGCCGGCGGAAGCGGCAACGTCGGCATCGGCGGCGTTGCCATCGGTGAAGGCAACAACCAGGGGCCGATCAACGTAGGCAACGGCGGGCAGGGTGGCAACAGCGGCGACGCGCAATCCGGCGATGCGAACGGCGGCACCGGAAACGGCGGTAACGGTGGCCCTGCAAACGGTGGCCCCGCCAACGGCGGTAACGGTGGTGACACCACCACCGAGGACGGTTGCGCGGTGGTATGGCCGTTCTGTTGATCCACAGGCCCGGCAGCACGTTCACTCGGAAGGCAAGAACGATGTCACACATCCATCGCTGCGGCGGAGCGATCCTCGCGGCAGCATTCGCGCTCGCCATCGTCGCTGGTGTCGCCACGGCGGAGACCCCGCCGGACGCCACTATGGGAGTCCCAGGAGATAACGGGAACAGTGGCAACGTCGGGATCGGCGGTGCCGACGTGGGCCCGATCGGAGTGGAGGGAATCATGGCGGGGCCCACCGGAGCGTCGGTCGGTGGGTACGAATTCGGAATGTCGGGATCGCTTCCCGGATTCGGTCGACGCGCCGAGCCGACCCAGTAGAACCAGCCCAGTCGTAGCGCCGGGATCCGGCCCCGTAGATCTGCTCAGGAGGAGTCATCATGACCAGCAGTGCAGACCGCGGTGGCCGGATGTCGGTGTCGACTCACGACGGAGTGCAGCTCGCGGTGAGATCGTCCGGCCCCGCGGACGCACCGATGACCATCGTGTTCGTGCACGGGCACTGCCTGCACGGTGGATCGTGGTCGTCGATGCGCCGTCATCTCCGGGACATATGGGGCGACGACGTGCGCATGGTGTTCTACGACCATCGAGGACACGGGCGCTCGGCGCACGGGTCCGCAGAGGCCGACACCATCGACCAGCTCGGACGTGACCTGAACGCGGTCATCGAAGCCGTCGTCCCCACGGGACCGGTTGTCCTGGTCGGGCATTCGATGGGCGGAATGGCGGCGCTGGCGTACGCACGGGCGCATCCGCATTCGATCGGATCCCGGGTCGTGGGCATTGCGCTGATAGCCACCGCCGCCGGCGGAATCACGGGGTTGGGGCTCGGGCGTTTGCTGCGGTCCAGGGCCGTTCCCTGGCTGCGGGCTGCCGTGTGTCACGCGCCTGCCGTCGTTCAGAAGGCGAGAAGGTTCGGTGAAGTGGCGAGCCGAGCAGCCGCACGTTGGTCACGAGGCGGAGCGCAGTCGCGGCTGTCCGCGGTCGCGGGGGCGCTGGCGGGAAGCACATCCGCCCAGACGATGGTCGGCTTTCTGCAATCGCTGATGGAGTTCGACGAACGTGAGTCGCTGACCGGATTGATGCATATTCCATCGCTCGTCCTCTGCGGAACCGACGACGTCATGACGCCGTTCGAGCATTCCCTGGCCATCGCGGCACGGTTGCCGTCTTCGGAGTTGGTGAGTGTGAACGGTGCCGGCCATTCGGTGATTCTCGAACGCGCCGCGGAAGTGGCGAGCGCAGTGAGTGCCCTGCTGTCCCGGGTGGTCGAAGGGGCCTCCCTGGCCGAAGGAGCAGTCACAAGTCCCGTCGATTGATGATGCCGCTGTGCAGAGCCAACTCCGCCAATCGGACCCGCTTCTGATTCTGGGGGAGTTCCTCGACCGCGAACTTCGCGAACAATGTCCGAAGGTGAGTCTTGACCGCGTCGACACTCAGATACAGCTCCCCGGCGATCTCCTGGTTGGACGCAGGTTGGATGAACGCCGAACTCTCCTTGTACGGGCGACACAGCGCAGTGAGCAGGGCACGCTGTGTCTCCGTCAGTGAACGGACCGAGGGCAGCCCCTCCGCTATGTGCGTGGCCTCGTCCAGGGCCCCGCCGAATTCCTGGTACGTCAGTGCCGTTCGACCGATCCTGACGCTGTCACCGTTGCGCAGGCGGTAACGGCCGGAGATTCGGTCACCATTGACGAATGTGCCGTTCCGTGACAGGCCGTCATCCACGATCGTCCAGTGGGTGTCCACACACTCGAGGACAGCGTGCAGCCGCGATACCTCGTCATCGGCGGCAAGTGGGAGCCCACTCTGTGGCGATCGACCGACCGTGAGCCGTGGGCATTCGGGGGACAGGTCGACTCTGTGCGTTCGGCCTTCCCCGTCGAAGTAGCTCAGACACGACTCGGTGGTCACGTTTCAATCGTGCCATGACCAGCGGTTTCAGAACAGGGGGCCGCCACCGAAAGGTTCACGGTGCGACGGTGGCTGATTGCCGGCCCGATCGGTGATTCCGTACTCGACGGCAAGTTCGGCTGTGACGAAGGTATGGCCGCTGCGTTCGGGCAGGGCAGGGTCGGCGGACAGTGCTGCAATGACCTTTCCGACGAACTCCGGACTCTCCGCGTCCGCCACGGGAAACCCGGCGATAGTGTCGAGGCCGCTTGCCGCCAGTTTCTCGGTGCGCACGATCCCGGGCCACAGCGAGACGGCGCGGACCCCATGAGGTGCCAACTCGGCCCCCATGTCGCTGGCCATCTTGTCCAGACCTGCTTTCGACATCCCGTACAGCACCGAATGGAGGTGTCCGCGGGTACCGAACGACGAAATGTGTGCAATCAGGCCGGATTTCCGGGCAACCATCAAGCGGGCTGCTTCGACCGACGCCACGTAGTGGGCGCGCAGCCCCACGTCGATGAGTGTGTCCCAATCGGTCAGCGGCCGCTCCCAGAAGGGAGTGTCGAAGCCGCCGAATCCGCGCGGGCTCGCCCACACGTTGTTGACGAGCAGATTCAGGCGCCCGCGCTGTTCGTCGTCGATTCGACGGAAGAGGGCAGCAACGGCCGCATCGTCGCGGTGGTCGCAGGCGACCGGGACCGCCCTGCCGCCTCGCTCGGTGATCTCGTCCGCGCATCGACTCAGCGGTGAGCCGTCCTCGGCCGGACCACGCCCGGTGATGTACACCGTCCATCCGGCACTTCCCAGCGCCAGAGCAACGCCCTTGCCGACGCCTCGGCTCGCGCCTGTGACCAGTGCGACATTCGTATCGGAAGCTTCGTATGTGGACATGCGGCCTCGCTCTGTCGTGTCGTGGTGGTGTGACCCCTACGACACTAGAACGTGTTGCAATCTCACGGTTGGCCGGGGAAGGCGAGTGTCCACGGGTTCATACCCAGCGCGGACCGCCAGAGTCCGCCGCGGACCGCCGCCGCGGCGAGTGCCTCCGTTGCAAACGCGCGTGTCTCTGCGGTGGTGCCGTTCTCCACCACGCCACGCCATGCAACCGAGACATCGAACTCGGTCTGCGCGGCGAGCTGCGCGGCCGAGACCGGATCGACCACGGGAAACGGCGTGGTGTATCCGGCTGCGGCTCGCGGCGGCGTGGCCCCCGCTGCTTTCAGTGAATCGGCGAGAGCGTCGCGCATCGCACGATGCGCAGCGACGTCGGCGCGCACTTGACCTGACCGTGCAGAACTGGCGAACGCGGAGATGACACCGTAGGCGTAGATCGCGGCATGCTCGGTTTCGAGTGCCGCGGTGACGCTGGGCTGTTCGGACATCGTCGGTGTGATCACGGCAGCAGCACCACCTGATGTGTGCCGCACGCGGCACCGATCGAGGCACACAAACCAGCGCGGTACCCACTGAGTGAACGAGCCAACTCCGTCGCGTTGCGCTGGGATTCGGCCAGGCGGTCGCGCAGAGTCTGTAGATCCGGGGGTGGGGCAGGCTGCGGGGCTACCGTCGTCGGCGCAGCAGCGCCGGTGGGTGTGGACCCGTCGGCGTAAGTGCCTGTGGCTCTGGCGATCTCCGACTCGAGTGCTTCGGCGTGCAGTCGGCGTTGGGTGCTGATCGTGGTCAAGGCGCCGTTACGGTCGGGCAGCAGCGCGATCGCCGCTTTGGCATTCTCGGCGTCGCGCCGCGCGAGTGTCGCCGCCGAGGTGAGATGGTCGACCTCCATCGTGTCGTCCGAATCGTCGGAGCAGGCGGCGAGAGAGGAGACCGCGAAGACCCCGACGGTCGACGCAGCAGCGAACCGCATGACGGATCGTCGCGTCAGAACAGGCGGGCGGGCAGGGGTGAGCACCGGTCCATGGTGCCAGGTTCGGAGGCGATCGACAGAATCGAACACCGGTGGTGGTCACGGGCACCCGAAACGGGCGTTAGGCTTAGGTGTTCGAAACAATCGAACGTCTGTCGTCGCCTCCCGGTGTCGACAGTTTGCTGCCGCCCGACGACAACCGAAAAGAGGAGCGTCCTTCAGATGCCGGTTCCGTCCAAGGAAAGAGTGACCGAACTCGTTTCCGGCCTGGTGCAGAGGCACGGATACGACCTCGAAGACGTCGTCGTGACGCTGGCCGGCAAACACAGTGCGGTTCGGGTGATCGTCGACAGTGACGCAGGACTCGAACTCGATGCCGTGGCCGATCTGAGCCGTGAGATCTCGGCAGTGTTCGACGACGTGTCCGACTTCGGAGAATCGCCGTACACACTCGAGGTCACCTCGCCTGGAATCGACCGGCCGCTCACGCTCGAGAGGCACTGGCGCCGTTCACGCGGACGCCGGGCTCGGTTCGAACTCGAGCACGAAACGTTCGACGGCAGGATCGGGCGCTTGGACGAGCGCACCCTCGACGTGGTCATCGGAGCGAAATCGGGGCCGTCCGTACGGAAGGTCGCCTTGAGCGACATCCGGCACGCGGTCGTGCAGGTCGAGTTCTCGAAGCCGAACGCGCGTGAGATGAACCTCGCGGGAGGCGTCGCAGAGGGGCGAGTGGCACCCGCCGAAAGCACAGATTCCGTGCGCGGGACAGAAGTGGGAGTGGAAGAAGAAGTGGAAGGGCTGGACAAGTGAATATCGACATTGCGGCATTGCGTGCCATCGAGGCCGACAAGGGCATCTCGATCGAGACCGTCATCACCACAATTCAAAGCGCGTTGCTGACGGCCTACCGGCACACCGAGGGCCACCAGCCCCACGCCCGAATCGACGTCGACACCAAGAGCGGCGTCGTACGGGTCATGGCCCACGAGACGGATGCCGAAGGCAATATGGTCGGCGCCGAATGGGACGACACACCGGAAGGTTTCGGGCGTATCGCGGCAACAACTGCGCGGCAGGTCATCCTGCAGCGTCTGCGAGATGCAGAGCACGAACGGAGTTTCGGGGAATTCGTGACTCACGAAGGCGAGATCGTCGGCGGAGTCATTCAGCGTGACACCCGTGCCAACGCGCGTGGCACGGTCGTCGTCCAGATCGGTAGCGACGCCAACGGAGCGGAAGGGTTGATCCCGCCCGCCGAGCAGGTGCCGGGGGAAACCTACGAACACGGCGAGCGTCTCAAGTGCTATGTCGTAGGCGTCTCGCGGGGGGCGCGCGGACCACAGATCACGCTCTCGCGTACGCACCCCAATCTGGTGCGCAAGCTGTTCGCGCTGGAGGTACCGGAGATCGCGGACGGGTCGGTCGAGATTCTCGCCGTCGCCCGCGAGGCCGGCCATCGCTCGAAGATCGCCGTGCAGTCGCAAGTGCAGGGACTCAATGCCAAAGGTGCCTGCATCGGTCCGATGGGGCAGCGTGTCCGGAACGTCATGAGCGAACTCGCCGGCGAGAAGATCGACATCATCGATTACGACGAAGATCCCGCAAAGTTCGTCGGCAACGCGCTCTCGCCGTCGAAAGTGGTGTCCGTCACTGTCGTGGACCCCGAGATGCGGGCCGTGCGCGTCGTGGTACCCGACTTCCAACTGTCGTTGGCCATCGGAAAAGAAGGACAAAATGCGCGCCTTGCTGCACGGTTGACCGGTTGGCGGATCGATATCCGAAGCGATGCCACCGGCGTCACCGAGGCGTCCGGTCACCCCGACGTGAACAATGCATAAACGGGGAATGCGGAGAACAGGGGCAGTCGACGGTAGAGTGGTCAATGGTTCAGCATGAGCTACCCGTTTCCGCGCGTGTCGGCACCGATTATCCGGTACGTACCTGCGTCGGATGCAGGCAGCGAGCGCAGACTGTCGATCTGTTGAGGATCGTGGTCGGCGAGCTCACGCCCAGCGGCGTGATTCTCGTCCCCGATCCACGGCGCAGACTTCCCGGGCGAGGTGCTTGGTTGCATCTCGATCGAGAATGTCTGGGCCTTGCAGAGCGACGCCGAGCATTCGGCAGAGCACTGCGAGTGTCCGGGAAATCGGACACATCAGACGTAGAGCAGTACCTCATAGAGCAGTACCTCTCGAGAAGAACAGGCACAAGCAATCATGAGCACACCGTGAAGCACCAGCGATGAACGTCCATCGGAGATAACCCGAGGTCGTGCGGGATCCCCTGCGAAGGGAAGCCTCCTGCTCGGCCTCACCAGTGAGGAGAGCAGTGGCAGGCAAGGCCCGCGTGCACGAGTTGGCAAAAGAACTCGGTGTCACAAGTAAAGAACTACTCGCAACGCTCAAGGAGCAGGGCGAGTTCGTGAAATCGGCGTCATCCACAGTGGAGGCGCCCGTTGCCCGACGTCTGAGGGAGTCCTTCCCGTCGGCGCAGCCGAAGGCAGAGGGCGATGCCAAGCCCACGGCCGCGAAGCCCGGCAGTGCACCCAAGCCCGGCAGTGCACCCAAGCCGGGCGCAGCCAAGCCCGCGCCGAAGCCAGGCGAGACGCCCAAGCCCGGTGGTGCGGCCAAGTCTGCGCCGAAGCCTGGCGCACCCCGGCCCGGCCCGGCCCCGGTGGCTCCTGCCGCCGAGGCGCCCAAGCCCGGTCAGCCGACCCCGGCTGCTCCCGCGGCCGAGGCGCCCAAGCCCGGTCAGCCGACCCCGGCTGCTCCCGCGGCGAAGGCGACCCCGGCTGCTCCCGCAGCCAAGCCCGCACCGTCTACAGGCGCGAAGCCCGGCGGGCCGCGTCCGGGCCCGAAGCCCCCGCGTGTCGGTAACAACCCGTTCTCCTCGGCGCCGGCTGAGCGCCCCGCGCCGCGTCCCGCTCCCGGCGGACCGCGTCCCGGCGCTCCTCGTCCGGGTCCCGGTCAGGGTGGCCCGCGTCCGTCGCCTGGTCAGGGTGGCCCCCGTCCGGGGCCGGGCCAGGGTGGCCCGCGTCCGTCGCCTGGTCAGGGTGGTCCCCGTCCGGGGCCGGGTCAGGGTGGTCCCCGCCCCAGCCCCGGCTCGATGCCCTCGCGCCCGAGCCCGGGTGCGATGCCACCGCGCTCCGCACGTCCCGCACCGGGCGGTCGCCCGGGTCGTCCCGGCGGCCCCGGTGGTCGCCCGGGTGGCGGTGGCGGCGGATACCGTGGTGGCGGTCCGGGTGGGCCGCCTGCAGGTGGTTTCCGCGGTCGTCCCGGTGGTGGTCGTCCCGGTCAGCGTGGTGCGGCAGCCGGCGCCTTCGGCCGTCCCGGTGGTGCTCCCCGGCGTGGTCGCAAGTCGAAGCGTCAGAAGCGTCAGGAATACGATTCGATGCAGGCGCCCGCCGTCGGCGGCGTGCGGTTGCCCCGTGGCAACGGCGAGACCATTCGTCTGGCCCGCGGCGCCTCGTTGTCGGACTTCGCGGACAAGATCGACGCGAACCCGGCAGCGCTCGTGCAGGCGCTGTTCAACCTGGGCGAGATGGTGACGGCAACTCAGTCGGTCAACGACGAGACGCTGGAGTTGCTCGGTGGCGAGATGAACTACGTCGTTCAGGTCGTCAGCCCGGAAGACGAGGACCGCGAGCTGCTCGACAGCTTCGACCTCACCTACGGCGAGGACGAGGGTGGCGAAGAAGACCTCGAATCCCGTCCGCCGGTGGTGACCGTCATGGGTCACGTCGACCACGGTAAGACCCGACTGCTCGACTCGATCCGCAAGGCGAACGTCCGTGAGGCCGAGGCCGGAGGCATCACCCAGCACATCGGTGCCTACCAGGTGCTCACCGAGCTCGAAGGCGCCGAGCGTCTGGTGACCTTCATCGATACTCCAGGTCACGAGGCATTCACGGCCATGCGTGCTCGTGGTGCCAAGGCCACCGACCTCGCGATCCTGGTCGTCGCAGCCGACGACGGCGTCATGCCGCAGACGGTCGAGGCGGTCAACCACGCGCAGGCGGCCGAGGTGCCGGTCGTGGTCGCCGTCAACAAGATCGACAAGGAAGGCGCAGATCCGGCGAAGATTCGCGGTCAGCTCACCGAATACGGGCTCGTTGCCGAGGAGTACGGCGGCGACACCATGTTCGTGGACATCTCCGCGAAGCAGGGCACGAACATCGATTCGTTGCTCGAGGCAGTGTTGCTGACAGCCGATGCCTCGCTCGATTTGCGCGCCAACCCGGACATGGATGCTCAGGGTGTCGCCATCGAGGCCCACCTCGACCGCGGTCGAGGTCCTGTTGCCACCGTGCTGATCCAGCGCGGCACGCTGCGGGTCGGTGACTCCATCGTCGCCGGAGATGCGTACGGGCGTGTTCGTCGCATGGTCGACGAGCACGGCGAGGACGTCCACGAGGCACTTCCCTCGCGTCCGGTTCAGGTCATCGGCTTCACGTCGGTCCCCGGCGCAGGCGACAACCTGCTCGTGGTCGACGAGGACCGCATCGCACGCCAGATCGCCGACCGGCGTAATGCCCGTAAGCGCAATGCTCTGGCAGCGAAGAGCCGTAAGCGGATCAGCCTCGACGACCTCGATGCAGCGCTCAAGGAGACCTCGCAGCTCAACCTGATCCTCAAGGGAGACAACTCGGGAACCGTGGAGGCACTCGAGGAGGCGCTTCACGGAATCGAGATCGACGACGAGGTGCAGCTACGGGTCATCGACCGTGGTGTCGGTGGCGTCACCGAGACCAACGTCAACTTGGCCGCGGCCTCCAACGCGATCATCATCGGCTTCAACGTTCGTGCCGAGGGCAAGGCGACGGAGCTGGCGAACCGCGAGGGTGTCGACATCCGGTACTACTCGGTGATCTACCAGGCCATCGACGAGGTCGAGAAGGCTCTCAAGGGCATGCTCAAGCCGATCTACGAAGAGGTCGAGCTGGGTAAGGCGGAGATCCGCGCGATGTTCCGCTCGTCCAAGGTCGGCAACATCGCAGGTTGCCTGGTCACCTCGGGTATCGTGCGGCGCAACGCAAAGGCCCGGTTGTTGCGTGACAACCGTGTCGTTGCCGAGACGGTCACCATCTCCTCGCTCAAGCGGGAGAAGGACGACGCAGTCGAGGTGCGCGAGGGTTACGAGTGCGGTTTGACCCTCACCTACTCCGACATCAAGGTCGGTGACGTGATCGAGGCCTACGAGTTGCGCGAGAAGCCGCGCGACTAGGTCCGATCCGGTCACAGCAACATCGTCTCGTCCGCTCTCCCGGTTCACGTCGAACCGGGAGAGCGGACGTCGCGCGAAGGAGGGAATGTTGTACGTCGGGGCGCTCGAGCTCGACATCCTGCTCGGTGACGTGCGATCGCTGAAGGAGAAGCGAGCATCGGTGAAGCCGGTTCTCGCGGCCCTGCGGCGGTATGGCGTCTCCGCCGCCGAAACCGGCGAGTTGGACAGGTACCGGCGGTCCATGCTCGGTGTGACGATGGCAAGTTCGGCCGTCGACCACATTCACGAAGTACTCGACACGTGTGAACGGCACGTGGCCGAGTTGCCGGAACTTCAGCTGCTGGCTGTGCGCCGGCGGATCTTCGGTCCGGAGGACTGACCGGAGAGGTTTGCGCTGTGAGGGCGGGGACTGCAATGTTGAACGGAGGCCGGTGCACACCGGGCCAGGTAGAGGAGACGGATTGTCATGGTGGATCCCGCCCGGGCGCGTAAGCTCGCAAAACGTATCGGAACGATCGTCGCCACCGCGATCGATCACGAGATCAAGGATCCGCGGCTCGCGTTCGTGACGATCACGGACACGAAGGTGACAGCGGACCTGCACGACGCGACGGTGTACTACACCGTCATGGGTGCCGATCTCGATACCGAGCCCGACACAGAGTCGGCCGCTGCCGGTTTGGAAAAGGCCAAAGGCGTGTTGCGATCGAAGGTGGGCGCGGGCACGGGTGTGCGCTTCACCCCGACGCTGTCGTTCGTTGCGGATACGGTTCCGGACACCGCGCGGCACATGGAGGAGCTCTTGGCCCGCGCGCGTGCAGCCGACGACGAGGTCGCACGGTCCGCCGCCACAGCGAAACCGGCTGGTGATGCTGACCCGTACAAGGAACCGCGCGAGCTACGATCGGACGAGCCGTCCGATGGTTCGTCCGATTCCTGATTCGGTCCGGCGATGACGAAAGCTTCGGAGGAGGACCTACCCGAACTCGACTCGCTCGAGGCGTGCAAGGGTCGGGCGGTGTCGATTCTCGAGAACGCGACCTCGGTGACGGTGCTGTGTCACGTCCAGCCCGATGCGGACACGATCGGCAGCGGTCTGGCCCTCGGTCTGGTCCTCGAGCGCAAGGGTATTCCGGTTCAGGTCGCATTCGGGTTTCCGGGCGAGCTGCCGATCTCGATGCGGGAGTTGCCGGGTACGCACCTGCTGGTCTCGGCGGATCAGGTTCGACGTGACGTGGACCTGCTGGTGACGGTCGACTGCGGCAGTGCGGGCCGGCTCGGCCGCCTGGAGGACCGGCTGGGGTCGGCCCGTGAGGTCCTGGTGATCGATCATCATCGGTCCAACACCCGGTTCGGGACGATGAACGTGGTGGACGAGAACGCGGAGTCGACCACGGCGGTGCTGGCCACTCTCTTCGATCTGTGGAGCGTGGAGATCGACGACGAACTCGCGTACTGCCTGTTCGCGGGGCTGGTCACCGACACTGGGTCGTTCCGTTGGGTGCGGTCGGGTACACACGCGCTCGCCGAGCGGTTGTTGGCGACGGGAATCGACGGTTCCCACATCGCCCGTCGATTGTTGGACACACACCCCTTCGGCTGGCTGCCGATGTTGTCGTCCGTTCTGGGATCTGCGACGTTGGAGCCGGCGGCAGCGAGCGGACGTGGCCTCGTGTATGCCATCGTGCGCCGCGATGACATCGGGGATCTGCGTTCGGAGGAGATCGAGAGTGTCATCGACATCGTTCGGACCACTGTCGAAGCCGAGGTGGCCGCGGTCCTGAAGGAGGCGGCCGACGGAACCTGGTCGGTGTCGTTGCGATCGAAGAACGACGTCGACGTCTCGGACGTTGCACGACGTCTCGGCGGTGGCGGTCATCGGTACGCCGCCGGATACACGGCATACACCGGAAGCGACGACATCGTCGCGGCCCTCGTCGAAGCACTCGGATGAGACTTGGCGGCGGGCGCTTCCGGTAACCGCGAACTGGACGAGGGCTCCGAGGTCGACACGGATGTCGTCCCGTCGTCGCGAATCTTCGGGCTGGCGTTGCCGGCACTCGGAGTGTTGGCGGCCGAACCGCTGTATCTCCTGTTCGACATTGCGGTGGTGGGCCGGCTCGGCGGCATGGCGCTCGCTGGACTCGCGGTCGGTGGCCTCGTTCTTGCGCAGCTGAGCACCCAACTGACCTTCCTGTCCTATGGCACGACTGCACGCGCAGCGCGTATGCACGGCGCCGACGACGACCGTGCGGCGGTGGGGGAGGGCGTCCAAGCCACGTGGCTCGCCTGGATCGTCGGCGTGGCCGTGATTCTTGCTGTGCAGGTCTGCGCGAGGCCGGTCGTATCGGTGATCGCCGGTGATTCGGACATTGCGGCGGCCGCGGAGAGTTGGCTGCGAATCGCGGTGCTCGGGGCTCCGCTCATCCTCACCGGGATGGCAGGCAACGGCTGGATGCGCGGCGTTCAGAACACGATGAGACCACTGCGGTTCGTGATAGCCGGCCTCGTCGTCTCCGCCGTGTTGTGTCCGGTTCTCGTGCATGGTCTGGTCGGTGCGCCTCGGCTGGAACTCGAAGGCTCGGCAGTGGCGAATGTTGTGGGACAAGCGGTATCGGCCGTGTTGTTCATCGGTGCGTTGATTCGGGAACGGGTTCCGATCCGACCGGATGCGGTGGTGATGAGGGCTCAGATGGTGCTCGGCCGAGATCTGATTCTGCGCAGTCTTGCGTTCCAAGCGTGCTTTCTCTCCGCAGCCGCCGTGGCTTCCCGATTCGGGGCGGCATCTGTCGCGGCGCATCAGGTGGTGCTGCAGTTGTGGAACCTGGTGACTCTCACACTCGATTCGCTGGCCATCGCCGCGCAGACGCTCGTCGGCGGGGCCCTCGGCGCCGGACGATTACGCGGGGCGAGACGTCTGTCTCGGCGCATCGCCGTGTGGTCGACGGTGTTCGCGCTCGGACTGTCAGCCGTGTTCGCGGCTGGACACGAAATGATTCCGAGACTGTTCACGACCGATGAAGCCGTGCTGGCCGAGATGGCGGTGGCATGGTGGTTCTTCGTGGCGATCATGCCGATGGCAGGAGTGGTGTTCGCACTCGACGGTGTGCTGCTGGGCGCGGGTGACGTCGCTTTCCTGCGCAATGCGACCCTCACCTGCGCGCTGGTCGGCTTCCTGCCACTCATCTGGTTGTCGTTGCTCCAGGGCCGTGGTCTGGCGGGAATCTGGACGGGCCTTACGGTGTTCATAGTTCTGCGAATGCTCGCGGTTCTCTGGCGTGTCGGATCCGGACGGTGGGTGGTGCCGGGTGCGGACCTCCAAAGGGGCCGGGCGCCGAATGGTGATCAGGAAGGAAGCGGTACGTGGCAGCCAAACTGATGGCGGTGAGCGACATTCACGTCGGGCACCGGGGCAACAAGCCGATCACGGAAGAGCTCTATCCGGACAGTCCCGAGGATTGGCTGATCGTCGCCGGTGACGTCTCGGAGAAAACTGACGACATCCGTTGGGCGCTCCAGACGTTGCGTAGTCGATTCGCGAAGGTGATCTGGGTGCCGGGCAATCACGAATTGTGGACGACCGCGAAGGACCCCGTTCAGATTCACGGAGTCGCACGGTACGAATACCTGGTCGACATGTGTCGCGAAATCGATGTGATCACCCCGGAGGATCCGTACCCGGTCTTCGAGGCCGAGGACGGCCCGGTCACGCTGGCGCCGATGTTCCTGCTCTACGACTACTCGTTCCTTCCCGACGGCGCGCTCACCAAGGCACAAGGTCTGGCGATCGCACGCGACAAAAATGTCGTGGCGACCGACGAGTTTCTCCTGTCGAGTGAGCCGTTCGCGACGCGCGATGCGTGGTGCCGCAGCAGGGTGGAGGCGACCGAGGCGCGGCTGGACGCTCTCGAACCGGGCACCCGCACGGTTCTGATCAACCACTTCCCGCTGGTGCGCGAACCCACGCACGTCCTCTGGTATCCGGAATTCGCGTTGTGGTGCGGAACCGACCTCACCGCGGACTGGCACATCCGATACAACGCTGTGTGCTCGGTGTACGGACACCTCCACATTCCCCGCACCACGTACTACGAGGGTGTGCGCTTCGAGGAGGTGTCGCTGGGCTATCCGCGTGAATGGCGCAAGCGTGGTCTGCCGGACAACCTGTTGCGGCAGATCCTTCCGGTGCCCGAGTATCCGCCGGGAACGCTCAACAAATGGGGTGGTCACTTCAAGGTGACACCGGAACAGGAAGCGGCAGTGGAAAAGATGCGAGTGGAGCGTCGGCCGTGATCGAGCACATCCTTCCGGCCGGTGTGGCGTCGGCAGAACTGTACGAGGACCCACCCGGCCTTCGACCGCATCCGCAAGAGGAGGCGCTGATCGGCCGCGCGGTCGAAAAGCGCAGGCGTGAATTCACGTCTGCGCGTCACTGCGGTCGCCTGGCGATGCAGCAATTGGGTGTGGATCCGGGTCCGATCCTGCGGGGGGAGCGCGGCGTACCGCTGTGGCCCCGTGGGGTGGTCGGAAGCCTCACGCATTGCGACGGGTATCGCGGGGCAGTGCTCGCGTATGCGATGCAGATGCGGTCCCTGGGCATCGACGCCGAGCCCGACGCGCCCCTGCCCGACGGCGTCCTGCCTGCGGTCAGCCTCGAGCCGGAGCGCACCTGGTTGGCGAGTGTCGACCCGGCCGACGGCGTGAACCGGGACAGGTTGCTGTTCTGCGCCAAAGAAGCCACCTACAAGGCGTGGTTTCCACTCACTGGCCGGTGGTTGGGGTTCGAGGACGCACACATCACGTTCGAAGAGGCGGACGAGGGCACACACGGCACCTTCCATTCCGATCTGCTGATTTCCGGCGAGACCCTCGACGGCCCGCCGCTCGCGTCGTTCGACGGTCGGTGGATGATCTCGGACGGTCTGATTCTCACGGCGATTTCTGTGGCGTGAGAAGGTCCTGGCAGAATCGGCAGATGTGCCTGCTCGTGAAAAGCCCTCGTCCGGACTGGTCGGCGCCGGTCTCCTGGTAGTGGACAAAGATGCCGGGATCACCAGCCACGATGTCGTCGCCAGGTGTCGAAAGCTCCTGGGCACCCGCAAGGTGGGACACGCCGGCACGCTGGATCCGATGGCGACCGGTGTCCTGGTACTCGGTGTCGAACGCGCCACCAAGATGCTCGGTCTGCTCGCGCTGACCACGAAGGCATATACCGCCACCATTCGGTTGGGCGCTTCCACCACCACGGACGATGCCGAGGGCGACGCGGTCGACACCGCCGACGCCTCGCACATCACCGACGACGAGATCACGGCCGAAGTACGACAGTTGACCGGCGACATTTCGCAGGTTCCCTCGAGTGTGAGTGCCATCAAGGTGGACGGACGGCGCGCACATGCCCTCATCCGTGCCGGTGAGGAAGTGGAACTGGCTCCCAGGTCCGTTCACGTCGAGCGATTCGCGGTTCTCGAGCGTCGGACGGTAGACCGGTACGTCGATCTGGACGTGACGGTCGATTGCTCGTCCGGAACCTATGTGCGTGCTCTTGCACGTGATCTGGGGCGGGCTCTCGGTGTGGGGGGCCACCTGACGGCGCTGCGCCGCACCAGGGTGGGGCCGTTCACGTTGGAGCACGCGCGAACCCTCGACGAACTGACCGAACGGCCGGGTGTGAGTCTCGACATCGACGAAGCTGCGCGAACCGCGTTTCCGCACCGGCACATCGACGCCGACGAGGCCGAGTCCATCAGCCAGGGGCGCTGGCTGACGACGATCGGCATGAAGGGTGTGTACGCGGCTATCGACCCGAGCGGGCACACCATCGCGTTGCTTCAGGAACGAGGCCGTCGCGCAAGCTCGGTCATGGTCGTGCGGCCCGCAACTCTGCGTTAGATGGTCGCGCGCTTCGCGGCGCTTCTGCGTTAGGTGGTCGCGCGCTTCGCGGCGCTTCTGCGTTAGGTGGTCGCGCGCTTCGCGGCGCTCTTGTGCCGCTCAGACGAGCCAGATGGCTTCCGCGGCAGGATTTCCCAACTCGACGGGATCGGGCTCTGGGATGCCGGATGCGTCGGCGCTCGGTGCATCAGTGCTCGCACTCAGGCGAACCGAGACGGTGCCCGCGAAATCGCGCCGTTCGAGAACCGTGACCGACACGTCCAGCGCCACACCCACGGAGTCGAAGTAACGCAGCATTTCTGGATCGGAGTCGGAGATCCGTGCGATTCGGCCACACTCACCGTTGGCGAAATCGCTCAACTGGCGGGCCGGTGGGGTCGGAATCGAGCCGTCGACCGTGGGAATCGGGTCACCGTGCGGGTCTCGCTCCGGGTACCCGAGTTTGGCGTCCATCCGCTCGACCATCAGATCGGATACGGCATGTTCGAGGATTTCGGCTTCGTCGTGCACCTCGTCCCAGCCGTAGCCCAGTTCGTTGACCAGGTACGTCTCGATGAGGCGATGACGTCGCACCATGCCTATGGCAGCCACGCGGCCGGCGTCGGTCAGGGCGATGGAGCCGTAGCGCGCGTGGTCGACCATTCCCTGGTCGGACAGCTTGCGGATCGCCTCGGATACGGTCGACGCGGATACCCCGATACGCTCGGCCAGCAACTTCGTCGACACGCGTTCGTGTGACCATTCCTGCACGGTCCAGATGACCTTCAGATAGTCCTGTGCAACCGAGGACAGCGATGCGGGATCGGCCGCCTCGTCGATGGTTGTCTTCTGGCCCTTTTTGTTGCCTGCCACGGTGTCGAGCTTAGGCAAACCGCACGAACGACACACAACGAGACACAGGCAGACACGTGTGTGAGTGCTCTCACCAGCGCATCGTCTGACTTGTGAGAACAGGCGGATCGCCGATTGTCCCACCGAAGATGAAGATCGGGGCTCGGGGCCGTAGGCTGCCAGGCGTGCTGAGATGGCGTGGTCTCGACGAGGTTCCGGCCGATTGGGGTCGTTGTGTACTCACGATCGGCGTATTCGACGGCGTGCACCGAGGGCACGCCCAGCTGATCGAGCGTGCGGTGCAGGCTGCCCGCAAACGGGGAGTCAAGAGTGTCCTCATGACATTCGATCCGCACCCGATGGAGGTGGTGCGCCCCGGCAGTCATCCTGCGCAACTGACGACGCTGGCCAGACGTGCCGAACTTGCGGAGGAACTCGGTATCGACGTCTTCTGCGTCATGCCGTTCACCGCAGAGTTCATGAAGCTCACCCCCGAGCGGTATGCGCACGAGATCCTCGTCGAACGGTTGCATGTCACCGAGGTGGTGGTCGGGGAGAACTTCACCTTCGGCAAGAAGGCCGCAGGCGATGTGGGCATGCTGCGAGAGATGGGTGAGCGTTTCGGGTTCTCGGTCGATGGCGTGACGCTGCTCGCCGAGCACGCGGTCACCTTCTCGTCCACGTACATTCGATCCTGCGTCGATGCCGGTGACATGGCTGCCGCGACGGAGGCGTTGGGCCGTCCGCACCGTGTCGAAGGTGTCGTGGTGCACGGAGACGGACGTGGTCGACAACTCGGGTACCCCACTGCGAACGTTGCACCCCCGATGTTCTCTGCCATCCCGGCAGACGGGGTGTACGCGGCTTGGTTCACCGTCCTCGGGCACGGCTCGGATCTGGGTACGGTCGTGCCGGGTGAGCGGTACATGGCGGCCGTGTCGGTGGGCACCAACCCGACCTTCTCCGGGCGGACCAGAACCGTGGAGGCGTTCGTACTGGATCGGGAAGCGGATCTGTACGGGCAGCACGTCGCCGTCGACCTCGTCGCACGTTTGCGTGGCATGGAGAAGTTCGAGTCGATCGACGAACTGGTCGTCGCCATGGGCCATGATGCAGACAACGCGCGCGAGGCCCTGGCTGCGTCCGAGGCTGCCCGGTAAATCGTTCACATTTCGCCTGATAGACTGCTCGTTTGGTGTGGGCTGCGGTTCGCGGTGGCCACACCGAGTTCGGCCCATTGCACGCGAACGTCATCACAGGAGTGAACAAGTGGCACTGACCACCGAAGAGAAGAAGCAGGTTCTGAGCGAGTACGGCCTGCACGAGACCGACACCGGTTCGCCGGAGGCGCAGGTGGCGATGCTCACCAAGCGCATCGTCGGACTCACCGAGCACCTCAAGACGCACAAGCACGACCACCACTCCCGCCGCGGCCTCCTGCTGCTGGTTGGACGACGTCGTCGTCTGCTCAAGTATGTTCAGAAGGTCGACATCGCGCGCTACCGTTCGCTCATCGAGCGCCTCGGTCTGCGTCGCTGACCTGGGGACGTCGGTCGGCCCGATCGACCGCGCTGCCCGTTCTGTGAAGTGCCCGTTCACCATTCGGTGAGCGGGCACTTCGCGTTCGACGGCGCCGGTGGCACGGTGGCGATGACGGCGCGATGTGCATTGCGCGATTGCGTGGTCGCATACTCGTGCGGTGGTACTGTTCACAAGGGTTCACGTACGAGGGTTTGCATACGGAATCTGCAGGCTGGGCCCGATTGGTTGCACGCCTGCTCGCGATGCAGGAACCGAGCCATATCAGCTGGTCGGTCTTCGGTAGTGGTTGCCGGAAGGCAGCGAGTCGCATCAGAATCGCATCCGCGGGTGCCGATTCCGATCGCTGTCCGGCAGCTTCGATCGATGGCCGTCGCCGCGGGTGAGGTTCGGAAAACCTGCCGTCTCGTGTGCCCCATGAACAAAGACGACGAAGAGAAAAGACGAAGATGACAGAAAATTCAGCAGTAGAGGTCGACGAAGGCGTTTTCGAGTCGACTGCCGTGATCGACAACGGGAGCTTCGGCACCCGCACCATCCGATTCGAGACGGGCCGCCTCGCGCAGCAGGCCGCCGGATCCGTTGTCGCCTACCTCGACGACGAGACCATGCTTCTTTCCGCAACCAGCGCGGGCAAGCACCCCAAGGACAACTTCGACTTCTTTCCCCTCACGGTGGACGTCGAGGAGCGCATGTACGCCGCGGGTCGTATCCCCGGGTCGTTCTTCCGTCGTGAGGGCCGTCCCTCCACCGACGCCATCCTCACCTGCCGCCTGATCGACCGGCCGCTGCGTCCGTCGTTCGTCGACGGACTGCGCAACGAGATCCAGGTCGTCGTCACGGTGATGAGCCTGAACCCGCAGGACCTGTACGACGTGGTTGCGATCAATGCCGCTTCCGCTTCGACACAGATCGCGGGCCTTCCGTTCTCCGGACCCGTCGGTGGTGTGCGTGTCGCACTCATTACTGGTGGGGCGAACGGAGCGACGGGAGATGTCTCCGAGGAGAACAAGAAGGGGCAGTGGGTCGCCTTCCCGACTGTCGAGCAGCTCGAGAACGCCGTGTTCGACATGGTTGTCGCCGGCCGTATCGTGTCGGGCTCCGGAGACGATGCGGACGTCGCGATCATGATGGTCGAGGCGGAAGCCACCGACAACGTGATCTCTCTGATCGACGGCGGTGCCCAGGCGCCGACCGAGGCCATCGTCGCCGAGGGACTCGAGGCCGCCAAGCCGGCCATCGCTCGCCTGTGCACCGCGCAGCAGCAGCTCGCCGAGAAGGCAGCGAAGCCCACCGGTGACTTCCCGTTGTTCCCGGCCTACGAGGACGACGTCTTCTCTGCAGTCGAGGCTGCTGCGTCGGAGAAGCTCAGCGCAGCGTTGACCATTGCGGGCAAGCAGGAGCGCGACGAGAAGACCGACGAGGTCAAGGTCGAGGTGCTCGAGCAGGTCGCCCCGGGCTTCGAGGGGCGTGAGAAGGAGATCGGCGCGGCGTTCCGGTCGCTGACCAAGAAGCTGGTTCGTCAGCGAATTCTGCGCGATCAGTTCCGTATCGACGGCCGTGGCATCACGGACATTCGTTCGCTGTCCGCCGAGGTCGCGGTCATCCCGCGTGCGCACGGTTCTGCGCTGTTCGAGCGTGGCGAGACTCAGATACTCGGTGTCACCACCCTCGACATGGTCAAGATGGCGCAGCAGGTCGACTCGCTCGGTCCCGAGACCAGCAAGCGCTACATGCACCACTACAACTTCCCGCCGTACTCGACCGGTGAGACCGGCCGTGTCGGTTCGCCCAAGCGCCGCGAGATCGGCCACGGCGCCCTGGCGGAGCGTGCCCTGGTGCCGGTGCTCCCGAGCGTCGAGGAGTTCCCGTACGCCATCCGTCAGGTCTCGGAGGCACTCGGCTCCAACGGCTCGACGTCGATGGGTTCGGTCTGTGCCTCGACCTTGGGCATGCTCAACGCCGGTGTTCCGCTGAAGGCTCCGGTCGCCGGCATCGCCATGGGTCTCGTGTCCGACGAGGTCGACGGCGAAACTCGTTACGTGGCACTGACCGACATCCTGGGTGCCGAGGATGCGTTCGGTGACATGGACTTCAAGGTTGCCGGCACCAAGGACTTCGTCACGGCACTGCAGCTCGACACCAAGCTCGACGGCATCCCGTCCAAGGTGCTCGCGGGCGCGTTGTCGCAGGCCAAGGATGCTCGCGCCACGATCCTCGAGGTCATGGCCGAGGCCATCGACGCCCCGGACGAGATGAGCCCGTTTGCGCCGCGCATCACCACCATCAAGGTCCCCATGGACAAGATCGGTGAGGTCATCGGGCCCAAGGGCAAGATGATCAACTCGATCACCGAGGAGACCGGCGCCAACATCTCGATCGAGGATGACGGCACGGTGTTCGTCGGTGCTGCGGACGGCCCGTCCGCTCAGGCGGCGATCGACAAGATCAACGCCATCGCCAACCCGCAGTTGCCGAAGGTCGGGGAGCGGTTCCTGGGCACGGTCGTCAAGACCACTGCCTTCGGTGCGTTCGTTTCGCTGTTGCCGGGCCGTGACGGTCTGGTTCACATCAGCAAGCTGGGCAACGGCAAGCGCATCGCGAAGGTCGAAGATGTCGTCAGCGTCGGATCGAAGATCCGCGTCGAGATCGCCGACATCGACAACCGTGGCAAGATCTCGCTGGTCCCCGTCGACGAGAACAGCGACGACGAGAAGAAGGACGCCGCCGAGGCTCCGGCCGAAAAGGAAGCAGACGCCTAGTCCGCTTGGTTCGACTCGAGGTGCCCCCGATCGCAGCCGGTCGGGGGCACCTCGCGTTTCATTGCCGACGTCGACGCCTGCCTGCCGGAGTAGGCGAGTAGCGAAAGCGTGATTCGTCCTGCGCGGTCGAGCGAAGGGTGTTTTCCTTGAGGGGTGAATGCAGGAGTTCCTGTAACAGAAAAATCGGCCCAGGTTCGGAACTTGGTTCTGGCGACCTGGACCTCGACGATCTGTTTCTGGGCATGGAACATGATCGGGCCGATGTCGACCACGTACTCGGATCGTCTCCATCTGAGTAGTTCACAAGCATCGATGCTGGTCGCGACGCCTATTCTGGTGGGGTCGCTGGGCCGGATCGTGACGGGACCGCTTACCGATCGCTACGGCGGCCGGACACTGTTCATCTTCGTGTCGGTAGCGTCGATCGTCCCGGTGCTCGCCGTCGGGTTCTCTGCCGCAGCCGACTCGTACGTGATGCTGCTGGTGTCCGGGTTCGTGCTCGGTATCGCTGGTACCGTCTTCGCGATCGGTATTCCGTTCGCCAAATCCTGGTACGCGCCACACCGGCACGGCTTCGCCACCGGAATCTTCGGTGCGGGAATGGTCGGTACCGCGCTGTCGGCGTTCTTCACGCCGCGCTTCGTCGACTGGTTCGGATTGGTCTCCACTCATGTGATCATCGCGGTAGCGCTGGCCGCCACGGCGGGACTGTGCGTCGTGGCGATGTCGGAATCGCCTTCTTTCGTTCCGCACACCGAGCCGGTGCCGCCGAAACTGATCGCCGCCGCCAAACTTGGTGTGACGTGGGAGATGTCGTTTCTGTATGCGATCGTGTTCGGCGGCTTCGTGGCGTTCAGCAATTATCTGCCGACGTACATCGAGACCATCTACGACTTCTCCGCCGTCGACGCGGGCACCCGGACTGCCGCTTTCGCACTCGCTGCCGTGGTGGCCAGGCCTGTCGGCGGCGCGCTCTCCGACCGCATCGCGCCGAAATGGGTGGTGCTCTTCTCGCTCGCCGGAACGGCGCTGATGTCTGCCATCGCGGTCTTTCAACCTCCGCCGGATGTGTGGTCCGCCACCGACTTCATCTTGCTGGCCGTCTTCCTCGGCATCGGAACCGGTGGTGTGTTCGCGTGGGTGGCCCGCAGAGCGCCGACGGAATCGGTGGGATCGGTTACCGGCATCGTCGCTGCCGCGGGCGGGCTCGGCGGCTACTTCCCGCCGCTGGTGATGGGCGCGACCTACGACAGCGTCGACAACGACTACACGGTCGGACTGCTGCTGCTCGTCGCGACTGCGCTTGTCGGATTGCTGTACACGGCGTTCAGACTGCATGCGCGAGAACCCGACAAGGCAGGTGTACAAAGATGAGTACCACTTCTGATCGACATGTCAGCACCGTGGGTGTGGAGGAGGCGACGTGAGCGCCAGTGGATCGACCACCGGGGGACCGATCGAGGATGCGCTGGTGCGCAGCGGACGGTTCTTCACCCCAGGCCGGCCCTCGCCGGACGGCCGTACGGTGACGAGGAAGGGTGGCCGCGAGGGGGACATCTTCTACCGTGATCGCTGGAGCCACGACAAGGTGGTCCGTTCCACTCACGGTGTGAACTGCACGGGATCGTGCTCGTGGAAGATCTATGTCAAAGACGGCATCATCACCTGGGAGACGCAGGAGACGGACTATCCGTCCGTCGGTCCGGATCGTCCCGAGTACGAGCCGCGTGGGTGTCCCCGCGGTGCAGCCTTCTCCTGGTACACCTATTCGCCCACTCGGGTGCGTTATCCGTACGCCCGCGGCCTCCTTGTCGAGATGTACCGGGAGGCGAAGAACCGGTTGCGCGACCCGGTACTGGCGTGGGCCGATATTCAGAGCGACCCGGAGCGGCGGCGGAGATACCAGCGCGCTCGTGGCAAGGGTGGACTGGTCCGGGTGAGCTGGGACGAGGCCACCGAGATGATCGCGGCAGCGCACGTGCACACCATCAAGGAGTACGGTCCAGACCGGGTTGCCGGCTTCTCGCCGATCCCGGCGATGTCGATGGTCTCGCATGCGGCGGGCGCGCGCTTCGTGGAACTGCTCGGTGGTGTGATGACCTCGTTCTACGACTGGTATGCGGATCTACCGGTCGCTTCTCCGCAGGTGTTCGGCGATCAGACCGATGTGCCCGAGTCCGGTGACTGGTGGGACGCGTCGTATCTGATGATGTGGGGCTCGAACGTCCCGATCACCCGTACCCCGGACGCACATTGGATGACCGAGGTTCGGTACCGCGGATCCAAGGTGGTCTCCATCAGCCCCGACTACGCCGACAACACCAAGTTCGCGGACGAATGGATGCCGTGCGCGGCCGGCACCGACGGCGCGATGGCGATGGCGATGGGCCACGTCATCCTGAAGAACTACTTCATCGACAAGCGCGTGCCGTTCTTCGTGGACTTCGCGCAGAAGTTCACGGACCTACCGTTTCTGGTCAAGCTCGAGGAGCGGGACGGCGCCTACATCGCCGGCAAACACCTGATGGCCTCCGACCTGGGATCGGCAGACGAGGGCGCCGACCTGCAGCCGGTTCTGATCGATGGGCGCACCGGGGAGGCCGCCGTCCCGAACGGCTCGCTCGGTCACCGATACACCGACGCGGGCATGGGCAAGTGGAATCTGGACTTGGAGGGGATCGTTCCGCAGTTGACCGTCGCCGGCCCCGCACTCGACACCGACCCCGGACAGTCCGTCGAATTGCTCGTGACCGGTTTCGACAGCGTGGACGGCACGGCAGAGGTACTGCGTCGGGGCGTTCCGGTGCGCACGGTTGGCGGCCATCTGGTGTGCAGCATCTTCGACGTGCTCCTGGCGCAGTACGGCGTCGCGCGTCCGGGTTTGCCGGGCGTGTGGCCCACCGGGTTCGACGATCCCACCCAGCCGTACACACCTGCCTGGCAGGAAGCGATCACCGGGGTCGGTGCTGAGCAGGTGGTCCGCGTCGCACGGGAGATGGCCGACAATTCGGAAGAATCCGGTGGACGCACCATGATCATCATGGGCGCGGGAATCTGCCAGTGGTTCCACGGCGATGCCACCTACCGCGCGGTGCTGTCGCTGCTGCTGCTCACGGGGGCGATGGGCCGGAACGGTGGGGGCTGGGCGCACTACGTCGGCCAGGAGAAGGTTCGCCCGATCACCGGGTACACGACGCTGGCGATGGGATTGGACTGGAGCCGACCACCGCGCACCATGACCGGTACGTCGTACTGGTACGCCCACACCAATCAGTGGAGTTACGACGGCTATCGGGCCGACGCGCTGTCGACTCCGCTCGGGCGCGGCAGATTCCGGGGCAAGCACACGATGGACGTGCTCAGCGCCGCCACCGCGATGGGTTGGTCGCCGTTCTACCCCCAGTTCGACCGTTCCAGTCTCGACCTGGCAGACGAGGCCGACGAAGCGGGCGTCGAGCCGGCAACCTACGTTGCCGGGAAACTCGGCTCCGGCGAGCTGACGCTGTCTGTCACGGACCCCGACCATCCGCGGAACTGGCCACGGGTGCTGAGCGTGTGGCGCTCGAATCTGCTGGGATCGTCGAGCAAGGGCAACGAGTACTTTCTCCAGCATCTGCTGGGTACGTCGTCGAACCTGCGAGCCGAACGCACTCCCGAGGAACTGCGCCCGCAGACGGTGACTACTCGGGAGGAGGTTCCCGAAGGCAAGCTCGACATGGTGATGTCGATCGACTTCCGGATGACCTCGACCACTCTGCTCTCCGACGTCGTGCTGCCGGCCGCTACCTGGTACGAGAAGTCGGACTTGTCGAGCACCGACATGCACCCTTATGTGCACGCCTTCAGCCCGGCGATCGATCCGCCGTGGGAGTCCCGCTCGGACTACGAGGCGTTTTCGGCCATCGCGAAAGCGTTCAGCAGGATGGCCGCCACGCATCTGGGTGTCCGTAGGGACGTCGTGCTCGGCACTTTGCAACACGACACCCCCGGTGAGACGGCGTACCCGGGCGGTGTCGAGAACAACTGGCTCGAGACCGGCGCAACACCGGTGCCGGGTAAGACGATGGGCCCCATCGCGGTGGTCGAGCGCAACTACCCGGCGATTGCGGAAATGTGGGGCTCACTCGGTCCTCTGGTGGACACCCTCGGTATGACGACCAAGGCCGTCACGTATCACCCCGACGAAGAGGTCCGGCAGTTGGCGGAGCGTCACGGCGTGATGAGTCACGGCGTGGCGGCTGGCAGGCCTGCGCTGGACACCGACGTGAAGATGTGCGAGGCGGTGTTGCTGCTCTCGGGAACCACGAACGGACGGCTTGCGGTGCAGGGCTTCCGCCAGGTCGAGGAGCGCACCGGGCAGCGGATCGCGCACCTGGCGGCAGGGGAGGAGAACAAGCGCGTCACCTACGCGGACACGCAGTCACGCCCGGTGCCGGTGATCACCAGCCCCGAGTGGTCCGGTAGCGAGCACGGCGGCCGCCGGTATGCTCCGTTCACCCAGAACGTCGAGCACCTCAAGCCGTTCCACACGGTCACCGGAAGGATGCACTTCTTCCTCGATCACGATTGGCTCGAGGAGGTGGGTGAGCAGTTGCCGGTGTACCGGCCACCGCTGGACCTGCACAAGCTGTTCGGCGAACCGCGGGTCGGCGAGACCGGCGAGCTGGGTTTGGCGGTGCGCTACCTGACGCCGCACTCCAAGTGGTCGATTCACTCCGAGTACCAAGACAACCTGTTGATGCTCTCGCTCTCCCGCGGCGGACCGACGATGTGGATGAGCCCAGCGGACGCGGCCAAGATCGGCGTCGCCGACAACGACTGGATCGAGGCGGTCAACCGCAACGGTGTTCTGGTGTGTCGCGCAATCGTTTCGCACCGCATGCCCGAGGGTGTGGTGTTCGTCTATCACGTGCAGGAGAGGACGATCGATGTCCCACTCGCCGAGACCACGGGCACTCGCGGGGGTATCCACAATTCGCTGACGCGGGTGCTGGTGAAGCCCTCACATCTGGCGGGCGGGTATGCCCAGAACAGCTACGCCTTCAACTATCTCGGCCCCACCGGCAACCAGCGCGACGAGGTTACGATCGTCCGCCGCCGCTCCCAGGACGTGACGTACTGATGCACCCGAGCGAAGTGAGGCAAGCATGAAGGTAATGGCCCAGATGGCGATGGTGATGAACCTCGACAAGTGCATCGGATGTCACACGTGCTCGGTCACCTGTAAGCAGGCGTGGACGAACCGGGCCGGTGTCGAGTACGTGTGGTTCAACAATGTGGAGACCCGCCCCGGCCAGGGCTATCCGCGAACCTACGAGGACCAGGAGAAGTGGAAGGGCGGGTGGGTCCGAGACAAGAAAGGCAGGCTGCGTCTGCGGGCCGGCGGCAGGACGCGCAAACTCCTGTCGATCTTTTCGAATCCGAAGCTGCCCACTCTCGACGAGTACTACGAGCCGTGGAGTTACGACTACGAAAACCTGACCACCGCGCCGCTCGGCGAGCACATCCCGGTGGCCCGCCCCCGCAGCCTCATCAGTGGCAAGCCGATGAAGGTGACATGGTCCGCCAACTGGGACGACGACCTCGGAGGTAGCCCGGAGATCGTGCCCGGCGACCCGATCCTGAGCAAGGTGAGCGAGAAGGTCAAGCTGGAACTCGAAGAGACGTTCATGTTCTACCTGCCACGGATCTGCGAGCACTGCCTGAACCCGTCCTGTGTCGCCTCCTGTCCTTCCGGTGCGATCTACAAGCGCACCGAGGACGGCATCGTGCTCGTGGATCAGGACAAGTGTCGCGGCTGGCGGATGTGTGTGTCGGGGTGCCCGTACAAGAAGGTGTACTTCAATCACAAGACGGGCAAGGCGGAGAAATGTACCTTCTGCTATCCACGCGTCGAGGTCGGGCTGCCCACGGTGTGTGCGGAGACGTGCGTGGGTCGGTTGCGCTACATCGGATTGGTGCTCTATGACGCGGATGCGGTGCTCGCGGCTGCCTCGGTGGAGAACGAGCACGATCTCTATCAGGCGCACAAAGATGTCATCCTCGATCCGAACGATCCTGCGGTGATCGCTGGTGCGCGTGAGTCCGGGATCGCCGACGAGTGGTTGGCGGCCGCCCGTAGATCGCCCATCCACGCGTTGATCAAGACGTACGAGGTGGCGCTGCCTCTGCATCCGGAATACCGGACGATGCCGATGGTTTGGTACATCCCGCCGCTCTCGCCCGTGGTCGACGCGGTTGCGCGGGACGGGCACGACGCGGAGGACGTCGGAAACCTGTTCGGTGCCATCGACTCGCTCCGCATCCCCAAGGAGTACCTGGCGGAATTGTTCACTGCCGGTGATGTCGGGCCGATCGACGATGTGCTGCACAAGCTGGCCGCCATGCGCTCGTACATGCGTGACATCAACTTGGGACGCGAACCGCAAGAACACATTCCGCACGCCGTCGGCATGACCGAGGAACAGATGTACGAGATGTATCGAATCCTCGCGCTGGCCAAGTACGACGAGCGCTACGTGATTCCCACCGCCTACGCGGCGGACGGTCACAAGTTGGAGGAGACCGCCACCGAGTGCGCGTTGGACTTCGACGGTGGGCCCGGGATGTACGAGGGATCCGGGCCGTTCGGCGAGACCAGTGGAGGTCCGACTCCGGTTGCCGTCGAGACGTATCAAGCGTTGAAGCATCGCCAGACCAGTGACTCCTCGGTACGTCCGGGAGCTTCCCGTGTGAACTTGCTGAATTGGGATGGGCAGGGCGCACCGCCGGGAATCTTCCCCGAGCGTGTCCGTGACTCCGAGAAGGAGGCCGACGGGTGAGGAAGATGTTCGGCAGGGCGCCACGGGTCACCGATCGGCACCGACGGTTGGTCTGGCAGGCAGTGTCGCTTTTGCTGGCCTATCCGGACGAGGATCGTGCGGGTCGTCTGGCGCTGGCCGCGCGGGTACTCGACGAGTTGCCTCCGAATCTGGCCTCCCCGCTGGCGGACACCGTTGCGGGACTCGAGGCGTTGAGCACAGAGCAGGCGGCCGAAGACTACGTGCAAACCTTCGACCTACGACGCAGGCGGTCGCTGTTCCTCACCTATTGGACGGACGGAGACACCCGCAATCGGGGCAACTCGATGCTGTTGTTCGCCAACACCTACCGCGATTGTGGAGTGGAACCGCCCAGCGACGAGTTGCCGGATCACCTGGCCGTCGTGTTGGAGTTCGGTGCAACCGTCGACGTCGCAGGTGGGCTCGCATTGCTTGCCAAGCATCGCGCACCGTTGGAGTTGCTGCGGTGCGCGCTCGAGGAGATGCCCTCTCCCTACGCTGGAGCGGTTGATGCAGTGCTCGCCACGGTGCCTGAGCCCGATCCGGATGCGACTCGGCTCGAAGCCCTGCGGCTGGCCGAGCAAGGGCCGCCTGCCGAATCCGTCGGATTGAGTCCGTACGCGGTGACCATTCCCGTACAGGACTTGACGGCTCCGTTGCGCGGGCGCGCCGGAATCACCACTCGGGCAGGAGAGCTGCGATGAACGTGTTCGAGCAACCGGTTTTCTGGGACATCGTCCCCTACGTGAGCTTGGCGATCCTCATCGTCGGGTTGGTCTGGCGATACCGGTACGACAAATTCGGCTGGACGACCCGATCCTCGGAGTTGTACGAGTCGAAGCTGCTGAGCGTGGCCAGTCCGATGTTCCACTTCGGCATCCTCGTCGTGGTCATCGGCCACTTCGTCGGTCTGGTCATCCCGCAGAGCTGGACGGATGCGATCGGTATCGACGAGCACGTATATCACTGGAGTGCACTGATACTCGGCGGCATCGCAGGCGTGGCCACCTTGATCGGGATCGTGCTGCTGATCTACCGGCGCCGTACCAACGGTCCTGTGTTCATCGCGACCACCAAGAACGACAAGCTCATGTACGTGGCGCTTCTCGCTGCAATCGTTGCAGGGCTGGCCACCACCGTCATCGGCATGCTGCCGGCGGGGCAGACTCCCGAGGCGAACTACCGCGAAACTGTCTCACCCTGGTTCCGGTCGATCTGGGTACTGCAGCCGGACGGCGAGTCCATGGCCGCGGCACCGCTGCAATTCCATATCCATGTCGCGATCGCATTGGTTCTGTTCGCGCTCTGGCCGTTCACCCGGCTGGTTCACGTTTTCAGTGCGCCGTTCGGATACCTGTTCAGGCCCTACATTGTCTACCGTAGCCGCGACACCGCGCGGCAGAACGAGCTGCTCGGCTCCGCCCCGCACCGTCGCGGGTGGTGACCCGACGCGACCCGTATTGCACGCGTTGCGGTGTGTACTGTTTGGTCCTCACACCAGTTCGCTTTTCACGAGGACCGCTCACACCCTGACATGGAAGACCACACACGCAGGCACACCGCCTCGACCACCGGCGTCAACGGCGTTCGGCGCACCGTGCTACCCGGGGGACTGCGCGTCGTCACGGAGCGCGTCCCCGGTGTCCGTTCGGCGTCGGTAGGGGTCTGGGTCGGTATCGGTTCGCGCGATGAGCAGCCGAGCGTGGCGGGCGCTGCCCACTTCCTCGAGCATCTGTTGTTCAAATCCACTCCCACCCGCACGGCCCTCGATATCGCACAGGCGATGGACGGGGTCGGCGGGGAACTCAACGCGTTCACGTCGAAAGAACACACCTGCTACTACGCTCATGTTCTCGACGACGATCTGCCGTTGGCCTTGGATCTGGTCAGTGATGTGGTGCTGCGTGGACGTTGTCGATCCTCGGACGTCGACGTCGAACGTCAGGTGGTGCTCGAGGAAATCGCGATGCGGGACGACGACCCGGAAGATCTGCTCGGTGACATGTTCCTCACGGCCATGTTCGGCGAACACCCTGTCGGCCGACCGATCATCGGCACGACCAGTTCGGTCACGGCGATGACCCGGACGCAACTGCACTCGTTTCACGTGCGCAGATACACGCCGGCTCGCATGGTTGTTGCTGTTGCGGGAAACGTCGAGCACGAGCATGCGGTGGAGTTGGCGATGCGCGCTTTCCCGGGGAAACTCGAGACTCCACACGAGCCGGATCCCCGGCGCACGGGCAGCTTGCGCATCGGTACCGCACCGACGTTGAGCGTGACCGAACGAGACAGCGAGCAAGCGCACCTGTGCCTCGGTGTACGCGCATTCGGACGACACGAGGGCCATCACTGGGCGTTGTCCGTGCTCAACACCGCGGTCGGTGGGGGTTTGAGTTCGCGGCTGTTTCAGGAGGTTCGCGAGGAGCGGGGACTCGCCTACTCCGTCTACTCGGATATCGACACCTTCGCCGACACCGGTGCCTTCTCGGTGTACGCCGGCTGCCAGCCGGAGAATCTCGGCGAGGTTGCCACAGTGGTCCGGGAAATTCTGGCGAACGTGGCTCGGGACGGGATCACGGATGCCGAATGTGCCCGCGCCAAAGGTGCTTTGCGTGGTGGCCTCGTTCTCGGACTCGAAGATTCCGGGTCTCGGATGAACCGCATCGGCCGCAGTGAACTGAACTATGGGAACCACCGCAGCATCTCCGAGACCTTGGCGAGTATCGATGCGGTCACGGCTGATGCGGTGCGCGAGGTGGCCCGAATACTGTTGCAACGGCCCCTCGGGGCTGCCGTCGTCGGACCGTATCGGCGGATCCGTGATCTCCCGGCATCGGTACGGGAGATCGTTCGATAGAGAGGAACGAGCGATGAGAATTCGCGGTGCCGTACTCGAAGAGATCGGACGACCCCGACCCTTCGCCGGGTCGCGGCCGATCTCGATTTCCGAACTCGACCTCGACGACCCGGGCCCCGGCGAGATCCTCGTCCGTATCGAAGCGGCCGGGTTGTGTCATTCGGACCTGTCCGTGGTCGACGGCAATCGTGTACGACCCGTACCCATGCTTCTCGGTCACGAGGCGGCCGGTGTGGTCGAACAGGTCGGTGGCGGGATCGATGACGTGACGGTCGGCAAACGTGTGGTGATGACCTTCCTGCCGCGTTGCGGGGACTGCGACGGGTGTGCAACCGACGGGATTGTGCCGTGTGTCACCGGCACCGTCGCGAACAACGCCGGCACCCTGCTCAGTGGGGGATCGAGGCTCCGTCGCGCCGGCACGACGATCAATCATCATCTCGGTGTCTCCGGTTTCGCCACCCACGCGGTGGTCGATCGCAGATCGGTCGTTCCGGTGGGTGACGACGTTCCGCCCGAGGTGGCGGCGGTGCTCGGATGCGCTGTGCTGACCGGTGGCGGAGCCGTGCTGAATGCGGGTCGTCCCGGGCCCGGCGAGGCGGTCATGGTAGTCGGTCTCGGGGGAGTGGGTATGGCTGCCATTCTGGCGGCGGTGTCCCTCGGTGATCGCGAGGTGATCGGTGTCGATACCGTTTCCGGGAAACTCGATGTGGCGCACGATCTTGGTGCGACCGCGGTGTACACACCCGACGAGATCGTCTCGCTCGGCGTGCGCGCACCGGTCGTGATCGAGGCGGCCGGAAACGCGCGAGCCTTCGAAACTGCAGTCTCCGCGACCGCGGCGGGCGGCAAGACGATCACCGTCGGGCTTCCTTCTCCGGACGCGCGTTCGTCCATTTCGCCGCTGACCCTGGTTGCCGAAGCACGCACGATCATCGGGAGCTACCTGGGATCGGCCGTCCCCGCCCGCGACATTCCGATCTACGAAGGCCTGTGGCGCCGCGGGAGACTTCCTGTCGAGAAGCTGATCTCCTCGACGATCTCGCTCGAGGACATCAACCGGGGAATGGACGAGCTCGCCGACGGACACGCGATCCGCCAGGTCATCGTGTTCGACTGACGGACTCGTAGTGCGTTCCGGAGTCGCGACGGCCGCGTCGCGCCGGCGAATTCGTTTTGCGTAGGCTTTGTCTCGAATAGTTGTGGACGGGACGGAGCGTGGAGAAGTGAGCGCAGCAGAACCGATCAAGGTCGGAGTTCTGGGAGCGGCAGGCAAGGTCGGCAAGGCGATGTGCGAAGCCGTCGAACAGGCAGCCGATCTGGAACTCGTCGCCCAGGTCGACCACGGGGACCGGCTCGAATCGTTCGTGGAGTCCGGCACTCAGGTGGTGATCGACTTCACGCATCCCGACGTGGTGATGGGCAACCTCGAGTTCCTGATCCGGAACGGCATTCACGCGGTCGTCGGAACCACCGGTTTCGACGACGCGCGGCTCGACGAGGTGCGCTCCTGGCTGGCCGACCGACCGTCGGTCGGTGTCTTGATCGCACCGAACTTCGCGATCGGAGCCGTGTTGTCCATGCGCTTCGCCGAGGCTGCGGCTCGCTTCTTCGAGTCGGTCGAGGTCATCGAACTGCATCACCCCAACAAGGCGGATGCGCCCTCCGGCACGGCCTACCGGACCGCCGGTCTGATCGCCGCTGCGCGCGAGAAAGCAGGAGTGGGACGCAGCCCCGACGCCACCACCACGGAGCTCGACGGGGCTCGTGGCGCGGACGTCGACAGTGTGCGTGTGCACTCGGTGCGGCTCGCTGGTCTCGTCGCACACCAGGAGATCCTTCTCGGCACGCAGGGCGAAACCCTCACCATCCGCCACGATTCGATCGACCGCAGCTCGTTCGCTCCCGGTGTGCTGCTCGGTGTCCGCGAAATCGCCGGGCGCCCCGGCCTCACCGTGGGACTCGATCCCTTCCTCGACCTGTGAACGGGGAGGTCACCCGTAAAGTTGGCCTGATCGCGTTTCTCGTCGCTGCGCTCGGGGTGTACTTCGTGCTCTTGGGGAAGCGCGGAATCGGTTTGATCCAGGACGGTGATGTCGCGGCGGTCGGTCTCGGCATCGGCGTACTGATCTTGCCGTTCCTCGGTATCTGGATCGTCGGCGCCACGTTGCGTGCCGGATTCGCGCACCAGCATCTGGCTCGTCGTATTCACGACGAAGGCCTCGAACTCGACGTGACGGATCTGCCGCGCCGTCCATCGGGACGCATCGAACGTGACGCGGCGGACGAGTTGTTCCACAGGGTGAAGGTGGAGTGGGAGGCCGACCCCGACAACTGGCGCAACTCGTACAGACTGGCGCGCGCCTACGATTACGCCGGTGACCGTGGGCGAGCACGCGAAACGATGCGCCGTGCCGTCGAACTCGAGCGCGTCGAGCGCGAGGGCTGACCGACCCACTTTCTGAATTCGGCTCGACCGGCGGGTCCGGTTGTCGGATATGGCGCGGCTCGATACCCGTAGCCTGAAGGTGTGAAAAAGTTGCTCGTGGTGCATCACACGCCGTCGCCGTACACACAGGCCATGTTCGAATCCGTGCTGTCCGGCGCCACCGATCCCGAGATCGAGGGTGTGGAGGTGGTGCGCCGTGCTGCGCTCGCCGTGTCACCCACCGACATGCTGGAAGCGGACGGCTACCTTCTCGGCACCCCCGCGAACCTCGGGTACATGAGTGGTGCCCTCAAGCACGCGTTCGATGTCTGCTACTACCCATGTCTCGATTCCACGCGAGGCAGGCCGTACGGAATGTACATCCACGGCAACGAGGGGACCGAGGGTGCCGAGAAAGGCGTCACTTCCATCACCACCGGTATGGGCTGGGTGAAAGCCGCTGATTACGTGGTGGTTTCCGGCAAGCCGAGCAAGGACGACCTGAACGCGTGCTGGGAACTGGGTGCAACGGTTGCGGCACAGCTCATGGAAGACGCTTGATACACAGAACCGGCACCCGTGAGATCTGGGTAAAACCTCAGAGGCTCTCGACGAACTTGGTGAGACCCTTGCTCGCGGTTTCGAGGGCTGACTTCTGTGCCTTCTTCACGAGGAAGCCGGGAAGCGGAACCTTGGGGTCGATGGTGAGTTCGAAGTGCACCTTGGTTCCCGCGTCCGTGGCGGACAGGACGTACGAGCCTTCTTGTGTGTTCTGCTGGGTGCTTTCGACGAGGGTCCACGACACGGAATCGTCACCGGAGAACGTGTAGTCGACAACCTGCTCGTCGTTGATGCCGAGAATGGACACCGACATGCGGACGCGGTTGGGCCGACCGTCGTCATGGGTGCTGATGATCTCCACCGACTTGTGCGGACCGGACCACTCGGTCAGGCGATCGACCGCGGCAATGGCCGCCATGACTGTGGCCGGATCCGCCTTGATCTCGAATTCTTTGTTGCCCGATACGGCCATCTTCTTCGCTCCTTCGCCCAATGGGCACCTTCCTCGGTGCCGATGATGTGAAGGGTATTACACCATTGCCTGTGCGCAGGGTGCGCCCAGCGGTCCGCGCCCGATCAGAATTTGTCCATCCCGTTACGCCGCATCTGCTCCCGCAGTGCTCCTTGAACGGCTTGAGCCACCCAAGAATTGAGGGAGACTCCGTTCTGGGACGCCGCCTCTTCCGCGCGTTCTTTCATTTGTTCGACCAGGCGAAGGGTCACCCGGCTGACGTCCCCGCTGAGGTCGTCGAACGCTGCTCTGGTGTCGTCGGTGGCGTCACCTCGGCCTCCTGTGCTGTCATCCATGGTCGCGGACAGGACGTCGGACACGTCGAGGACGACCTGATCGTCGTCGAGTCGGACCGAGATCTTTTTGTCTTCCAGTGTGTCGGAGACTTCCTCGGCGAAGTCGGTGAGGGCCGAGAGCAGCAGGAGGCGTACAGCGGGCGTCATGGCAGAGGCCAGTGCATTTGCGGTCTGTTGCGTCTTCTCGTCGCCGAGTGCTGCTGCAGCCGAGATGTCTGCGCTCAGTCGTTCGGTGTACTTGTTCAGCTCCATGACGCCATGGTGACGTCATTCATGACGTCAGTCAAGGGGTGGAACCGACGAAAGCCTGCCTGAACGACGGGGATAGTGTCGGTGCGGTATCGGCGGAACAGGTGACCGACCAGGAGAAGGAGACCGTCCCGTGCCACGATCGGTGTCGTTGAAGGTTCAGCTCGTTGCGCGAACCGAGTTCACTCCACCTGCAGATGTGCCGTGGGAAACAGATGCAGACGGTGGGGAGGCTCTGGCGGAATTCGCCGGGCGAGCGTGTTATCAGAGCTGGTCGAAACCGAACCCACGCACCGCCACCAACGAGGGATATCTCCGACATCTGCTGGAAGTCGGTCATGTGTCGGTACTCGAGCATGCCAGCGTCAGTTTCTACATCAGCGGTATTTCGCGATCGTGTACTCACGAGCTGATTCGTCATCGTCACTTCTCGTACTCGCAGCTGTCCCAAAGATTCGTCCGCGAGGACGATGCCGACGTCGTTCCGCCGCCTGTGATCGAGGGCGACCCGGAACTCGAGGCGCTGTTCGCCGAAGCCACTGCGGCAAGCACCGAGGCCTATTCGACGCTGCTGGATGCGCTCGAGGTGAAGCTCGCGAATGTGCCCAGCGCGATGCTGCGCAACAAGCAGGCCAGGCAGGCGGCGAGAGCGGTGCTGCCCAACGCCACCGAGACGCGGTTGGTCGTGACCGGCAACTATCGGGCGTGGCGGCATTTTGTGTCGATGCGCGCCACCGAACACGCGGATGTGGAGATCCGACGGGTCGCGGTCGAGTGCTTGCGGCAACTACGTGAGGTGGCCCCGAACGTGTTCGGGGACTTCGAAACGGTGGAACTCGAAGACGGAACGCACGTGGCACGCACGCCGTACTCCATGGACATGTGAGTGGTGTGCAAGAGACATCCGTTCACCGGGTAGCCTTCTGACCATGACCTACGGTGATTCCGCTTCTGCGCTCGAGCGTCCGTTCGGCACCATCTCCACGGCCATGGTGACTCCCTTCACCTCGGACGGAAAGCTGGATATCGACGCGGGTGTGCGGCTCGCCACGCATCTCGTCGACAACGGCTGTGACGGACTGGTGCTCGCGGGCACCACGGGCGAATCGCCGACCACCACCGAGAACGAGAAGCTCGAATTGCTGCGCGCCGTGCTGGACGCCGTCGGCGACCGCGCGAGGATCATCGCAGGGGCGGGCAGCAACGACACCGCACACAGCGTCGAACTGGCTCGCGATGCTGCCCGCGCTGGTGCGCACGGGCTCCTGGTGGTCACTCCGTATTACTCGCGTCCACCGCAGGCAGGCCTGTTCGCTCATTTCACGGCCGTCGCCAACGCAACGGATCTGCCGGTGATGTTGTACGACATCCCGCCGCGGTCCGTTGTCCCGATCGAAACCGACACCATTCGGCTGCTGGCCGAGCACCCTCGGATCATGGCGGTCAAGGACGCGAAGGGCGACCTGAACGCAGGTGCCGAGTTGGTCGGTTCCACCGACCTTCAGTTCTACTCGGGCGATGACCCACTCAATCTTCCGTGGCTTTCCGTGGGCGCCGTCGGATTCGTCAGTGTCATCGGGCATCTCGTTCCCGGTCGTCTGCGCGAGCTGCACAGCGCGTTCGTGGCCGGCGACATCGCGCGCGCCCGCGCCATCAACCTCAGCCTGATTCCGGTGATCCGGTCCGTCGCAAGGCTCGGCGGTGTCAGTGCATCGAAGGCCGGTCTACGGCTTATCGGTCTGGATGTGGGAGAACCGCGGTTGCCGCAGGTTGCTCCCACCCACGACATGATCGATGGACTGGCAGCGGATCTTCACGCAGCAGGAGTTCTGTAATGACCCGTCCCAACCGCCGACGTAGTGCCAGCCGAAAGGCGGGCCCACCCACACCCACACCCGAGAGGGCGAAGGCCGACACCCGCGAAGCCGTGGCCGCCGAGCAGCCCAAGGTCGCATCTCAGAAGCCGGTCAAAGCTCCGTCCACGAAGGGGGGAGCGACCTCCGGTGGCGCAACCAGGACCGGCTCGGGTAAGTCTCGCCGGTCGGGTGGTGGCCGTCGTTCCGACTCTCGAGGCAAAGCGAAGGCGCCCGTGGATGCATCCGTGCGACTCGGTACGCCCCCGAAGGCGCCGTTCAAGGGTCTTCGCGTGGTCGCCCTCGGCGGCATCGGCGAGATCGGCCGAAACATGACGGTGTTCGAACACAAGGGCAAACTGCTGATCGTCGACTGCGGCGTGCTGTTCCCCGAGGATCAGCAGCCCGGCGTCGACTTGATCCTGCCTGACTTCGGTCACCTCGAGGACCGGATGGCGGACGTCGAGGCGGTCGTGCTCACACACGGTCACGAGGACCACATCGGTGCCGTCCCGTTCCTGCTGCGTTTGCGTCCGGACCTGCCGGTGGTCGGATCCAAGTTCACACTCGCTCTGGTGGCAGCCAAGTGCCGTGAGCATCGACAGCGCCCCAAGCTGGTCGAGGTGGTCGAAGGCCAGCGCACCAGCCACGGCCCGTTCGAATGCGAATACTTCGCGGTCAACCACTCGATTCCCGACGCGATCGCGGTCGCGATCCGCACGGATGCCGGAGTGGTCCTGCACACCGGTGACATCAAGCTCGATCAACTTCCGCTGGACGGACGTCTGACCGACCTCGCGGGCTTCTCCCGGCTCGGGGACGAAGGTGTCGACCTGTTTCTCGTGGATTCGACCAACGCCGAGGTCCCCGGGTTCGTCACTCCCGAACGGGAGATCGGTGGCGTGCTCGACAATGTCATCGGCAAGGCGAAGCAGCGGGTGATCGTGGCGTCGTTCGCCAGTCATGTGCACCGCATCCAGCAGGTCGTGGATGTTGCGCACCGCTACAACCGTCGCGTCTGCTTCGTGGGCCGTTCTATGGTCCGCAACATGCAGATCGCCCAGGATCTCGGTTACCTGTCCGTCCCGGACGGACTTGTCGTCGATATCGACGCCGCAGCGAACTTGCCTGACGACAAGCTGGTCCTGGTCTCCACCGGTTCGCAGGGCGAGCCGTTGTCGGCACTGTCGCGGATGGCTCGCGGTGAGCACCGGCAGATCAACATTCGCGCCAACGACTTGGTCGTGCTGGCGTCGTCCCTCATTCCCGGCAACGAGAACTCCGTGTTCGCGGTCGTGAACGGTCTCGCGAAGCGTGGTGCGGCGGTGATCACGCAGCAGAGCGCCAAGGTCCACGTCTCCGGACACGCTTCCGCAGGTGAACTGTTGTACCTCTACAACGCGGTTCGGCCCACCAATGCGATGCCGGTCCACGGCGAATGGCGGCACCTCCGGGCGAACGCCGCACTCGCCAAGGCGACGGGCGTGCCCGAGGAGCGCATCGTCCTCGCCGAGGACGGCGTGGTCGTGGACATGGTCGACGGCCTGGCCGAGATCGTCGGTCAGGTGCCGGTCGGTCACGTGTACGTCGACGGTTTGTCGGTCGGTGATGTCGGAGACTCCACACTGTCCGATCGGCTCGTGCTCGGTGAAGGCGGTTTCATCGCGATCACCGCGGTGGTCGACGAGACCACCGGCAAATCCGTCGGCACACCGGAGGTATCCGGGCGAGGTTTCTCCGACGACCCGAATGCGTTGGCCGATGCGGCGCAACTCGTGGAGGCGGAACTTCTTCGTCTCGCGGGTGAGGGCGTGACGGACACGCATCGCATCGCGCAGGCGATCCGCCGTGTCGTGGGCCGGTGGGTTGCCGACAAGTACCGCCGTCGGCCGATGATCGTCCCCACGGTGATCGGCGTTCCCTGACCGACCTCTGTATCTTCGTAGGCGTGACATTCGCGCAGGACGAGCGCCACGCGCTCGTCGATTCGATGACCGAACACGGGCCTGACGCCCCGACCCTGTGTGGCGAGTGGACGAATCGTGACCTTGCCGCTCATCTGATTCTGCGTGAGCGCAGGCTCGACGCGGCGGGTGGGATCGTGGTGCGGCAACTCGCCTCCCGCACCGAGCGGATTCAGGCCGAGATCGCCGCTCGCCCGTGGAGTACGTTGCTCGACGAGGTGCGCTCCGGACCGCCGGTGTGGTCGCCGCTGTACTGGGTCGATTCCCTGGCGAACACGAGCGAGATGTTCGTCCATCACGAGGACGTCCGTCGTGCACACCCGGGATGGCAGCCTCGTCTGATGGGCGAGGGCGAACAGGACTCCCTGTGGTCGCTCGTGAAGGGTGTGGCGCGTCATGGCTACCGGAATGCGGTGGTGCGCGTCGTTCTCGAGAGACCTTCCGGCGAGACGATCACCGTCGGCACGCGGAATGCACGGGCTTCGGTGGTCCTGCGCGGGGAGCCGTCGGAGTTGCTGCTCCATGCCTTCGGCAGAGACGAAACAACTGTCGAAGCGAGCGGTGAACCGGACGCGGTCGCGGCTGTTCTAGCCCTCGACAGAGGTGTCTGACCGCTCATCCCCTGTGAGTGGTCTGCGAGTCCGGAGACTCGTCAACCACTCACAGGGAATTCGTGCTCGACAGGTGTTACGAGTGTTGCGGATGGTCCTGATGGTGGGCCAGCGACTAACGTGGACGCCATGGCAGGTAAGACGAGCACCCGCAGCACGAGCGCGACGACGTCCAGATCGCGGACGAGCGCCCGCGGTGGTTCTGCCAGGTCCACCCCACGTTCTCGGACCACGAAGACCGTCACGACACCGCGGAAAGGGCAGGCTGCGCGGGCACGCAACAATGCCCGTCGACCTGCGAAGAAGAAGTCCAGCGCGAGTCCACTCGAAGCTGTTTTCCGGGGGATCGGTGCGGGTTGGTCCTTGGTCGCCAAGGGGGTCGGCGCAACAACCCGCACAGTCGGTCGTGCTGCCGATATCGAGGAAGGGCATCGACGGGACGGTATTGCCCTCGGTTTGATCGCTGCGGCGATCATCGTCGCAGGTAGCGTATGGTTTTCTGTCGGTGGACCAGTGGGTTCGTGGATCGAGACCGGTGTGCGCACCGTGATCGGCGGGGCGGCCGCGGTTCTGCCGGTCGTGGCATTCGGTATCGCGATAGTGCTGATGCGAACCGAGGCGAGGCCGGAAGTCCGCCCTCGGCTGGTACTGGGATCGTTGCTGCTCTGCCTACCGATCCTGGGTCTGTGGCACCTCGTAGCCGGTGCGCCCACCGATCCCGCCGGACGTTCGCAGGGCGCTGGACTCATCGGGTATGCGATGGGTGGTCCGCTCACCACGGGGTTGACCGTCTGGCTGTCGGTTCCCTTGCTGCTGATGGCACTGACATTCGGCATTCTCCTGCTCACCGGAACGACCCTGCGTGAGGTTCCGGGTAAATTCCGTTCGTACTTCGGTCTGGCTCGTGACGAATACGGATACGACGAGTACGGCGACGAGTACGGGTACCACGACGACCCGTCGTTGTTCGATGTCGACGGCTACCCGGTTGACGACGGCGGACGACCTCGAGGCGGCCCGTACGACAACTACCCGGCCGACGAATACTCGGGCCGTGGTGGGGACGCGAAGACCGAGGTGCTCGGCCGCTGGGAGCAGTCGCCGGCGAAGGAGACCGCCGCTGCGGCGGTGCCGCCCGAGCCCAAGCCCAAGGCAAAGCCCAAGATCAAAGCCAAGCCCGTCGTTCCGGCTCCCGAACCGCCGATTCCCGAGGTCGAGAAGTTCGTCACCGACCGTGTCGTCGAGGGCGACTACACACTTCCGTCGCTCGAACTTCTCGTCGCGGGTGACCCGCCCAAAACGCGCAGTTCGGCCAATGACGCGATGATCGAGTCCATCAGCGAGGTGCTCGAACAGTTCAAGATCGATGCCGCGGTCACCGGATTCACGCGTGGTCCGACGGTCACGCGATACGAGGTGGAACTCGGGCCAGGTGTGAAGGTCGAGAAAATCACTGCTCTGGCACGCAACATTGCATACGCGGTTGCCACGGACAACGTGCGCCTACTCGCGCCGATTCCGGGCAAGTCCGCAGTCGGTATCGAGGTCCCCAACTCGGACCGCGAGATGGTGCGGCTGTCCGACGTACTCACGGCCGCGAGCACTCGCAACGACCATCACCCTCTGGTGATCGGGCTCGGCAAGGACATCGAGGGCGATTTCGTCAAGGCGAATCTGTCCAAGATGCCGCACCTGCTGGTGGCCGGTTCGACCGGCTCGGGTAAATCGAGCTTCGTCAACTCCATGCTGGTGTCGTTGCTTGCACGGGCGACGCCCGACGAGGTTCGGATGATTCTCATCGACCCCAAGATGGTCGAACTGACGCCCTACGAAGGTATTCCGCACCTCATCACGCCGATCATCACGCAACCGAAGAAGGCCGCTGCTGCCCTCGCCTGGCTGGTGGAGGAGATGGAGCAGCGCTACCAGGACATGCAGGCCACCAAGGTTCGCCACATCGACGACTTCAACGCGAAGGTGCGTTCGGGCGAGATCACCGCTCCACTCGGCAGTGAACGGGTGTACCGGCCGTACCCGTACATTCTGGCGATCGTCGACGAGCTCGCCGACCTGATGATGACCGCGCCCCGTGACGTCGAGGATGCGATCGTCCGCATCACGCAGAAGGCACGTGCTGCCGGCATTCACCTGGTTCTGGCGACACAGCGTCCGTCCGTGGACGTGGTGACCGGCCTGATCAAGACCAACGTGCCGTCACGACTTGCGTTCGCCACTTCGTCGCTCACGGACTCGCGGGTGATCCTCGACCAGCCGGGCGCCGAGAAGTTGATCGGTATGGGTGATGGTCTGTTCCTGCCGATGGGTGCGGGCAAGCCGATCCGCCTGCAGGGTGCCTTCATCACCGACGAGGAGATCCAGAAGGTCGTCGACTTCACGAAGAACCAGGCCGAGCCGGACTACACCGAGGGTGTCACCGTTGCGAAGGCGGGGGAGAAGAAGAACGTCGACCCGGACATCGGCGACGACATGGACGTGTTGCTCCAGGCCGTCGAACTCGTGGTGACGAGCCAATTCGGCTCCACTTCGATGTTGCAGCGCAAGCTCCGAGTCGGGTTCGCGAAGGCGGGTCGTCTGATGGATTTGATGGAGAACCGCGGGGTCGTCGGACCCAGCGAAGGTTCGAAAGCCCGTGAGGTGCTTGTCAAACCGGATGAGCTGGACGGTCTGCTGTGGTCGATTCGTGGCGGTGATCCCGACGAAGCGCCGACCGAGGAGTGATTCGTCGACGTGGCGTTGGCTGTGATTGAATAGGCCACGTTTTGGAGGGGAGTATCCCCGCTTCTGCGACAGCATCGTCAACACGTTCGGCACCGTTGCCGATCCGGGGCTGTCGATCGGATCGGCTCGTCGCCGGGTTCGGTGGGAGAGACCTCCGGCATCCTCGAGGTTGACCGGAGGTCTGTTTTCATGCACGTTTCCCCCTTGGTCTGGGGCATCACCTGTCTGGTGGTTCTCGGGCTGTTCGTGTTCGACTTCTTCGCACACGTTCGGACGCCACACGCACCCACTCTGCGCGAGTCCGCATTCTGGTCCGCCGTGTACATCACGATCGCGATCATCTTCGGGCTCTTCGTGATGTGGATGTGGGGCAGTGGCCACGGTGGTGAGTACTTCGCCGGGTACGTCACGGAGAAGGCGTTGTCCGTCGACAATCTGTTCGTCTTCGTGATCATCATGAGCACTTTCGCTGTGCCACGCGAGTACCAGCAGAAGGTGCTCCTCATCGGCATCGTGATGGCACTGGTGATGCGTGGTGCGTTCATCGCGATGGGTGCGGCAGCGATCAACGCATACAGCTGGGTCTTCTACATCTTCGGTGCATTCCTCCTGTACACCGCGTACACATTGATTCGCGACCACGGCGAGGAGAAGGACGTCGAAGAGGAGCGCGACAGCAAGATAGTGATCTTCGTCAAGAAGGTTCTGCCGACCACGGACACGTACGACGGCGACAAACTGGTCACGAAGATCGACGGCAAGCGCGTCTTCACCCCGCTGTTCCTGGCGCTCGTCGTCATCGGGTTCACCGACGTCCTGTTCGCCCTCGACTCGATCCCGGCGATCTACGGTCTGACGAAAGAGCCGTATCTGGTGTTCACCGCCAACGCTTTCGCGTTGATGGGACTGCGGCAGCTCTTCTTCCTCATCGGTGGACTCCTCGACCGCCTCGTGTACCTGTCCTACGGGTTGTCGATCATTCTCGGGTTCATCGGTGTGAAGCTCGTGCTCCACGCGCTCCACGAGAACACGCTCGGATTCATCAACGGTGGCGAGCACGTCTCGGTACCGGAGATCTCGACGGTGTTCTCGCTCTGCGTGATCATCGGAGTCCTCGTGATCACGACAGTCGCGAGCCTGCTGAAGTCACGCAAGGACGAGCGGGTGGCGGCCGAATAGCGCCGACTCGTCACTCGGCGAGGGCCCCCATCACCGGGATCCACTCGGTGATGCGGGAGCTCTCCACGAGACCTGCGCGGTCGAACGGGTCGTGCGTGAACAGCAGGCGCACCGTCTCGGCGTCGGCCACATCTACGATGATGAGAGCACCCGTGCCGTCGGCGAACGGTCCGGACGACTTCACGACGCCGCGTTCGATCAACTCGCCCAGCCATGCCCGGTGATCCGGACGGTGTTCGTCGCGCTGTGCGGACTTGTCCGGTGAGTAGCTGTATTCGACCAGAAACAGGGACATCGTGCGCTCGCTCTCGCGTAGTCGTGAGTTCAGGTTGTCAGGTTCGGTCTGGGACGCTCAGAGTGTGAGCAACATCCGCGTGTTGCCGAGGGTGTTCGGTTTGACGAAGCTCAGATCCAGGAACTCGGCGATGCCGGTGTCGTACGAGCGGCACATCTCGGCATATACCTCCGCGGTCACCGGGGTGCCGTCGATCTCGACGAATCCGTGTGCTCCGAAGAACCGGACCTCGAAGGTGAGAACGAACACGCGCGCAAGCTCGAGCTCGCGCGCCGATTCGATCAATTTCGCGACGACGAGGTGGCCTGCACCCTGGCCTCTGGCTGCGGGGTCGACGGCGACCGTGCGAATCTCCCCGAGGTCTGCCCACAGCACATGCAGTGCGCCGCAGGCGATCACATTGCCGTCACGTTCGGCGACCCAGAACTCTTGCAGCGACTCGTACAACGTCACGAGGTTCTTCTCGAGCAAGATCCTGCCGGAGTAGATGTCGATGAGTCGTTTGATCTGAGGCACGTCGGAGGCACGCGCTCGCCGCACCACGGTGTCGCCTTCGAGGGTGGCCGGTATCGGAGTTGTCATCGCGCGGGAGTCCAACATGTCATGGGGTGAACAGTAGTCAATGGTGCAAAGGATATTCTGAGTCACGTGCCGGTTCGACCACAGATCACTCAGCCTTCCTCGTACCCGTCGGGGCGCCTCCTACGTCACGGGGCGTGCAGGTGACCGCGCGGCGCGAGGATCGGGCAGAGCCGATCGCGCAACCCGCCAACGCACCCCTGGCTTCTGGGCAGGAAACACCGGACCAGCAGGCTCCACTGTTCAACATTGCCAACATCCTGACGATGCTGCGCATCGTGCTCGTTCCGTTGTTTCTGGTGGCGTTGTTCGTCGATGACGGGGATTCCACGCTGTGGCGGCTGGTCGCGGCGGGAATTTTCGCGGTTGCTGCCATCACGGACCGGATCGATGGGCAGCTTGCACGCAAGTACGGTCTGGTCACCGACTTCGGGAAGCTGGCTGATCCGATCGCGGACAAAGCGCTGATCGGGGCAGCGCTCGTCGGACTGTCGATCCTCGGCGATCTGCCGTGGTGGGTGACGATCGTGATCGCAGCACGCGAGCTGGGAATTACCTTGCTGAGGCTTGCGGTGCTCCGGCACGCCGTTATTCCGGCCGGACGTGGCGGCAAACTGAAAACGTTGTTGCAGGTGTTCGCGATCGGTGTGTTCTTGCTTCCCCTCCCTGCTGCGGCGCTGCCGTTCGGTTGGGCGTTGATGGTGGCGGCGCTGATTCTCACGGTGGTCACCGGAATCGACTACGCGGTGCAGGCAGTCCGGCTACGTGCCGGAGTGCACCGAATGGAGTCCTCTGCGGGAATCGGCGAATGACGGTGCGGGCTCGATGACCGTGCCGGAAGCGGAAGTGGTCGAGTTGGTGGCCGCACTGACTCGGGCAGGCCAGACGATGGCGACGGCCGAATCGTTGACGGCCGGCCTGTGTGCGGCGACCGTGGCCGGTGTTCCGGGTGCGAGTGCGGTTCTGCGAGGCGGGTTGATCGTGTACGCGACCGACCTCAAGGCGTCGCTCGCAGACGTGGCCGAATCCGTGCTGGCGTCGGCCGGGCCGGTGTCGAGGTCTACCGCCGCCGCACTGTCGGAGGGAGCCCGACGACGGTGCGGCTCGGACTGGGGTTTGGGATTGACCGGTGTGGCCGGACCCGACGAGCAGGACGGGCACGGAGTGGGCACGGTGTTCGTCGGAATCTCAGGGGATGGCGGCACCGAAGTTCGTGAACTTGCCCTCGAAGGGGACCGTTGGGCAATACGGTGTGCGGCGGTGGTCGCGGCAGTGTCGGGGCTGCGTGATCGGCTGGCACGCGAAACGGACGTCGGGCCAGGAGTCGTAGACCCGACGCGATAGGCTCGGGAACCAATCGGACCTGCCCGTGCGTTGAGCATAGAAGACAGGTGACGGATGAAGGAGGAGCGAGATGGCGCTGCTATTGCGTGAGGCAATCGGTGACAGTCTTCGTCGTGCGCGCGTTTCGCAGAGCCGCACCCTGCGCGAAGTCTCCAACAGCGCACGTGTGAGCCTCGGATACCTGTCCGAGGTGGAGCGTGGGCGCAAGGAGGCGTCGAGCGAGTTGCTCGCCTCGATCTGTGAGGCGCTGGAGGTTCCGCTGTCCACTGTGCTCGTCGAGGTCAGTGAGTCGATGGTGGATCGTTCGACGACCTCCGAGGCGGCCACGGTGGGATCGCCGGCCATCGCGAAGGACACCCGCGTGGTCATTCCGGCACCGTCAGCTCTCGCCGCGGCGTGAGTAACGACGGTGGCGTGGCCCCGTCAGCGAGTTACCGATAGATTCTCAGGTGGGGCGGAGGCCCTGTTCCGGTGCGTGACGGTCACGGATCGGGTCGCGGTTCTCGCGGCGCAACAGATGGAGGCAGGATCAAACCCATGGCTAATCCTTTCGTCAAGGGATGGAAGTACCTGATGGCGCTCTTCAATTCCAAGATCGATGAGAAGGCCGACCCAAAGGTTCAGATTCAGCAGGCGATCGAAGATGCGCAGAGGCAGCACCAGGCGCTTTCGCAGCAGGCTGCTTCCGTCATCGGTAATCAGCGCCAGCTCGAGATGAAGCTGAGCCGTCAGCTGGACGAGGTCGAGAAACTCAACGCGAATGCGCGTCAGGCCGTGAACCTTGCCGAGCAGGCTCAGAATGCAGGCGACAACGAGAAGGCGATCCAGTACACGAACGCCGCCGAGGCGTTCGCTGCGCAGTTGGTGACGGCAGAGCAGGGCGTGGAGGATCTCAAGGCTCTGCACGACCAGTCGCTGCAGGCCGCCGCACAGGCGAAGAAGGCCGTCGAGCAGAACGCGATGACGTTGCAGTCGAAGGTCGCCGAGCGGACCAAGCTCCTCAGCCAGCTCGAGCAGGCCAAGATGCAGGAACAGGTCAGCGAGTCGCTGCGGTCGATGGACAGCACGCTTGCAGCGCCGGGCAACACGCCCAGCCTGGATTCGGTCCGCGACAAGATCGAAAGCCGTTACGCGACGGCACTCGGCTCCGCCGAGTTGGCTCAGAACTCCGTCAGCGGCCGGATGATGGAAGTTCAGCAGGCGAGCGTGCAGATGGCGGGGCACAGCAGGCTCGAACAGATCCGTGCCTCGATGAAGGGTGACGCGCTTCCGTCGGGTGGTGCGAGCACCGAGACTCCGGCTGCGAAGCCGGCAGCGGGTCAGCAGCAGCCGCCGGCAGCAGGCCAGACGGGCGCCTGACACCGACGATTTCACGAACTGTGGCCTGGGTGGACGATCCACTCAGGCCACAGTCGTGTTCGTAGCAGGGGGAGTTGCCGGTAGGACCTCCAGTCCTCACAGTGTCAGTCGTCGACGCCGCGGGCAGCGAGGGCCTCGCCCATTGCATCGGCTGTGATGAGGGTGCTGATGACGACGGGGACTGCGAAGGCGCGCAGAGACGTGGCTTGGCCGCGTGCCTTCCTGGCTTCGGAGATCTGCCCGATGATCCCTGCCAGCAGCGGGATACAGCGGATGGTCATGGCGAGGACCAGCGCGACGCGTTCCGGGTCGACGCCGATTCGCTTCAGCGGTTTCAGTCCTCGGGTCACGGCATCGAGCATGTCGGAGACCCGGGTGGTGAGGGTGACCAGTGCGGCCAGTGCCACAGCGAGCAGGAGGGTACCGCAGACGACCACGGCACGCTGCCATCCCGTGAAGATCCACTGGAAGATTCCGATGATCAGCAGCATCCACACCACAGTCCGCAACTGGCGCAACGCCGTTCGGACCCCGATCCGCGCAATCGCATATGCCGCGACGACGATCGTCGTCGCTGGGAGCAGGTGAACCGGATTCCGGACGAGCAGGGTGATCACGACGATCGCTGCGACGAGCAGAAGCAGTTTCGGACCGGCCGCCAGCCGGTGCAGGATACTGGTTCCGGGTTGGTAGATGCCCAGAGGTGTCACGATCGCCGCCTATCCGACGAGTGCCCGATAGTGGTCGATGGACGACTGCGGCGCACCGTCTGCGACCACATGACCGTCGTCGATCACCAGCACTCGATCGAACCTGTTCAGCAGGTCCAGTTGGTGAGTGACGACGATCAGTTGTTGTGGCAGCCGCGCGAACGACTCGGAGATCATTCGGGTGTTGCGGAGGTCGAGGAGCGTCGTCGGCTCGTCGGCGACGAGAACATCCGGTTCGGTGACCATGACAGCCGCCAGGGCGAGCAATTGCTTCTGCCCGCCGGACAGCAGGTGGGTGGGGTGCTCACGGTGACCTGACAACCCGAATCTGTCCAGTGCATCCTCGACGAGAAGCGTCCGTTCCTTCTTCGAGATCTTCCGGCGGCGCAACGAGAACTCGATGTCCTCTGCAACCGTCGGCATGATGATCTGATGATTGGGGTCGGTGAAGACGAAGCCGACTTTGCGGCGCACGTCTCGCCCCTTCTTTCGCGTGTCGAGACCGTCGACTGTGACCCGACCCGTGGATGGCACCACGAGACCGTTGATCATGCGTGCAAGCGTGGACTTGCCGCCGCCGTTGGCGCCGATCACCCCGATGCGGTGCTCCGAGAGCGTCAGGTCGACGCCGTCGAGCGTCGGACGTTCCCCGTAGGAATGCTCGACGCCCTCGAACCGAATGACGCTCATCGGGTGCCGACGGGTTCCGAGAGAAGAGCGGGGTACGCGCGATGTACCTGGGCGGCCACGACAGCGGTGACGATGGCCTTGATCAGATCTCCGGGAAGGAACGACGCGTTCGCCACCAAGGCGCCCCAGGCGGTCAGATCGGTGCGCAGCATCATGCCGACGATGCCGAACAGATACAGCACCACGATCCCACCGAGCACGTTGGCGGCGAACCCCGGGAGCACCTTGTACCGCGGCACCATGCGATACGACAGCCAGCCGATTACCGCGACGGCGGCAATCCAGCCGATCAGGAAGCCGACGGTAGGTCCGGCGAGTGAGGTGAGGGTGGTGCGTCCGCCGGCCAGGATCGGCAGCACCAGGCCGACCGCCATCACCGTGAGCACCGACAGGACACCCTTGCGAGCGCCGAGAAGGGCTCCGGCGAGCATGACGCCGAGACTCTGCAACGTGATGGGGACGCCCGACGTGCCGATGTTGATGGTGCCGGGCAGTCCCAGTGCGGCGATGAGTGCGGCGAATACAGCCACCTGTGCCAGGTCTCGGACTGTGAATCGGGTGGTCGACGGCACTGCGTGGCGCTCCTGTTCATGCGGAATACAATCTGCAAATGCTACGTCAGGGAGACGGCAGACGTGGCGTCGACCGTCGGCGGGCCGCTTATGGGGGTCAACCCTGAACTTTCCCTGATCTTCGTTATGACCAGGTGATTTTCGTACGGATGCGTGACACTCTCGGTGGAGAAGCCGAAGTCAGTGGAGGAGAAGTCATGCTGTGGAAGATCGTCCTGGCAGTGGTGTTGGTCTGGATCGCACTGGCGGTGATCGGGGCACTCGTGAAGGGCCTGTTCTGGCTCTTCGTGGTGGGTGCGATCGTCGCCGGCGTGTACATGCTGGTGAAGGCTGTGTCGGGTCATGACGAGAAGTCCGGTGCGACCCGGCCGTAAATGTCATGCTCGAGGGTATGGAGACATTCCCCGAGGATTGGACCAGGGCCGTCGTGATCGTCGCGCACCCGGACGACATCGAGTACGGCTGCGCCGCAGCGGTTGCGCGGTGGACCGCACAAGGGAAAGACCTTCGCTACGTTCTCGCCACCAGCGGCGAGGCAGGCATCGCCGGCCTGCCGCCCGCGCAATCGGGGCCGCTACGTGAAGAAGAACAGCGACGATCCGCGGCAGTCGTCGGAGTGAATGTCGTCGAGTTCCTCGGGTTCCCGGACGGGCGTCTCGAAGAAGGCCTCGATTTGCGACGTGGTCTGGCGGCGGCGATTCGGCGTCACCGGCCGGAGTTGGTGGTGACCATGAATTTCGGCGGAACGTGGGGTCCTGGGTATGCGAACAGCGCAGATCACCGGGCGTTGGGGCAGAGCGTGCTCGATGCCACCTCGGATGCGGCGAACGAATGGATTTTCCCCGAACTCGATGCACAGCAGTTTCCACCGTGGTCGGGAGTTCGGTGGGTTGCGGTGAACACGATGACCCCGACGCACGGGGTCGATGTCACGCATACGGTCGAGAAGGCAGTGGCCTCGTTGGCCGAACATGCGCGCTACCTGGAAGCCTTGAGCGACGAACCGGTGCAAGAACAGGCCAGGGCGCAGGTCGAGATGGTGACGGGGCCGAGGTCTGGATTCGATTCGTCTCGGATGGTGGGGTTCGAGCTTTACTATTTCTCGTAGTTCGAGGGGCGTCGTGTGAGTGCGTAAGTGGTGGTGCACCGTCTACAGCGATGCGTTACGATGTTACACATCATGACTATTCGTAAAGCGGAAGTGCCTGTGAGTGTGGAGGGGCAGATTCTTGACGCCGCCAGATCGTGTGTTCTGGAATTCGGCGTGCGTAGGACGACGCTGGCCGAAATTGCCCGGCGCGCAGGCGTGAGCCGCCCAACCGTATATCGGCGGTGGCCCGACATACGGGCAGTGGTCGCGGATCTCATGACTCGTGAGATCGCTGCGGCTGTGCCTTCGATGGACTCCACTCGTCCGGCGCGCGCTCAACTCGTGGACGCGGCGTGCGACGTCGCCTATCAGATCTCGACTCATCAGATGTTCGTCACGATCTTGAAGTTCGACCAGGACTTGTTCGGCACCTACGTATTCGATCGTCTGGGAACAAGTCAGAAGGCCGGTATCGCCGCCCTGGAGGCAACGATTTCGATCGGGCAGACCGAGGGTTCGGTTCGGCAGGGAAACGCTCGGCACATCGCGACGATGATGCTGCTCATCGTGCAGTCGGTCGTGCAGTCGGCTCGGATGGTGGAACCGGAAATCGCGGGTGACGATCTGTTGACGGAACTGCGTCACGCGGTCGATTCGTACCTGGCCCCGGTCAGGTGACGGGCACGGAGAAGTCGTCCGCACTCAACCGTGCTCGGCGCGCTCGCGAGCTTGCCGAACTGGCCGCCGGAGCACCGCTCGACGTACTCGTGATCGGCGGCGGCGTCACCGGCGCCGGAATCGCGCTGGATGCAGCCTCACGCGGACTGAGCGTTGCGTTGGTCGAGAAGCGAGACCTCGCGTTCGGTACCAGCCGGTGGAGTTCGAAGCTTGCACACGGTGGGTTGCGCTATCTGGCAACCGGCAACGTGGGGATCGCGCGTGAGAGTGCGGTCGAGCGCGGCATTCTGATGACTCGCACGGCGCCGCACTTGGTTCGTGCGATGCCGCAGCTCGTGCCCTTGCTTCCAGAGACGTCGTTCCTGGGTAAGACCCTCGTCCGGATCGGATTCCTGGCCGGTGACGTTCTGCGCGCCGCCGCGAACACTGCAGCGTCCGTTCTCCCTCGGTCGGGGTATGTCGACGCTGCGCGTGCTGCCGAGCTGTCTCCCGCGGTCAAGCGCGAGGGGCTTCGCGGGGGACTGCTGGCATTCGACGGCCAGTTGATCGACGACGCCCGCCTGGTCGTGTCGATTGCCCGGACCGCTGCGCTGCACGGCGCGAAGATTCTCACGCGGACCGGGGCGTCGAACGTGACCGGTTCCTCCGCCATGCTGCGAGACGAGCTGACGGGCGAGGAGTTCGAGGTCCGTCCTCGCACCGTGATCAATGCGGCGGGGGTGTGGGCAGGGGAGGTCGATCCCGACATCGCACTGCGGCCGAGTAGAGGCACGCACTTGGTGCTTTCGGCCCAGAAGTTGGGGAACCCGACGGCGGCACTGACGGTGCCGATCCCGGGCGAGACCAATCGATTCGTGTTCGCGCTTCCCGCTCAGTTGGGTCGCGTGTATCTGGGTTTGACCGACGAGGCGGCACCGGGGCCGGTGCCTGATGTGCCGACCGCTTCCGACGACGAGATCGATTTTCTCCTCACGACGGTCAACAGGGCGTTGGAGACTCCGCTGACCCGCGACGACGTTCTGGGAACGTACGCTGGGTTGCGGCCGTTACTCGACACCGGTGATGGTTCGACCGCCGACCTGTCGCGCAATCACGCTGTGCTGCGCTCGAAGAACGGCACGATCAGTGTCGTGGGCGGCAAGCTGACCACCTACCGCAAGATGGCCGAGGACGCCGTGGACGCAGCGGTGGAGTCGGGCAGTCTGCAGGCGGGCGAGTGCCGTACCCGGAACCTGCCCCTGGTCGGCGCGGGAACCGAGAAGGCCCTGAAGTCGGTGAACGCGTCTGCGACGCTGCGCGCGCGGTACGGAATGGAAGCGCCGCTCGTGGCGTCCTCGAGATCCGGAAGCACTGCACCCGTTGCCGAGGGGCTGGACGTGAGCCGCGCCGAACTCGAGTTCGCCGTCACGCACGAAGGCGCGCTCGATGTCGATGACATTCTCGATCGACGCACCCGCATCGGATTGGTGCCGGCGGACCGTGAGAAGGCGCTGGCCGCAGCGCAGGAGGCACTGTCTGCGGGATAGCACCCTGTCTGCGGGATAGCACCCTGTCTGCGGGATAGGACCCTGTCTGCGAACTTTCGCAGTCCGCTTGTGACACTCTGTCTGCGTGCGAGTCGCCGTTGTCGCCGGGCCTGATCCCGGACATGCCTTCCCTGCCATCGCGCTGTGCCTACGCTTCCTCGAAGCGGGGGACCAGCCGATTCTGTTCACCGGCGTCCGGTGGTTGGAGTCGGCGCGTGCGGCCGGGATCAGGGCCGAGCGGCTGAAGGGCCTCGCGCCGCGCCCGGTCGACGACGATCATGACGCAGGTGCGCGTATCCATGCGCGAGCGGCGCACATCTCCACCGAGTTGCTCCCGGACCTGCAGGCGCTGAGTCCGGACCTCGTGGTGTCGGACATCCTCACTGCCGGTGGTGGTCTCGCTGCGGAGCGGATGGGGATCCCCTGGGTGGAGTTGTCTCCGCACCCGCTGTACTCGGCTTCGAAGGGACTGCCGCCCATTGGAAGTGGGCTTGCGCCCGGAATCGGAGTGAGGGGCAGACTTCGCGACATGATGATGCGTGCGGCCACCGGTCGCTCCATCAAGCAGGGGCTTCGGCAACGCTCGGACGCACGCGAAACCATTGGATTGCCGCGACGTGATCCGGGCCCGGCGGCTCGTCTGATCGGTACGATCCCCGCGTTGGAGGTCGAGCGCCCGGACTGGCCGGGTGAAGCTCACGTCGTGGGCCCGCTGCTGTGGGAGCCGACCGAGACCGTTCTCGAACCGTCTCCGGGCGACGATCCCGTGGTGATGGTGGCCCCGTCTACAGCGTTTACGGGGGCCGAGGGGATGTTCGAGATGACGGTCAGCGGGTTGGCCGGCGCCGGGGTGCGCATGGTCGCCTCGCTGCTCGACGGTGCGCCCGACGCGAAGTTGCCGTCATGGGTGCGGGCGGGTCTGGGACGTCAGGACGAGATGCTGCGCCATGCTTCGGTGATCGTGTGCGGCGGTGGCCACGGAATGCTCGCGAAAGCGTTGTCGGCCGGGGTGCCGGCAGTGGTGGTTCCAGGCGGCGGCGACCAGTGGGAGTTGGCCAATCGGGCCGCGAGGCAGGGGAGTGCCACCATCGTGCGACCCGTGACTGCCGACGCCCTGCGGGACGCGGTTCTCCGGGTGCTGGCCGACGACAGCTTCGCCCAGGCCGCCCGACATGCGGCACGAATGGCCTCGGACGTCGCGGACCCCGTGCAAGTGTGCCGGGCTGTCCAGTAGTGCGGGTCGGTGTGCGAAGTACCTCCAGGTCTTCGTTGGGCAATCAGCTAGAAGTGACCTATTGGTTCGATTTGTAACGTAAGTGACATTTGTTATCGCTGTGAAGGGCGCGGCCTCGCTGTAGGTCCCTTCCCAGATGTGAACGCTGCTGATCTTCGATTGCTACGGGAGGGGCCCCGAATGGCAGGGCATACGCGATCACGCAATGAGATGCGATCTCAATCGAGACGATGGGTACGGGGCACGACTGTGCTGTCGGTGGCATCGGCGTTGATGTTTACTGTTGGCGGTGTGGTTGCGGCACAACCTGACTCGACCACTACGCCGAGCGTCACAATGACCCAATCGCCTACACCGAGTGCGACGACAGAATCACCTGTAGGGGCCACGACCGTATCGCCGCAGGCCACACCCACTGCAACGACATCATCCGTGCAGCCAACAGACCAGACAACCAGCGAGGAAGCCGTCGACCTGACACAGCCGTCAACTGGGGTCGCGGTTCCGCGACCCCAGTCGCCCAATGAATTGGTACCGACCGCACCTGAACGGGTGCGGCCGGCTGAGTTGCCGCCCGCACCGAAGGGAAATGGTCCGGTAGCGCCGACCGATCCTGCCTTGTCGTCGATGACGGCCGAGCCGGATCCGGATTGGAAGCCGACGAAGAGCCCGAAGGCGACCGTGCTTCCCGGACAAATGCGGTCCGACCGTGAGGAGATACCGGCGGGATTCACGAAAGAGGAGGCCGACAAGGCTGAACAAATGGAAGCCCGGTTGGCGACAATGCGCGTCGCGTCGGGTTGCCAGGTGTACTGGCCGTCGCCACACGCTGTATGTGGGGCGATCCGCGACAAGTACAACTCGCTGGGCGGCCCGGCCAGCTTTCTGTCTTTCCCGAACTCGCCCGAGTTGACGAATCCGGACGGGTACGGAAAGCGCACCCAGTTTCTCAATGGGCCGATCTATTGGTCCGCCGCCACTGGTGCACACCCAGTAGTCAACAGCTTCCTCAACCGTTGGGGCGTCCACGGCTATGAGGCCGGATGGCTGGGTTACCCCAAATCCGATGAAATCGTCCATGCCGACGGTATCGGTCGCCACCAGGAGTTCCAAGGTGGGGCAATCTACGTGGCCTTCCAAAACGCCATTGGCTCGACCATCACCGGTGCGATCCGCGACAAGTGGAACGAGGTAGGTGCCGAAACCCCCGGCAGCCTCCTCGGCTATCCCACCAGCGATGAGATCGTCCTTCCGGACGGCCAAGGACGTATGAACCGTTTCGAAAGAGGCGTCATCTACTGGCACCCCGCACATGGAGCGCACCCAGTGGTGAATCCTGTGCTTGATATCTGGGGAGTTTACGGATTTGAGAAGAGTAGATTTGGTTACCCAACGGGAGATCCACAGCTTTCGTATGGAAATCCGTGGCAGCAGTTTCAGTTTGACCGGATGGGCGTACTTCAGCCAGAGTTCATTAACGAGGAGAATCCACCACTCTACTTCGAGTTGGATCGAACAAATGTGAGCGAAGATAGAATTGATGAGGAGGGATTCATGAGAGTTTCCGCGCAATGGACTCAGAACTCCACGGATCCGAATATGGTACGTCCGATTGCGTGGGGCATAAAGTTTCTGCCACCCATGTACGAGCTCGGAGCGTACGGCGCTGCCACGCCCACTACCTGTCAGGGGTCGATTACCAGAAATGGAGCTCCTGATCCGTGGTCGTACAGCAAACTCGGCACCGACGGGGGATCTCTGGACTACCTCTTTCATGGAACAATGTCCAAGAACTCCTTCGGCGAAGAGATCGCAATGAAAATTCTTTGCGAGTTTAGGGGAGATTTCGAGAGAACCATGGTCGCGGACATACGGCCATATATTATGCTGCGCGATCGATACTGATCCCGCCTGACTTCACGCACTGGCAGTCGCCAACTGAAGGGTATCAAATGGACCGCCCCAGATTTCATTGGGAAGTTACCTGGACAGATTCCGTTGCACCATCTTTTGCAACGAACATCAAGCAAGCAATTGGGAGAATTGCTTCTGATGCCGAGACTTCAAATGCGGTGCGTGGTTACAGGAAAACGATGTGGGTCGTCTGTAGTCGTGAAGACGTCGGGCTTCCTTCTGCGGACGGAGTCGTCGTTAGGATTCTGGTCGAAGAACGGGAATTGGCACGAATTGGAATCGCTAATGGCCTCAATGCAGAAGAAGTGACCTATAATATGGCAGATGGGTTTCAGTCGCATCTGTTTGACAATCATATCCAGTGGCCGTTGATCTCGGATTCGATACTGTTTGCGAGTTTCCTGCCAGAACGAATGGCGCTATGGAAGAAGTCCGGAGTAGCCATCGCGGAGATAGGGAGCTTGAGGAGTTCTTGAAATTTGACTGAAGGGTATCCTTTGTGAGAATCTTGTCGTTCGTTCTGATACTGTTTGGGTTCGTACTCGGATCTTTGTTGTCTGTCTCGTTTGTGCTATTTATGAATAGCCCCTCGACTACCTTGGTCTACTCATTCTTCAGCACTCCTAGAGGTGTGGATCTGACCTCTATTAACAATGACCTAGCGATAGCCATTGTGGTAATGGGTGGTCCCTTTATCGGCGCGCTATTGGGGATTTTATTCGCGCTTGTCACGGTAAAGTTCTTAGGGTTTCAGTTAGTGAGAAGATCCCGTTAGCTGTAGCAAGCTTTGCCTTAGCACTGGGGCGTCACGATGGCGTCCTACGGCACGCTACGAACCCGTCGGTTCGAACACGGGACCGTGAGCGCATATGAGTCGGAAGCCCGGTACCGTGGCGGACGTGCGTTTGACCGAATTTCATGAACTTGTCCGCGAAGAGTTCGGACAGTTGCGCGGGGACTCCCTGCTCATCGACCACGTGCTGCTCTCGCTCGGCGGCAAGACGGCTGCCGAGGCGATCGAGGCTGGTCAGGAACCCCGCGAGGTCTGGCGGGAGCTGTGTAACGAGTTCGATGTTCCGCCCGCTCGGAGATGATTCTCGCGCCCGCTCGGGGATGATTCTCCGCGTGTCGTGAATGTGTTCGATGCGATCGAACACATGTTCGTTTATGCTGTACGTGTCCGGTGATTGTCGAAGTTGTCGGTACCGGCTTCTAACCTGACCACAGATCACCGATGAGACTCGAGAATGGGGACGACGATGGCACCACAGGCACACGATCGGGACAAGGCGCTCGACTTGGCGCTGGCGCAGATCGACAAGAACTTCGGTAAGGGTTCGGTGATGCGTCTCGGTGAAGGCGTGCGCCAGCCGATCGCAGTGATCCCCACGGGCTCCATTTCGTTGGACGTCGCCCTCGGTATCGGCGGCCTGCCCCGTGGTCGCGTCATCGAGATCTACGGTCCGGAATCATCCGGTAAGACCACAGTGGCGCTGCACGCCGTAGCCAACGCTCAGGCCAACGGCGGTATCGCCGCCTTCATCGACGCGGAGCACGCGCTCGATCCCGATTACGCACAGAAGCTCGGTGTCGACACCGACGCGCTGCTCGTCTCCCAGCCCGACACCGGCGAGCAAGCGCTCGAGATCGCTGACATGCTGATCCGCTCAGGCGCACTGGATATCCTCGTCGTCGACTCGGTGGCGGCCCTCGTGCCGCGCGCCGAGATCGAGGGTGAGATGGGTGACAGTCACGTCGGTCTGCAGGCGCGGCTCATGAGCCAGGCGCTGCGAAAGATGACGAGCGCACTCAGCAACTCGGGTACCACGGCGATCTTCATCAACCAGCTTCGCGAGAAGATCGGCGTCATGTTCGGTTCCCCCGAAACCACCACCGGTGGTAAGGCACTGAAGTTCTACTCGTCGGTGCGGCTGGACGTTCGGCGCATCGAGACCCTCAAGGACGGCACCGACGCAGTCGGCAACCGCACCCGCGTGAAGGTCGTCAAGAACAAGGTCGCACCTCCGTTCAAGCAGGCCGAGTTCGACATCCTGTACGGGCAGGGCATCAGCAAGGAAGGTTCGCTCATCGACATGGGTGTCGAGCACGGATTCATCCGCAAGTCCGGTTCCTGGTACACGTACGAGGGCGATCAGCTCGGTCAGGGCAAGGAGAATGCCCGCAAGTTCTTGCTCGAGAACACCGATATCCGAGACGAGATCGAGAAGAAGATCAAAGAGAAGCTCAATATCGGCGCCGATGTGACGGCCGAATCCGAGGATGCGGCGCCCGTCGAATTCTGAGTCGATGAGCAAGCCCACAGAAGAGGGCGGCCGAACAGAGGCGCAGGCGAAAGACGTATGCCTGCGCCTCTTGACCGACCGCGCACGCAGCCGAGCCGAACTCGCCCAGCGTCTCGCCAAGAAGGGGTTCGCCGACGACACAGTTCAGCGCGTCCTGGACAGGCTCACCGAGGTGGGCCTGGTCGACGACGCAGACTTCGCTCAACAGTGGGTGCATTCGCGCCACACTTACTCCGGCCGGGGTAAGCGAGCGCTTGCGCTCGAACTGCGCCGAAAAGGTGTAGATCAAGAGGACGCGGCATACGCACTGGAACAGATCAGCGCCGACGACGAACGCGAGAAGGCGAGCGAACTGGTGGCCCGCAAGATGCGGACCGTCTCGCTCGACGACCGCGACCGTGCGATGCGCCGGCTGGTGGGCATGCTCGCGCGCAGGGGCTTTCCGGCGGGCCTCGCATTCGACGTCGTCAGAGAACACATCGCACGGGCGGGTGCCGAGATGGACGACGTGCCGCCTGTGCCGGACGACTTCTGACCGTTCGGGTTTCGACTATTTCAGGTCCACACCGGGAGTCGAGGCATCCACCGCCAGCGGGGACACCGCGCCCTTGCCCTTGCTCCGGGACCGCAAGCGCTTCTCCAGCCGCGTGGCAACCACCGTCAGAGCCGAGTTCAGAACGATCATGATCACCGCCACCACGATGAGCGCGGGCAGGTAGTTGCTGTAGTACGCACCGAGTTGCTGACCGGAACGAACGACCTCGACATAGTTGACGAGGTACCCGAGGGCGGAGTCTTTGAGCGCGACCACCATCTGTGAAATGAGCGCGGGCAGCATCGCGGTGACGGCCTGCGGCAACAAGATCGTGAGCATGATCTGGCTTTTGCGCATACCGAGCGCCTTTGCCGCCTCGGTCTGCCCCTTCGGTAGCGAATTGATGCCCGAGCGCACGATCTCCGCGATGACCGAGCCGTTGTAGAGGGTCAACGCCACCACAACGGCGGCGAGCGCGAGGTACTGCGACTTGAAGACCTGATACTCGGCGAAGACCTGATACATGAAGATCATCAGGATCAGTACGGGCACTGCCCGGAAGATCTCCACGATGGTGCCCGAGACGATCCGCACCGACCGGTGATCGGACAAGCGCCCGATACCCAGAACGGCGCCGAAGATCAGAGCCAGAACGATCGACATCGCCGCAGCGGTCAACGTGCCCTGGATGCCGGGCAACAGATACGTCGTCCACGAAGTGGATTCGGTGAACGGCTCCCACTTCTCCGCGGTCAGCTGCCCCTGCTGATCGAGGGCCACGTAGACCAGGTAGCCGACACCGACGAGAACAGCGACGACGACGGCAGAAATCAGGTGGTGGAGACGCCGGCCTCTCGGACCAGGGGCGTCGTAGAGAACGGTAGCGCCGGAACTCATCGGGCAACCTCCAAACGCTTGCTCAGGTAGCCGAACGCCAGGCCCATCGGCAGGGTCAGAATCACGAAGCCGAGCGCGAAGATTCCACCGATCACGAAGATCGCCGCCTCGTCCTCGATCATCTCCTTCATCAGGAGGGCAGCCTCGGCGACGCCGATCACGGCGGCGATGGTGGAGTTCTTCGTCAGCGCGATCAGCACACTGCCGAGTGGAGCGATCACGCTTCGAAATGCTTGCGGCAGCACGACCAGAGACAGATTCTGAAAGAACGTCAGACCCAGCGAACGTCCGGCCTCGGCCTGGCCCACATCGACGGTGTTGATTCCCGACCGCAGCGATTCACACACGAACGATGCGGTGTAGACGCTCAAACCGAGAACGGCGAGCCGGAAGTTGTTGTCCACCACGAAGGTCGGCGAGTCCGGATCGGCGAGATTGACGCCCATCGTCTGGTACAGCCCGAACGAGCAGAACACGATGATGAGGGTCAGGGGAGTGTTACGGAAGATCGTGACGTACGAGGCCCCGAACGCCCGTGCCACCGGAATGGGTGACACCCGCATCCCGGCAAGCAGAGTGCCGAGGATCAGCGCTCCGACAGCGGACAGCGCGGTGAGTTGCACCGTCGTCCAGAATGCGGCGAGCATCTGATCGCCGTACTTGTTCAGTAGATCCACGTGCCGTCTCCGTAGTGCCGAATAGTGGTCGCACGGTGATGGCCCGCCGGCAGGGCCGACGAGCCATCACGGTGAGCAGAGAATAATCAGTAGCGGTCCACGGTTGGCGGTTCCGGAAGCGGGTAACCCGAGTCGCCCACGGTCTCGTTGAAGGCCGTCTCCCACGAACCGTCGGCGATCATCGCCTCGATGGCGTCGTTGATCTTCGCGCGGCCTTCGTCATCACCCTTGGCAAGGCCGATGCCGTACCGCTCCACGGTGAACGGCTCACCGACCACCTTGAACTCACCGGGGGACTGAGCGGCGTAACCCGCCAGGATGATGTCGTCCGTGGTCAACGCGTCGACGGCACCGTTGCGCAGAGCGGCGACGCAGGCCGAGTAGGTGTCGTACTCCTGGAGCTGCACGTCCTGGGCGTAGTTGTCCTTGATGTTCTGCGCAGGAGTGGAGCCGGCGACGGAGCACAGCGTCTTGCCGCCGCGCAGCGAATCGGGCCCGGTGATCTCTTGATTGTCGGCGCGCACGAGCAGCGACTGACCGGCGACGAAGTACGGTCCTGCGAAGTCGACCTTTTCCTTGCGCTCGTCCGTGATGGAGTAGGTGCCGACGATGTAGTCGACCTCGCCGTTCTGGATCAGTGTTTCCCGCTGGGGGGACGGCGCTTCCTTGAACTCGATGTTCTCCGGGCTGACACCGAGTTCGCCCGCGACATACTTGGCGACCTCGACGTCGAACCCGCTGAACGTGCCGTCGGGGTTGCGCTGGCCGAGTCCGGGCTGATCGAACTTGATGCCGACGACCAACTGTCCACTTTCGGCGCTTTCCATAACGCTTCTCTGCTCACCTCCGCCGCACGCTGTTGCTACGACGGCCAGCGCCACGGCGCCGATTCCCAGGCGTATCGAACGACTGATGTTCACAAGGTCCTCTCAGGTAGGTGACAATGCGCAGCGACGTGCGCAGAGCGGTTCGCGAATCGAGCGTGATCAGTGGCTGAGGATCTTCCCGAGGAAGTCCTTGGCTCGTGCAGTGTTCGGACTCGAGAAGAAGGTATTGGGATCGGTGTCCTCGAGAATCCGACCATCGGCCATGAACAGGACCCGGTCGCCGGCCTTGCGGGCGAAGCCCATCTCGTGCGTGACGACGAGCATCGTCATGCCGTCCTTCGCCAGTGCCGTCATGACGTCGAGAACCTCGCCCACCATCTCGGGGTCGAGCGCCGAGGTCGGCTCGTCGAACAGCATGACCTTCGGATTCATCGCGAGAGCTCGTGCGATGGCGACTCGTTGCTGCTGACCGCCCGACAGCTGGGCCGGGTACTTGTCCGCCTGATTGGCGATGCCCACGCGCTCGAGCAGTGCGTAGGCGCGGTCCTTCGCTTCGTCGCGCTTCTTCTTGCGGACCTTCATCGGTGCCAGCATCACGTTCTCGAGGATGGTCTTGTGGGCGAACAGATTGAACGACTGGAAGACCATGCCCACGTCGGCGCGCAGTGCAGCGAGGGCGCGGCCTTCGGCCGGCAGCGGTTCACCGTCGACGCGAATCTCGCCGCTGTCGATGGGTTCGAGGCGGTTGATTGTCCGGCACAGCGTGGATTTTCCGGATCCGGACGGCCCGACCACGATGACGACCTGACCGGCAGGTACCTCGAGGTCGATGTCCTGCAGCACGTGCAGCGAACCGAAGTGCTTGTTCACCGAGTGCATCGAGATCATGGACGAACTGCTGCTCGCTGGCGGCGGGGTCACCGCGTCGGCTTGCGTCATAACCGGACACCCTATGCGTTGCGGGCACCCCCGCACACCATTTGAGGCCGGGTTTCGCCGGTATGTCACGGAAACTTTCCGGCTGACCGCAGATGCAGAGGTGGGCCGACAGTGTGAGCTGGGGCGGGCCGTACCCTGAAGGGGTGGACACGATCGACCAGAACACGCACAGAAGCTACGAGGTGCGCACGCACGGCTGCCAGATGAACGTGCACGACTCCGAACGCTTGTCGGGTCTCCTCGAGGACGCCGGATACTCCAAGGTCGCACCTGGTCAGGCACCCGACCTTGTGGTGTTCAACACGTGTGCTGTCCGTGAGAACGCGGACAACAAGCTGTACGGAAACCTGAGCCAGCTCGTTCCGGCGAAGGAGCGCAACCCGGACATGCAGATCGCTGTCGGCGGGTGCCTCGCACAGAAGGATCGCGACGTGGTGGTGAAGAAGGCGCCCTACGTCGACGTCGTGTTCGGTACCCACAACATCGGTTCGCTGCCCACGCTGCTCGAGCGAGCACGCCACAATCAGCAGGCCGAGGTGGAGATCCTCGAGTCGCTGGAGGCGTTCCCGTCCACGCTCCCCGCCAAGCGCGAGTCCGCGTACGCGGGCTGGGTGTCCATCTCGGTCGGTTGCAACAACACGTGCACGTTCTGCATCGTCCCGGCTCTGCGCGGTAAAGAGGTCGACCGCCGTCCCGGTGACGTCCTTGCCGAGGTACAGGCCCTCGTGGACGAAGGTGTTCTCGAAGTCACCCTGCTCGGGCAGAACGTCAATGCCTACGGTGTGTCGTTCGCCGACCCCGAGCAACCACGCGACCGGACCGCGTTCTCTGCGTTGCTGCGAGCCTGCGGGAACATCGAGGGACTCGAGCGGGTGCGTTTCACGTCGCCGCACCCGGCGGAATTCACCGACGACGTCATCGAGGCGATGGCGGACACCCCGAACGTGTGCCCACAACTGCACATGCCGTTGCAGTCGGGTTCGGACCGCGTTCTCAAGGCGATGCGCCGCTCCTACCGAAAGTCCCGGTTCCTCGGAATCATCGAGAAGGTGCGGGCGGCGATGCCGGACGCGGCGATCACGACCGACATCATCGTCGGGTTCCCGGGCGAGACGGAGGAAGACTTTCAGGAAACGCTCGACGTGGTCCGCAAGGCGCGTTTCACCAGCGCTTTCACCTTCCAATACTCGAAGCGTCCCGGCACACCCGCCGCCGAGATGGACGATCAGCTCCCCAAGGCAGTCGTGCAGGATCGATACGAGCGTCTCCTCGCATTGCAGGAGGAGATCACGCTCGACGAGAACCGCAGGATCGTGGGCCGCGAGGTCGAACTCCTCGTGGCAGCCGGCGAGGGCCGCAAGAACGCCGCGACGGCGCGCATGAGTGGCCGTGCCCGCGACGGACGACTCGTGCATTTCCGTCCCGAAGGCAACATCGACGGCGCTGTCCGTCCCGGCGACATCGTCACGGTCACGGTGACCGCGGCCGCGCCACACCACCTCGTCGCAGACGAATCGATCATCACCCACCGCCGCACGCGGGCAGGTGACTCCTTCGAGAAGGGCATCACCCCCAAGACACCGCCGATCGGGGTCGGCCTCGGACTTCCACAGGTCGGCGTTCCCGACCCACTACCCGCGCAGATGGGATGCAATACATGAGTGAGCAAGCCGGCATGAACGACAAGCGAGACGGGAGCCGGCCAACCGGAGGCGCCGAGGAGTCGGACCCGATCGAAAGCTATCGCAAGGACTTCGACGCCGCCGAACGCAAGGTCGCCGGCGAAATCGACCCGGGCGCCCGCGCCGTCGTCGTCGCAGTGATCGTGCTGATACTCCTGCTGTCGCTGACCCTGCCGCACGCGGGGGGTGCGAACGGATGGGAAGTTCTCGTCGACGGCGACGCCGCCCGGGACGAAGTGGTGAAGTTGCCGTCACGCATCTTCGTGGGATTCGTCGTGGTGTTCGGAGTGATCGGGTCGATGCTCGCACTGGTCACTCGCCGATGGGTGCTTGCATGGGCAGCCCTCGCCGGATCGGCGATCTCGGTGGTGCTGGGAATGCTGTCGATCTGGATGCGCCAAACCTTGCCGGCCTCCGCAGACCTGGCCGGCCCGGGCATTGGTTTGGTACTCGGTTGGATAGCGGTCATCGCGCTCACCTTCCATTGGCTGAAGGTGGTGTGGAGCCGCACGGCGCTGCAGTTGGCAGCCGAGGAAGAACGCCGCACCGCTGCCGCCGAAGCGGAGCGACGCGGCGACTGGATCGTCTAGCTGTCGTTGAACGAGGGTGCTGTCAGCTGTCGCTGACGGCACTGTCGGCCGCGTCGGCCCACTCACGCCACTGCGCGGCCTGAGCGAGTGCCTTTTCGGCGTCCTTCGTCTTCCCTGCCGCCGTGGCCTTCTCGGCCTGCTCCTCGAACTGTGCGACTCGCTCACGGAACTGTGCGGCGCGCGCGAGCGTCTCGGGGTCGGTACGACGCCATTCGGCATCGGCGGCTGATCGCACCCGCTTCTCGATCGCGCGAATCTTGCCCTCGAGGTCGTGCATGCGTTCGCGCGGTACCTTGCCGATCGCATCCCACTTCTCTTGCAGATTTCGTAGTGCCGTGCGGGCAGCCTCGACATCCTTCGACCCGTCGAGGTCGGCGTACTCCTTCAGGAGCGCATCTTTTGCGACGGCGTTCTGCTCGTATTCGGCATCACGCTCGGACGCCACGGCATTGCGGGCCGAGAAGAAGACGTCCTGCGCTCCCTTGAACCGTTTCCACAGTGCGTCGTCCGCCTCGCGGGGCGCGCGTCCGGCTGCCTTCCATTCGACGAGGAGTTCGCGGAACGCTGCGGCTGTTGCACCCCAATCGGTGGAGTCGGACATCGCTTCTGCCCGATCCACCAGTTCTTCCTTCCTCACCCTGGCGGCCGCACGGTCTCTGTCCAACTCGGCGAAGTGGGCACCGCGACGGCGATTGAATGCCTCACGGGCTTTCGAGTACCGCTTCCACAGCGCGTCGTCCACCTTGCGATCGACGCCGCGGATGGTCTTCCATTCTTCGAGGATCTCCCGCAAACGATCTCCGGCGGCCTTCCAATGCGTGGATTCGGCACCGATCGTTTCGGCCTCGGCGGCCAGTTCTTCCTTGCGGGCCGTGTGTTCCTGCCTGGACTGTTCCTTCTCCTGCTTGGCGTGCTCGGCCGCCACATCCGATTCTGCGATCACGACGTCGAGCCGTGCGGCCAGTGCGGGAATATCGCCGATCACGGCCGCGGTGGGCAAGGATTCCGAGAGAGCGACGGCCGCCGCTTTCGTCTTCTTCGCATCGCCTGCGCCGGACATGAGCCGCGCCTCGAGCAGACCCACCTCGGTCGCGAGGTCGTCGAACCGTCTACCGAAATGCGCAAGACCCTCCGCTGAGTCGCCGGCCTGCCAAGAGCCGATCTGCCGCTCACCGTCGGGAGTTTTCACCCAGGCCGTGCCGTCGTCGTCCACACGCCCGAACTTGCTCGGGTCGCTCGCGGCGATGGTGTGCACCGGTGTGGGGGCTATGTGCGCTGCAGGTCCGGGGCGTGGACCGCCCGGCTTGGGTGCGCCGGGTTTGGGTGCGCCAGGCTTGGGGGTGACGTTGTTGTTGTCGGTCATCGGTTCCTCATCTCTGCCGCGCGACACGGCCGCCTGATCGCTATCCGGTTTCCATTGAACCCGGTAAGGGTGCTCGAGACCATTGAATCAGGTGACGCGGTACGAATCGGGCGAGACGGCCTCCGTCGACAGAAAACACGTTCGGCTAGCGTTGCGGCTGTGTTCGCTGCCGCAGCCCTCGTACCCTCGCCACCACTCCTGGTGCCGGAACTGGAAGGTCGGGGCGCTCACGAGAACGCCGACCTTCGCCACGCGGTACGCGCGGTCGCCTCCGAACTGGCGACACGGGCGCGCTCATGGATTGCCGTCGGTGCGGGCACCGTATCGGAGGTCGTCGAACGGCCGGCACGCGGGACGTTTCGGGGTTACGGAGTGGACGTCGAGGTGGCGTTCGGTGGTCCGGCGGACGGTGACCCGGACCAGCAGTCAGTAGAGGCGGATCTGCCGCTCGCAGCCCTGGTGGCCGGCTGGATTCGTGGCTCGTACGCGCCTGATGTCGATCTTCAGGTTCGGATTCTTCCGTCCGGAACCTCCCCCCGAGACTGCACCGAATACGGCAGGGAACTTCGGCAGTCGATGAACGCCGCCGACGCCCCGCAGGGCCTCCTCGTGATCGGTGACGGAGCCAGCACCCTGACGAACAAGGCACCCGGCGCCTACGATCCCGCCGCCGGACCGCTGCAGGCCGAACTCGACCGGGCACTCGCAATCGGTGATCTACCAACACTCCGGAATCTCGATCCGGCGGCGGCGAAAAGTCTGGGAGTCGGTGGCAGAGTGCCCTGGCAGGTGCTCGCCGGAGTATTCGACCACGACGCACCGACCTGCACCACCGAGTACTCGGCCGCCCCGTACGGAGTCGGCTATCACGTAGGGATGTGGACGCCGTGACGCGACCGAACGCACCCGTGGCCGTCGTCGGACCGACAGCAACAGGCAAGTCGAACCTGGCCCTCGATCTCGCGCAGCGGTGGGACGGCGAGATCGTCAACATCGACGCGATGCAGCTCTACCGCGGAATGGACATAGGAACCGCGAAGCTGGCAACCGGTGAGCGCCGTGGCATTCCACACCACCAACTCGACGTACTCGACGTGACACAGACCGCGACTGTCGCGAACTATCAGCGCGATGCCGCCCGCGATGTCGAGGCAATCCTCGATCGCGGCGCGGTGCCGATCATCGTCGGCGGGTCGATGATGTACGTGCAAGCGCTCTTGGACGAGTGGGCTTTTCCGGCAACAGATCCGCAGGTACGAGCGAGGTGGGAGGCCGTACTCGCCGAGGGCGGTGTGGAGGCGATCCATCGCGAACTCGTTCGAGCGGACCCGGCGGCGGCCGCCACCATTCTTCCGACCGATGCCCGCCGCATGGTGCGGGCGCTCGAGGTGGTCGAGATCACCGGGGCGCCCTTTGCCGCTTCCGCACCGCAAATCGGTGAGCCTCGATGGGGTACCCGAATCCTCGGAGTCGACCGGCCGACCGAAGGTCTCGACGACCGCATCCGGTCACGAACCCGGCTGATGTTCGAACGAGGACTCGTCGACGAGGTGCGCGGGCTGCTCGAAGTCGGACTGCGTGACGGCGTGACCGCTCAGCGCGCGATCGGTTATGCACAGGTTCTTGCCTGTCTCGATGGAGAGTACGACCTTGTGGAAGCCGAGGAACGCACGTTCATCGGGACGCGTCGCTACGTACGCAGACAGCGGTCGTGGTTTCGCCGAGACCCACGGATCGAGTGGGTGGACGGCGAGGATCCCCGACTTCTGTCGACAGCGTTGGAGGCACTCGCCGCTCTCGCAACACTCGAAGATCGGGACGGAGACGGATGAATCGCAAGAAAATGTTGGTCACCACTCGTAATGCGCGGTTTCAGCAATGGCAGTCGTTCCTGTCCAACCGCACGAAGCGGTCGCGTGCAGGTCTGTTCCTGATCCAGGGAGTGCGCCCGCTGAACGTGGCGCTCGACCGTGATTGGCCGATCGAAGCGCTCCTGCACAAAGTGGGCGGCGGGGCGCTCTCCGAGTGGGCGCATGAGGTGACCGGCCGCGCCGGTATCGAGCACATCGGTGTGAGCACCGAACTGATGACCGAACTGGGAGAGAAGTCCGCAAGCGCGCCCGAGGTGATCGCCGTAGCGAAATCACGGCATCCGCGGCTGCGGGACGTTCGTCTTGCAGCGGCACCTTTGGTGGTGGTGTTCGATCGACCGACCTCGCCCGGGAACCTCGGCACGTTGATTCGCACCGCCGACGCGTTCGGGGCGGACGCCGTGGTGGTGGTCGGCCACGGTGCCGACCCTTACGATCCGCAGGCCGTGCGGGCGTCGACCGGATCGCTGTTCGCCCTTCCCGTCGTCACCGTGTCGTCGGTCGACGAGGTGTTGGCGTTTCGAGATTCGTGGCGCGATCGCGGCGTGGACATGACCGTCGTCGGCACGGACGAGACCGGATCGGTGGTGATCGACGGCCACGACTTCACCACCGGGACGTTGCTGGTCGTCGGAAACGAGACGAAAGGCATGAGCGCCGCATGGCGTCAGGCGTGCGATGTCGTCGTCACCATTCCGATCGGCGGCGCTGCGAGTTCGCTGGGTGCTCCGTCCGCGGGAGCGGTCGGCCTGTACGAGATCGCACGGCAGCGCCGCCAGGAAAATTGACGCCGACACGAGACTAGGCTGACGGTCATGGATTTCAGCAAGGGGCACGGAACCGAGAACGACTTCGTGGTGCTGCCGGATCTCGACGTCCGGATCGATCTGACGGAGGAGCGGGTCGCGGCATTGTGCGATCGGCAGCGCGGGCTCGGCGCAGATGGGGTGCTCAGGGTCGCACGTGTCGGTGCGCTCACGGATGCCGGGGTACTGCCCGATGTACCCGACGGCTTGTCCGCCGACGACTGGTTCATGGACTACCGCAACAGTGACGGCTCGATCGCCGAGATGTGCGGCAATGGCGTTCGTGTGTTCGCGCACTATCTCCGGGCAGGTGGGTTCGAGCACCGCGACGAGTTCGTGGTCGGTTCCCGGGCCGGGGCGCGGCCCGTTGTCGTTCACCGCGCGGACGGCTACCTGGGTGAGGTGACCGTCGACATGGGTGCGGTGGCGGAACTCGGCCCGAGCACCGCAACCATCGAAGGCCGGGTGTTGACCGGGCTGGGCATCGACGTCGGCAATCCGCATCTGGCGTGTGTCGACACGCTCACCGATTCCGCACTCGCCGCGCTGGACCTCACGGCGGCTCCCGGATTCGATCCCGGATTCTTCCCGCACGGCGTAAACATCGAGATCGTGACGCCGTTGAGCGACGGCGCAGTGAGGATGCGGGTGCACGAGCGCGGGGTCGGTGAAACACGCTCCTGCGGGACCGGGACGGTGGCTGCCGCAGTCGCGGCGCTGCGTCACGACGGACAGTCCGCCGGTGACGTTCGGGTACGGGTGCCCGGCGGGGAGGTGACCGTCGCGTACGCGGACGGACGGGCAACGCTGCGTGGACCGTCGATGCTCGTGGCGACCGGCGTGCTGGACGAGCGCTGGTGGGCGCAGCTCGGGTGAGCGCCCCGGAGCGAGCGGTGGTTGTCCCGTCGCAGGTAAAGAAGGTGCATTCGCCGCACGATCCGTGGGATCATGGTGGTGTATGACGAACACACACGAATCCAGGCAGTCACCCTCCGTCGGTGAAATGCAGCTCGACGACCGCAGTGCGTTGCGGCGCGTAGCGGGGCTTTCGACCGAGCTCACCGACGTCACCGAGGTCGAATATCGCCAACTGCGCCTCGAGCGAGTCGTGCTGGTCGGTGTCTGGACCCAGGGGACCGCAGCGCAGGCCGAGTCCAGCATGGCGGAACTCGCAGCACTTGCCGAGACTGCCGGGTCCGAAGTGCTCGAGGGATTGGTGCAGCGCCGCGACAAGCCGGACGCCGCCACCTACATCGGGTCGGGCAAGGCCGAACAGCTGCGCGAAGTGGTGCTGTCGACGGGTGCCGACACCGTGATCTGTGACGGTGAGCTCACGCCCGCGCAGCTGACTGCGCTCGAGAAGATCGTCAAGGTGAAGGTCATCGACCGTACCGCCCTGATCCTGGACATCTTCGCTCAGCATGCAACGTCGCGGGAGGGCAAGGCTCAGGTAGCACTCGCCCAGATGGACTACATGTTGCCGCGATTGCGCGGTTGGGGTGAGTCGATGTCGCGGCAGGCAGGTGGCCGGGCGGGCAGTAACGGCGGTGTGGGTTTGCGTGGTCCCGGTGAGACGAAGATCGAAACCGACCGCCGTCGTATTCGCGAGCGCATGGCCAAGCTGCGTCGCGAGATCAAGGGTATGAAGGCGGCGCGTGACACCAAGCGCACCCGACGAGTCCGGAGCGAGATTCCGTCCGTCGCGATCGTCGGCTATACCAATGCCGGAAAGTCCAGTCTACTCAACTCGTTGACCGGGTCCGGGGTGTTGGTGCAGAACGCGTTGTTCGCGACACTCGATCCGACGTCGCGCCGAGCCGCGCTCGACGACGGCCGTGAGTACATCCTCACGGACACCGTCGGATTCGTCAGGCATTTACCGACCCAGCTCGTCGAGGCGTTCCGCTCCACCCTCGAGGAGGTCACCGGCGCAGACCTGCTGCTGCACGTCGTCGACGGCTCCGATCCACTGCCCACGGACCAGATCAAGGCGGTACGCGAGGTGATCATGGACGTGGTGCGTGAGAGCGCTGCTCCGGCGCCACCGGAGTTGATCGTCGTCAACAAGATCGATGCAGCCGATCCCGTGGTCCTCACCCAACTGCGGGGACTGCTCCCCGGCGCCGCATTCGTGTCGGCACGCACCGGGGAAGGTGTGGCCGAACTTCGGGCGCGATTGGACGAAGTGCTGGTTCGCCCGGAGGTCGAGGTGAGCGTTCTGCTGCCGTATACCCGCGGCGATCTGATGGCACGGATACATTCGGACGGTCAGATTCTCACGTCCACGCACGACGAGGACGGCACGCGAGTTCGAGCCCGCGTTCCGGAATCGTTGGCCTCGGCGCTCGTCGAGTACGCGCACAGTGCGTGACCGTGCGATCGGCGCGCTGGCGGCCGCGGGGTTGTCGATTGCGCTATTGACGGCAAGCCCCGCACTCGCGCAGACCGATCCACCCGCGGCGCCGGCGATCGAGACTCCGGAGTTCGAGACACTGTGCACGCCCACCGATCCCAGGCTTGCCGAGCTGTCAGGTCTCGCGTCGCACGGCAGCGAACTGTACGCCGTCGGCGACAGCGGATCGGATGACGCTGTGGCGGTTCTGGATCACTCGTGTGCGGTGTCGGCATGGCTTCCGGTCCCGGTGGACCCCTATGACGTGGAGGACATGGCAGCGACAGGCACCGACCTGTGGCTGGGGGACACCGGAGACAACGACAGCCGTCGCGACACAGTGGCGTTGACGCGGATGGACCGAGGAACCGGAGCGGGAGAGCTCTACCGATTGACGTATCCGGACGGTCCACACGACGCCGAGTCCATCCTGCTGCAGCCCGACGGGGTTCCGGTCATCGTCACCAAGAACGTGGTCGGCCCGAGTTCCGTGTATCGCCCGGCCGGAAGTGCCGGTGTGGACCAGTTGGCGCAGCCAGGTCCCTCGGAACTGGAAAGGGTCGGTGAGATCGACGTGTCTGCGACCACCGATCCGGGCGCGATCGGTTCGGTGATGTTCACCGGCGGCGCAGTGTCAGCGGATGCATCCGTGGCAGCCGTGCGGAGCTACTCCGACGTATACCTGTTCTCGGTTACCGATGGGAACATTGCGGAGGCCCTGGTTTCGGGCGATGCGGTTCGTATCCCGTTACCGCATCAACCTCAAGGGGAAGCGGTTGCCTTCACACCGGAGGGGGATTTGCTGATCGCTTCCGAAGCGCGTTCGGGTGCTCTTCCGCCGATTCGGATACTGCGTGGTGCAACCGACTTGGTGCAGCCGACGGCTGCACAGCCGGCCATCGCAGCGGCCGAACCCTTCTCCCTCGCTGGGGTTCTGAAATGGCTCGTGGTGGGCGTTATGACTCTCGGTGCGATCGCAGTCGTGATCGTCGTGATGGGGCGCCGGTCCAGGCTCTGATTGCGGGGTCGGTAACGGTCACGAATCACGATCGTCTCGGTCCTCACCTTCTCGATCCGGGCAGAGCTACGGTGACCCTGGTCATACCTGCACGATCTGAAACGAGGAGCCCACGTGGAGCGCACCCTGTTCGAGCCGGAGCACGAACTGTTTCGCGAGTCGTACCGCAAGTTCTTGGCCCAGCACGTCGAGCCTCTTCATGCGCAGTGGGAAGAGCAGAACATCGTGGACCGCAATCTGTGGATCGAAGCGGGGAAGCAGGGGTACCTCGGCACTGCACTTCCGGAGGAATTCGGCGGGGGCGGTGTTCGCGACTTCCGGTACAACGCGATCATCGCCGAGGAAACCACCAAGGGTGGATTCAGCGGTGTGGGATTCACGCTGCACAACGACGTGGTGGCGCCGTACCTGCTCGACCTCGCCAACGACGAACAGAAGCAGCGGTGGTTGCCCGGATTCGCATCCGGCGAGTTGATCAGCGCTATTGCCATGACCGAACCCGGAACTGGTAGCGACCTTCAGGGGATCAAGACTCGCGCCGTTCGCGACGGCGACGACTGGATTCTCAACGGCTCCAAGACGTTCATCACCAACGGCATCAACGCCGACCTCGTGATCGTGGTGGCATGTACCGACCCCGACAAGGGTGCGCAGGGATTCAGCCTGTTCGTCGTCGAGCGCGGAATGGCCGGCTTCGAGCGAGGTCGCAACCTCGACAAAATCGGAATGAAGGCCCAGGACACCGCAGAATTGTCCTTCGACGATGTACGCGTCCCTGGTGCGAACCTCCTCGGAGAGGAGGGCATGGGCTTCCTGTACCTGATGAAAAACCTACCGCAAGAGCGACTGTCGATAGCCGTGGTCGCAGTGGCGGCAATGGAGTCGGTGCTGGAGATGACAATCCAGTACTGCCGCGACCGCAAAGCCTTCGGCAAGTCGATAGGCCAATTCCAGAACACCCGGTTCGTGCTGGCGGAACTTGCCACGGAGACGACGACTGCCCGGGTATTCGTCGACAGGTGCATCGAATCGCTCAACGATGGGAAGCTGACGGTGCAGGAGGCCGCCATGGCCAAGTGGTGGACCACCGAAGCCCAGGTGCGCTTGATCGACCGGTGCCTCCAGCTCCACGGCGGATATGGCTACATGAAGGAATACCCGATCGCGAAGGCTTATATGGATTCCCGAGTGCAGACCATTTACGGCGGCACGACCGAGATCATGAAGGAGATCATCGGTCGTGGCCTCGACCTGTGAGGCGCGTCAGATCTTGCGTACGACGGTGACGACCTTGCCGAGAATCACGGCGTCATTACCCGGGATCGGATCGAACAGGCGATTGTGGGGCATCAGCCACACCTGATCGTCCGTACGTTTGAACGTCTTCACCGTCGCTTCACCGTCGATCATTGCGGCGACGATGTCGCCGTTGTCCGCGACGTTCTGCTGGCGTACCGCTACATAGTCGCCATCGCAGATGGCGGCATCGACCATCGACTCGCCGACAACCCTCAGCAGGAACAGCGAGCCCTGGCCGACGAGTTCGCGGGGGAGTGGGAACACGTCCTCGACGGCTTCCTCGGCCAGGATCGGCCCACCGGCGGCGATCCTGCCCAGTACCGGAACGAATGTCGGTTCCGGCATGACCGTCTCGTCGAGGCACTGCGGTGCTCCCTGGCTGACCGATGTCGGGCGCCCGGGCGTACGAGCGGTCTGGCTTCCGGCTGCCACATCTGCTGCCACCTCGTCCAGCCCGCGGACGTCCACGGCGCGGGGACGGTTCGGGTCACGGCGCAGGAATCCCTTGCGCTCGAGGGTTCGCAACTGGTGCGCCACGGAGGATGTCGATGTGAGGCCGACCGAGTCGCCGATCTCCCGGATGCTCGGGGGGTAGCCGCGTTCGGTGACGGAAGTACGGATGACCTCGAGGACGCGACGCTGCCGATCGGTGAGTTCGGCAGGATTCGGGCTCGCGTCGACTTTGAGTTCGTCGGTGGGCGAACTGCTGGTGTTCGAGCCTCCGATGTTCGAACTGCCGGGCGAGTTCTCGTCCTTCATGCTGTCTGCCTCCGCGTCGGTCGGGCCGGTGCTGCGGTATCTGCACCGCGTGTCGTCTGCCACGAATCTAGCGACATTGCCTGTCGTTATCAAACATTTGTTCGACTCGTGTCCCTGAAAGTGGCGCCGTCGTCGGCCGCTCGTGGTAGAAATCGAACATACGTTCTTTCGAACGTGTGATCGAACAGGGTGATCGGTTACCGGAGGTTTCGATGAGCAGTGCAGTTCTGAACAGTCGTCGTGTCGTTCCGACCAGGCGAGCAGTGGGCTTTGTGGGGGAAGATCTCGGCGAGCAATGCGCGTACTTGCGCGTTGAGACGGACCGTCCGACGCGCAGGCCGGCCAGCAGGCGTCCCGCCCCGGGTGCCGTTCGATACCGCGATTCCCACGTCCGGATGTCCAGGGCGGAGCATCACGGCGCAGTCGAAGATGTCGGCTGGCGGACCGTTCTGGCGACAGTCCTCGTCACCGCAGGCATTCTGCTGGGGTTCGGCATCGTCGCCGACGCCGTCACCGCTACCGAGGCCGGCATACTGTCCGGCACAACCGAGGTTGTTCGAGTAGCTGCCGGTGACACCCTGACGGACGTGGCAGAGCGTGTTGCCCCCGGCTTGCCTGCCCAGCAGGTGATCGAACGCATCATGGATCTCAATGCCATGTCCACGTCGTCGATCGCCCCAGGGCAGAGCCTCGTGGTCCCGGTCTCGGTACCGTGACGGTTCTGTTGGCGGTGCTGCGTGCGAGCGTCGGTGGCACGGACGAGTACTCTCGAATGCTGTCAGTTACACCACCACGCGTGGTTGCGTCGAGGTACGACGAAGGAATCGTCATGCACTGCCCTTTCTGCCGGCACCCGGATTCACGTGTGGTCGATTCGCGTGAGGCGGACGAGGGCCAGGCCATTCGTCGTCGCCGTTCGTGCCCGGAATGCGGGCGCAGGTTCACCACGGTGGAGACCGCGATCCTCTCCGTGGTGAAGCGGAGCGGTGTCACCGAGCCGTTCAGCCGCGAGAAAGTGGTTCGAGGGGTTCGCCGCGCATGCCAAGGACGGCAGGTCGACAACGATGCGCTGAATCTCCTCGCGCAACAGGTGGAAGATGCCGTCCGCGCATCCGGTTCCGCGGAGATTCCCAGTAACGAGGTCGGCCTCGCCATACTCGGTCCGTTGCGAGACCTCGACGAGGTTGCGTACCTACGATTCGCATCCGTGTACCGGTCCTTCAGTTCGGCAGACGATTTCGCACGTGAGATCAAGGAACTGCGCGAACATCAGGAGGCGAAGGCTGCGGCAGATGACGGTATCGGTAGCGAGGACACTCCACGCTCCTGATCTATCGCGGCCCGGATACTGCCTGCATCATCTTGAGGACTCGCTTTTCGGACACCGCTACCGGTGTACCCACGGCCTGTGCGAACAGGCTCACCCGTAGCTCCTCGATCATCCAGTGAACAGCGTCCACTTCGGAACTGTGGTGTCGTTCCGGCGGAAGGCCCGCCAACATGCGCTCGTAGCCGGCGTACACACGGTCGAGAACGTCCATTCCGTTACTGTCCCGGTCCGCACTGCCCGGCAGTGATTCGAGTCGCACGGTGGCGGCCTCGAGATAGCGGGGAAGCTCGCGCAAATGTGCGGGTCCGAGGTCGGCGACAAATCCGGGGAACAGTAGCGATTCCAGTTGTTCGCGTACATCGTCTGCGGCTTCGCCTTGTCTGCGTGCCAGGATCGCCTCGAGTCGGTGGGCCTTCTCCAAGGCAGGGATGGTGAGCCGCAAGAGAATCGAGCTGTCGTGGGGGAGCCGATCACGTGCGATCTTCACGAGTGAATCGAACTGAGTCGGCGTGCGGACCGGCTCTTTCAACGAGTCGATCAACGAATTGGCCGCGGCGATCCGGCAGTCGGTGACCAGGGCCTCGACACTTCCGTCCGGATTCTGCCCCAGGGCGAGACGCTGGGCGTTGTCGATGCCGGCGATCACGGTTCTGGTCTGGGTTGCAACGGCGGCAAGGAGAAGTTCTCGCGTACCCGCCCGCATGGCATCCCGCTGCTCCGCAGCGGTACTCAGTACGCGTACGGCCACGCCGGATTCTTCGGGGACGAGCGCGGGATAGCCGACAATCGTCTGTCCGGCCACCGCCCGCGTGACGGTGGCGCTCAGTGTGCCCAACGTTTCCGGGGTCCACGTGAGCGCGGGCGGCCGTTGCGAACGGGAGGCGGTCTTGGCGACCTCGTCGCGTACCCGTGGTGCGAGTGAACGGCGAAGCTCGGCCAGGTCCTTGCTGCGGCCGAGGACGGCCCCGGATTCGTCGGTTGCCGAGAAGGTCATGCGAAGGTGGTCGGGAAGCGCGTCGCTGCCGAAGTCCTTCGGGTCGATACGGCACGAACCGAGACGAGAGAGCTCCCGTGCCATCGCGTTGATCAGTGGTTCCGACCGCGGCGTGACGGATGCCATTGCCGCTTTGGCGAACTCGGGCGCCGGAACCACCTGCCGGCGCAGATTCTTCGGCAGGGTTTTGATCAGGGCGGTGACGAGTTCCTCGCGCATTCCGGGAACGAGCCAGTCGAAGCCGACGGGACGCACACCCGCAAGGAGGGCCACCGGTATCCGCGCTGTGACACCGTCGTCGTCGGTTCCGGGTTCGAACTGATACGTGAGGGGGAACTGGATCTCGCCTTGACGCCAGGCATCGGGATACTGCCCGCCCGCAACAGCAGTCGAGTCGGCGTTGACAACGGTGTCGGTTGTGAAGTCGAGCAGATCGGGAGACGCACGTCGTGTCTTCTTCCACCACGTGTCGAAGTGTCTGGCAGAGACGGCTTCCGCGCCGACGCGCTCGTCGTAGAAGTCGAACAGGGTGTCGTCGTCGACCAGGATGTCGCGTCGGCGCGCACGATTCTCGAGTTCCTCGACGTCGTCGAGCAATGCGTGATTGGAGTGGAAGAACTTATGGTTTGTCTGCCACTCACCCTGCACCAATGCGTGCCGGATGAACAGATCTCGAGACACTTCGGGATCGATCGGCGAGTAGGTGACCGGACGCTTCGCGACGAGTGGCAGCCCGTACAGGGTCACCCGCTCGTAGGCCATGGCTGCAGCGCGCTTCCTGGACCAGTGTGGTTCGGAATACGTGCGTTTCACCAACTGTGGCGCGAGCTTCTCGGCCCATTCGGGTTCGATGCGGGCCGACATGCGTGCCCACAATCGCGAAGTCTCGACCAACTCGGCTGCCATGACCCAGCGGGGCGGCTTCTTGAACAAGGTGGAGCCTGGGAAAATCGCGAAGTGTGTGCCACGGGCACCGAGAAACTCGCGCTTGTCCCCCTCGCGGAGGCCGATGTGGGAGAGCAGACCGGCAAGTAATGACTGGTGGATGGCCGATTCGGACGCCGCCGTGTTCGAGGTGTCCCAGCCCATGCGACGCGTGATCTGCCGCAGTTGCCCGTGTAGGTCCTGCCATTCGCGGATGCGCAGCCAATGCAGGAATTCGTTGCGGCACATCTTTCGGAACTGGCTGGACGACAGTTCTTTCCGCTGCTCGCCCAGGTAGGACCAGAGTTTGAGGTAAGCGAGGAAGTCGGAGTTCTCCACCGCGAATCGGGCGTGCTGCTCGTCGGCGGCTTGCTGGTGGTCGACTGGTCGTTCGCGAACATCCTGAATCGACAGCGCCGACACGATCACGAGAAGTTCTGCCAGACAACCATTCCGATGGCCTTCAACCAGCATGCGTGCCATGCGTGGGTCGACCGGTAGGGCAGCGAGTTCCCGTCCGGTCGCGGTCAGGACCGGGTTGTGTGCTCGCGAACCACGGTCGATCGCACCGAGTTCTTCGAGCAATCCCACGCCGTCGCGGACCGCTCGTGGATCCGGGGGCTCGACGAAGGGGAACGCGGCGACGTCACCGAGACCGAGGGCCGTCATCTGGAGAATGACGGACCCCAGGTTGGTACGCAGAATCTCGGGTTCGGTGAATGCGGGCCGGGACTCGAAGTCCTCCTCCGAGTAGAGCCGGATGCAGATCCCCTCGGCCACACGACCACAGCGGCCGGAGCGCTGACGAGCCGATGCCTGCGAGATCGGTTCGATGGGTAGGCGCTGAACCTTGGTGCGCACCGAGTACCGCGATATTCGGGCAGTGCCGGGATCGATGACGTAGCGAATCCCCGGAACTGTGAGTGACGTCTCGGCGACGTTGGTCGAGAGCACCACACGTCGGCCTGCGTGAGGTGCGAACACCTTGTGCTGCTCGGCGGCCGACAATCGGGCGTAGAGCGGGACGATCTCCGTGTTGCGCAGGCGCCGGTCGCGGAGGGCGTCGGCGGTGTCACGGATCTCTCGCTCACCGGACAGGAAGACGAGGATATCGCCTTCTCCCTCCGCGCAGAGCTCGTCGACGGCCTCGCAGACCGCGTCTACAGGATCGAGGTCGATGGTGGAATCTCCCACCTCGATGGACAACGGCCGATAACGCATTTCGACGGGGAACGTTCGTCCGGACACCTCGACGACGGGGGCCGGTACGCCGGCGTTCGCGAAGTGACGGGCGAAACGGTCAGGGTCGATCGTCGCCGAGGTGATGATCACCTTCAAGTCGGGTCGGCGGGGTAGTAGTTGTTTCAGGTACCCCAGAATGAAGTCGATGTTGAGGCTGCGCTCGTGGGCCTCGTCGATGATCAGGGTGTCGTAGCGGCGCAGCAACTTGTCTCGCTGGATCTCGGCGAGCAGAATTCCGTCCGTCATCAGCTTCACGTAGGTGCCGTCGGACACCTGATCGGTGAAACGGACGGTGTATCCGACGGTGTCGCCCAGGTCGGTGCCGATCTCTTCGGCGATGCGCTCTGCGACGGTGCGTGCCGCAAGGCGCCGTGGCTGGGTGTGCCCGATCAGTCCACGTACACCTCGACCCAGTTCGAGGCAGATCTTCGGGATCTGCGTGGTCTTCCCGGAACCCGTTTCGCCCGCGACAATGACGACTTGGTTCTCGGAGACAGCTTTCGCGATGTCGTCCTTGCGCGCCGAAACCGGCAGCGCTTCCGGATACGTGATGGGTGGAACACCGGACGCGCGGGTCGACAACCGGGTGCGTGCGGATTCGATCTCGTCGGCGATGGCGGCGAGTGCATCGGGCGTTCGTGCTTTGTCGAGGCGTCGCCGGAATCGGTGTTCGTCGCGGAGAGAGACCTCGGTGAGGCGACTCTTCAGGTCTCGACGATTCGGGGTCGGGGGTATCTTCGACATGCTGTTGACAGCCTAACGAACGGGTTGACGCTCGCCGTCGGTACGGTCCGGGACCGTACGTGGCATAGTCGCTGGGAAGGTGTTCGCGAGAAGGGACAGGCCATGGCAACGGACGGGACAGCATCGGACCGCGCAACATCGGCGCTGTGGCACGGCTTCGCCGACATGGGGACCGTCGTGCAGGGCGGTCCGTTCGTCGTGTCGAAGGGTGAGGGCGTCTACATCTGGGATGACCAGGGGAACCGGTATCTCGACGCGACGGCCGGTTTGTGGTTCACGAACGTCGGTCACGGGCGTCGTGAAATCGCTGACGCGGTCGCGGAGCAGCTGTCCACGCTCGCGCACTTCTCGAACTTCGGCGACTTCGCCCCCGAAACGACGGTGACGTTGGCGCAGCGCCTCGCAGACATCGCTCCCGTGCCCGGGAGCAAGATCTTCTTCACCTCGGGTGGTTCGGACTCGGTGGACACGGCGACCAAGCTGGCCAGGCGGTACTGGCACGAGCTGGGCAGGCCGTCCAAGAACATCGTTGTCGGCAGAAAGAGGGCATACCACGGTATGCACGTTGCGGGCACCGCACTGGCCGGTATCCCCGGCAACCGCGAGGGCTACGGCGAACTGATGCACGACGCCGCGACGGTCGAGTGGGACGAGGCCAAGAGTCTGCTCGCGCTCATCGAAGAGATCGGCGAAGATCGAATTGCTGCCTTCTTCTGCGAACCGATCATCGGCGCCGGTGGGATCTATCTGCCCCCGGACGGGTACCTGGCGGAGGTGCGGGACATCTGTCGCGATCACGACATCCTGTTCGTCGTGGACGAAGTGGTGACCGGCTTCGGCCGCATAGGCGGCGACTGGTTCGCGTCCACCCGCTTCGATCTGCAGCCCGACATGATGACGACCGCCAAGGGACTGACGTCGGGCTACGTCCCGATGGGTGCCGTGTTCATCGCTCCGCGGGTGGCGGAACCGTTCTTCTCGGGTGGTGTGTCGTGGAGGCACGGCTACACCTATGGCGGGCACGCCGGGGCAGCAGCGGCGGCGCTCGCCAACCTCGACATCCTCGAGCGGGAGGATCTGCTCACGGAGGCGAAGCGGCTCGAGGCATCGTTGCACGAGCAACTCGCTCCACTGGTCGACCACCCCAGGGTGCAGGAGGTGCGCAGTGGCCTGGGTGCGGTCGCGGCTGTGCAATTGGTCGATCCCGCCGAGGCGCCGCCGTTCGTCGGGACGTTGCGCGAGCACGGGATTTCCGGGCGCGCGGCTGGTCAGGGCGCGATGCAGATCTCACCATCGTTCGTCATGACCGACGATCAGGTCGCCGAGTTGGTAGCTGGGATTCGCACGGCCCTCGGATAAGCAACCACGCTCGAAAAGGGCGAACGGGTCGACCGTCAGCGGCGGGCGTACCCCTGATTCGTCGGCCGTGCGCCGAAAGTGCGTGGCGGGTCCGAGACCGCCCGTCTCGAGAGTGCCTACTGCGCAGAAGCCGTCGCCCTCGACTCAGATCTGCCGTGAGTCCTCGGACCGAACGAGTCCGCCGACCTCGATCCAGCCGTTCGGGTCGTAGGTGGTTCGCAGCTGCGACCCCTTGCCCTGAGTGATGAGGAGCGACAGCCGGAGATTTTCGGTGAGTCGTACCGCGGCGGCTCCGGTCGCTTCGTCCTCGACGATCCCCAGATCGGGTGCGAACATTCGGGTACGGACCGAGTGCTCGAGCTTGTCGGCCCACGCCCACACGTAGTGGATGCCCTCGCCGAATTCCTCGGGCTCCGATGCCATGACGTCGTCGACGGTGTCGAGGGGATAGAGCGCGAACTCGGGCGCCCATTCGGCTCGGGCCCGCACCCACCACGCCTTACCGGATTTGCGTGTCGCGACTTCGCCTGCCGTCGTCACGAGGGATTTCACCGGCGTCCCGCGCTGTTCGAGCCACCACGCGGTACCGACGGTGGGGTGGCCGGCGAACGGAAGTTCCCGAACCGGTGTGTAGATCTGCAGGCGGGCCCGATCCGCGCCCGGCTCGGGTAGTTCCACGAACACCGTCTCGCTGTATCCGAGTCCTTTCGCCAGTGCCTGGCGATCGTCGACCGGCACGGCGCCAGCGTCGATGACTCCCAGTGGGTTGCCGTGCCTGCCTTCCGCATCGGTGAACACCCGAATCACGTCTACGTTGACAGCCATCGTCGCACCATATCGAAAGTTCGGGCCCAAACGTCAGGATCGGAACCTGTCGGTTGCGCTGATCAAGTGGTGGACGATTCCCGGCTCGAGCGCGGCATGACCGGCATCGTCGACGACGTGCAGTTCGGACTCCGGCCAGGCCTTGTGCAATTCCCAGGCACTGGTGGCCGGGCAGACTATGTCGTAGCGACCCTGGATGATCACGCCCGGAATGTCGGACAGGACGTCGGCGTCGCGCAGCAACTGGCCGTCGTCGATGAATCCGCGGTTGCGGAAGTAGTGGTTCTCGATGCGTGCGAATGCGCGTGCGAACCGGGGCTCGGCGCTCTGCTCCACTCGGTCCGGTTTCGGGAACAGCGAACTGGTCGCCCCTTCCCAGGTGGACCATGCGATCGCTGCACGGGTGGCCACATCGGGATCGTCGTCGTGCAGAAGCCGGTGGTATGCCTCGACCAGATCGCCGGTGCGCTCGGATTCCGGTACGGGAGAGAGGAACTGCTCCCACTGTTCGGGGAAGACATGGCCCGCACCGCCGTTGTAATACCAGTCGATCTCGCTGCGTCGTAGCAGGAAGATGCCTCGCAGCACCAATTCCGTCACACGGGCGGGATGGCGTTGCGCATATGCGAGGGCCAGGGTCGATCCCCACGACCCGCCGAACACCTGCCACCGCTCGATCTCGAGATGCTCACGGAGGGCTTCGACGTCACCGATCAGGTGGTCGGTGGTGTTGACGGAAAGGTCCGCACCGTCGGCGACGTGTGGGGTCGACCGTCCGCAACCGCGTTGGTCGAGCAGAACGATCCGGTAGGCCTGCGGATCGAAGAACCGCCGCTGCGCAGGGTCGGTTCCCCCGCCCGGCCCGCCGTGGAGGAACACGACCGGCCGACCGTCGGGGTTGCCGCTCTGCTCCCAGTACACCGACTGGCCGTCACCCACGTCGAGGTGGCCCGACTCGTACGGCTCGATGGGGGGATACAGCGTCCGAAGCTTGGCGACGGGCTCGGACTGGCGGCTCACAGTCCGATCAGCCCCGTCGCCAGGTCCGGAATCTCCAGTGCCGAGATCGCTCCCTCACGGATGTCGGGGCACGCGGACGCGGTGATCGTGTCGATACGCGACTTGTCCCGTAGAAACGCGATCGGATCGAGGCCGTTCCGGACGATCCACTCGCCGACCAGGGTGTTCAGCCCTGCCTTGCCGATGGTGGGAGTGTACGTTCGCCAGCTCTGCAGCTGCTTGTCCAACTCGCCGCACAGACTTTCTGCCTGCGCCTGCGTGACCCCGCCGGGCACCTCGCCGACCTCGGCGGAGGGCGAAGGTTCCTGGCTCGACGGCGTGGGTGCAGGAGGGTTGTCGGCTGTGCCGTTGCCGCCACTTCCGCACCCCGCGGCGAACAGGGTCATTACGACGCCACCGGCCGCCAAGGCGGCACGGCGGCGACTTCGGCGTGGGTGGATGGGACGGTGTCCGGTCATCGACAGACCTCTCGGCTCGTGAAACGGGTGAGCAGCGTCAGAAGCTGTGTTCCTCCGCGGGGAATGTTCCAGCAGCGACCTCTGTGGCGTATGCCGCGGCCGCACTGCGCAATTCGTCGCCGACACTACCGAAGCTCTTCACGAACTTCGCCGTCTTGCCGGACGTGTAGGACGCCATGTCCTGCCACACAAGGACCTGGGCGTCGCATTCCGCGCCTGCACCGATGCCCACCGTCGGGATCGTGAGCTTGCGCGTGACCTGCCCGGCGACCTCGGCCGGGACCATTTCCATCACGACGGAGAACGCGCCCGCCTCCTGCACGGCGATCGCGTCGGCGATCAGCTGCTCGGCGCCGTCGCCGCGACCCTGGACGCGAAATCCGCCGAGACTGTTGACGCTCTGTGGTGTGAACCCGACGTGAGCCATGACCGGGATACCGGCAGCGGTGAGTGCCGCGATCTGTGGCGCGATACGTTCGCCGCCCTCGAGCTTCACCGCATGCGCGAGTCCCTCCTTCATGAAACGAGTCGCGCTCGCGAGTGCCTGCTCGGGCGAGCCCTCGTAACTCCCGAAGGGGAGGTCGGCGACCACGAGGGCATTCGGTGCGCCGCGTACGACGCCTCGAACGAGGGGAAGGAGTTCGTCCGCCGTCACCGGGACGGTGGTGTCGTAGCCGTAGACGACATTGGCCGCGGAGTCACCCACGAGCAGTACCGGGATCCCGGCTTCCTCGAAGATCCGGGCGGTGGAGTAGTCGTAGGCGGTGAGCATCGACCAGCGGTGCCCCTCGGTCTTCATGGCCTGCAGGTGGTGAATGCGCGTCTTGCGCTTGGGTGCGGCAGCTCCGTACAGAGGGGTTTCGGGCTGCGTGCTTTCAGATGCGGACATCGTTTGATCCCTTTCGTGCCTCGAGGCCCATTGGTCGGCTTCGACGCGGTGGTCGATTCCGGTGGGTCCCCGGGTGTAGGTGATGACGGTTTCAGTCTGCCATTGCGGGCGGAGGGTGCGAAGTCGCACGTGGAGTGCAATAGGTCACAACCGATCGGTTCCTGGCACGATCGATGACCATGAGGATGTCTTCACGACCCGTTGCGATCGCGGCCCTGTCTGCTGTTGCTGCCCTGGTGACTTCGTGTACCGGTGGTACGGCCGGCGATGCCCGGTCGGCAACCGCGACACAGGTCGGCCCAGCAGGAGTCGTCCCAGCGGGGCTGGAGGAGTTCTACGCGCAACCCGTGAAGTGGGGCTCGTGCGAGGGATACAGCACCGACGGTTCCGACTTGAGCGGACTCGCCTGCACCAGGATCACCGTTCCCCTCGACTATGCCGACCCGGCCGGAGCCACTGCCGAGATCGCGTTGTCGCGGGCCACGGCAACCGGCGACAAGATCGGTTCACTGTTGGTCAATCCAGGTGGTCCCGGCGCTTCTGGTCTGGGCACGGCGGTGGTCACCGAGGGAACGCCGGTCGCCGAACGATTCGACACGATCGGATTCGATCCACGCGGCATCGGCGCATCCACCCCGGCGGTGCGCTGCCTCACTGCGGAAGAGACCGATGCCAGGCGCCAGGATCTCGACATCGACATGAGCGCGGAAGGGATCGCACGTTCCGAGGCGGAGAATCGTGAGTACGCGCGCAAATGTGCAGAGCGATCCGGAGTGGAGTTGCTGGCGCACGTCGGGACGTACGAAGTGGTCCGCGACATGGATGTCATTCGTTCCGTTCTGGGCGACGAGAAACTGAACTATCTGGGCTATTCGTATGGAACTCGGCTCGGGTCGACCTACGCGGAGACGTTCCCGGAACGTGTCCGCTCGATGGTGCTGGACGGTGCCCTGGACCCGCAGCAGGATCCGGTCGAGGAAGTGATTCTTCAAGGGGCCGGCTTCCAGAAAGCGTTCGACGCCTTTGTTGCGGACTGTGCCACGTCGGCGGATTGCCCCCTCGGTACTGACCCGGCAGCAGCCGACGAACGGTTCCGGAGCCTCGTCGCCCCGCTTGTCGAGAAACCTGCCGAAACCACCGATCCGCGTGGTCTCAGCTACGCAGACGCGATCACCGGCGTCCAGCAGGCGTTGTATTCTCCGCGTCTGTGGGGGCTTTTGAGGGGTGGGCTGAACAGTCTTGCCGACGGAACGGGTGACGCGCTGCTGAGTCTGGCGGACATGTACGAAGGTCGCACCGAGGACGGCACGTACTCCAACCTCAATGATGCGTTCAATGCGATCCGCTGTGCCGACGATCCGGCGGAAACCGATCGTGATGTGCTCGGTGTGGCAGACACTAGGTTCCGCCAGGCAGCACCCTTTCTCGACGACGGCCGCGGCACCGGAAACGCACCGCTCGACATCTGTGCTTTCTGGGCGACTCCGAATACGAGCCATCCGCACACGATCGACGCCGCGGGTGTGCCGTCGATAGTCGTCGTGTCCACCACAGAAGATCCCGCCACGCCGTACCAGGCGGGCGTTGATCTGGCGGCGCAATTGGGAGGTGCGCTGGTCACTTATAGAGGTACGCAGCACACGGTCGTATTCGACGGGGAACAGTGCGTGGACGACGCGGTGACGAACTACTTCGTCGATCTGACGGTGCCACCTGGAGGATTGACCTGTTGATGTTCGCAGACAATTTCGATATCGGGTCATCGCTACACGCAGGCACTATGGGTTCGGGGCGGTCGTGCCATGCAAAGGGATCGCGCGAAGTTACACAGATTTAACGTACTTTGCTTAGTCTCGCGGACATGGATCGCCAAAAGGAGTTCGTGCTTCGCACCCTCGAAGAGCGCGACATTCGGTTCGTCCGGTTGTGGTTCACCGACGTGCTCGGGTATCTGAAATCCGTGGCGATCGCGCCTGCAGAACTCGAAGGCGCGTTCGAAGAGGGGATCGGTTTCGACGGTTCCGCCATCGAGGGCTTCTCGCGAGTGTCCGAGTCCGACACGGTCGCCAAGCCCGACGCGTCGACCTTCCAGGTGCTGCCGTGGAGTTCGAGCAAGGGGCATCAGCATTCTGCCCGTATGTTCTGCGACATCGCGATGCCCGACGGTTCACCGTCCTGGGCCGATTCACGGCATGTTCTGCGGCGGCAGCTGAACAAGGCCAGCGACCTCGGGTTCAGCTGCTACGTGCACCCCGAGATCGAGTTCTTCCTCCTCGAGAACGGCCCGATGGACGGCAGTCCGCCGGTACCGGCCGACTCGGGTGGATACTTCGACCAGGCTGTTCACGACTCGGCACCCAATTTCCGTCGTCACGCGATCGATGCGCTCGAGTCGATGGGGATCTCGGTGGAGTTCAGCCACCACGAGGCAGCGCCGGGCCAGCAAGAAATCGACCTTCGCTACGCGGATGCCTTGTCGATGGCGGACAACGTGATGACGTTTCGGTACGTCGTCAAGGAGGTGGCGATCTCCGAAGGGGTCCGCGCCACCTTCATGCCCAAGCCGTTCAGCAACGAGGCCGGCTCGGCAATGCACACCCACATGAGTCTCTTCGAAGGCGATACCAACGCGTTCCACAATCCGGACGATCCGATGCAGCTGTCGGCCACCGGCAAGGCGTTCATCGCCGGCATTCTCGAGCACGCGAACGAGATCAGTGCCGTCACCAACCAATGGGTGAACTCTTACAAGCGACTGATCCACGGCGGAGAAGCCCCCACAGCAGCTTCCTGGGGGCCGTCCAACAGGTCGGCGCTGGTTCGCGTGCCCATGTACACGCCGAACAAGGCTTCCTCGCGCCGTGTCGAGATCCGGAGCCCAGACTCTGCTTGCAACCCTTACCTGACCTTCGCAGTGCTGCTCGCCGCCGGTCTGCGTGGTGTGGAACAGGGTTACGAACTGCCGCCCGAGGCAGAAGACGACGTGTGGTCGTTGACGTCCGCCGAGCGCCGGGCAATGGGCTACAAAGAGCTGCCGGGCAACCTGGACTCCGCGTTGCGTGAAATGGAGAAGTCGGAGCTCGTCGCAGAGGCTTTGGGTGAGCACGTGTTCGACTTCTTCCTGCGGAACAAGCGGCGCGAGTGGGAGGACTACCGCAGCAGGGTCACTCCGTTCGAGCTCGAGACGTACCTGGGCTTGTGAGCGGACGCGCGGTGAAACCCCCGGCAGCACGATCAGCCATACCTGGACCGGGCCGTCTCGGTCTCGTCGAACCGACTGCACCAGGCGAACTTCGCGAACTCGGCTGGGTCGACGTCTCGAAGGTCGAGGTATTGTGGGCGCTTTCGCGCGCTGCGAATGCCGACCTGGCATTGCGGACGCTTGTTCGGCTCAAAGACGGCCTCGGCGAGGGCTGGGCGGAGCTCGACGACATGATCGGCACGGACAAGGGCCTGCGTGGCCGCCTCTTCGGATTGTTGGGTGCCTCGAGCGCCTTCGGTGATCATCTCGTCGCGGAACCTTCGTCGTGGCGTCTGCTCGCCGGTGATGTGGAATTGCCGACGAAGCAGGAAGCGACCGAGCGGCTGCTCGCCGCGGTCGATGCGACGCCGGAAGCCGATGCCGGTGAAGACGTGCTGCTGTACCGAGCTGCGATCACCGGTCCGGATGCGGTTGCCGCTCTGCGCAAGTGCTATCGCGACGAGTTGATGCTGCTGGCGGCTGTCGACCTCGCTGCCACCGTCGAGAACGAGCCGGTTCTTCCGTATCAGGCCGTCGGACACCAATTGTCCGACCTCGCCGACGCAGCACTCACCGCCGCGCTCGCGGTTGCCGTGGCGACGGTCTGTCCCGACGAGCCGTGCCCGGTTCGGCTCGCGGTGATCGCGATGGGCAAGTGCGGTGCGCGCGAATTGAACTATGTCAGCGACGTGGATGTGGTCTTCGTCGCCGAACCCGCGGATGCGGTGGCCAGCCGACTGGCCGGCGAAATGATGAGAGTCGGGTCGTCTGCGTTCTTCGACGTGGACGCGGCTCTGCGCCCCGAGGGCAAGCGTGGGGAACTCGTCCGCACACTCGAGTCGCACGTCGCCTACTACAAGCGGTGGGCGAAGACCTGGGAGTTCCAGGCGCTGTTGAAAGCTCGCCCGATGACCGGCGATCTGGCCCTGGGCGGGCAATACATCGAAGCTCTGAGCCCGATGGTGTGGAGTGCATCGGAGCGTGAGAACTTCGTTCCCGAGGTGCAGGCGATGCGTCGCCGCGTGGAGGAATTGGTTCCCGCGGAATTGCGTGAGCGCGAACTCAAGCTGGGGCGCGGCAGCCTTCGCGACGTCGAGTTCGCGGTGCAGCTTCTGCAGCTCGTCCATGGTCGCGCCGACGAATCTCTGCACGTGCAGAGCACCGTCGACGCGTTGACCGCTCTCGCTGCCGCCGGCTATGTCGGTCGCGACGACGCAGCGAATCTCACGGCCTCATACGAGTTTCTCCGATTGCTCGAACATCGGCTGCAGTTGCAGAAGCTCAAGCGAACCCACACGTTGCCACCTGCCGACGACGAAGAGGGCTTGCGCTGGCTCGCCCGCGGAGCGCACATGCGTCCGGACGGGACGAAGGACGCGCTCGGAGTCCTCAAGGCGGAGATTCGCCGGAACTCGCATCGGGTCAGGCGTCTGCACGCGAAGCTGTTCTACCGGCCGTTGCTCGAGTCCGTCGCTCGCACGGACAAGGATGCGTTGCGTTTGTCACCGGACGGTGCGATGCGTCAGCTGGCGGCTCTGGGCTACACGGCGCCGCAGAACGCGCTCGGTCACCTCACTGCGTTGACGAGCGGGGCATCGCGGAAGGGCCGTATCCAGGCGCTGTTGCTGCCCACCCTCCTCGAATGTCTGGCGGACACACCGGATCCCGATGCGGGACTGCTCGCATACCGGCGGCTGTCCGACGCGATGATCGACCAGACCTGGTTCCTTCGTCTGCTCCGCGACGAGGCGTCGGTGGCAGAGCGGCTGATGACGGTTCTGGGTTCTTCGGCGTATGTTCCCGATCTACTGGTCAAGGCGCCTGACGTGGTGCGGCTGTTCGCGGACTCGCCCAGCGGTCCTCGATTGCTGGAACCGAAGCCGAACGACGTTGCCCGTGGAATCCTCACGGCGTCATCTCGGTACGACGACCCGGTCCGCGCCATCGGAGCGGCACGTTCGCTGCGCCGGTACGAATTGGCGCGTATCGCCTCGGCCGACATTCTGGGGATGCTGGACGTACCGCAGGTGTGCAAGGCGCTGTCGTCTGTGTGGGCTGCCGTGCTCAATGCGTCGCTGACCGCCGTGATCAAGGCGAGTGTCGCCAAACGCGGCGGTCCCGCTCCCGCCACCCTCACGGTGATCGGGATGGGGCGCCTCGGTGGTGGCGAACTCGGGTACGGATCGGACGCAGACGTACTCTTCGTGTGCGAGCCGATCGACGACGCCGACGAAACCGAGGCCGTCAAGTGGGCCATCGGGGTTGCCGACCGGGTACGGACCCTGCTCGGCGCCGCGAGCACCGATCCGCCACTCGAAGTCGACACGGGATTGCGGCCCGAAGGACGCAGCGGTCCGGTCGTGCGAACACTTTCCTCGTACGCGGCGTACTACGACCAGTGGGCGCAGGCGTGGGAGGTGCAGGCGCTGTTGCGCGCACACCACATCGCGGGCGACCCGGAACTCGGTCTGCGTTTTCTGCACATGATCGACAAGACTCGCTACCCGGCGGGCGGGGTTTCCGAACAGTCGGTACGGGAGATCCGTCGCATCAAGGCCCGGGTCGATTCGGAAAGACTTCCTCGGGGAGCGGACCCGGCCACGCATACCAAGCTCGGCCGTGGCGGTCTCGCCGACATCGAGTGGACCGTACAGTTGATGCAGTTGCGCCACGCGCACGAGGTCATGACGCTGCACAACACCTCGACGCTCGAAACGCTCGATGCGATCGGTGCCGCGGAACTGTTGCCCGAGCACGACATCGAACTGTTGCGCGATGCGTGGATCACCGCCACCAAGGCGCGTAATGCACTTGTGCTGGTTCGGGGTAAACCGACAGACCAGCTGCCGGGGCCCGGGCGAGTCCTGTCGGCTGTCGCGCAGGTTGCGGGATGGGACAGTGACGACGCCGGCGAGTTCCTGGACAACTACCTGCGTGTGACGCGCCGTGCGAAAGCTGTCGTGGAGCAGGTATTCGGGGAATGACGTCGGTATGGATGCGACGCGTCCTGATCGGTGTCGGCTGGATGGTGGCGTGCGTGGGCGCGTTCGGTGTACTCCTGCGCAGCCTCGATCTGCACGACCAACGTCTTGTGATGATCTGCTCGGCAGCGCCGTACCTGATGGCGGCCGGGCTTGTCGCGGTTGTCGTACTCGGTCTCACCCGGCATTGGATCGGATTAGCGGTGTCGTTGGTGGTCGCGGTGGCCGCCGTGGTGGGTCAGGCGCCGCTCTTCGTTCCCGATGGGACGGCGCGCGAAGGTGGAGCCGAACTCACAGTGATGCAGGCGAACATCTGGCTCGGAAATGCCGACGCGGATGCGTTCGTCGAGCAGATCGTGGCCGAAGAAGTCGATGTCGTCACCGTCAACGAATTGACGCCGGATGCGATCGTGCGGCTGACCACTGCAGGGATCGCAGACGAACTGCCGTACTCGTTCGCACGGCCTTTCAGCGGGGGAGCGGGCACCGGAATCTGGAGCCGGTATCCGTTGTCGGAGAAGGTGCACTACGAGGAGTTTCTGCTCTCCGCGCTGTCTGCCCGGATCGCCCTGCCGGACGGTCGCAGCACTTCAGTCTATGCGTTTCACCCCGTTCCACCCTGGCCGACTCCGGTTTCCGTATGGTCGGAGGAGATGGACCGCATCTCGACGATTCTGGACGAGATTCCGGAGGACTCAGGGCCGGTGATCGTCAGCGGCGATTTCAATGCCACACGTGATCATCGGAAATATCGAAATCTCGTGTCGGGCCGGTTCGTCGACGCTGCGGACCAGGCGGGCGCAGGATTACAGAACACCTACCCGGCCGATCGGGCGCCGCTCCCGCCGATGATTGCCATCGACCACATCGCTTCCAGCGGTGCGCACGCGCGTTCGGTGGACACCGTGACCATCGAGGGCTCGGATCACCGAGGACTGATTGCCCGGTTCGTCCTGGACGACGTAGACGGCCGCACGGTTGTGGAGCGTCGCCGGTAGAGGACGGGTTGGGCTAGTGGTCGATGCTGCTACGTGCGATCACCACCGTGCCGGCGAGTTCTGCAGAGTGTACCGATTGAGTGTCGAATCCGTGTGCGCGGCACGTGCGCACGGTCTCCTCGCGCTGTTGTGCGCTGGTCTCGATAACCAACCGCCCATTGGGGACCAACCATTCCACGGCCTGCGCAATGAGTCGTCGCTGGACATCGAGGCCGTCGTCGCCGCCGTCCAGGGCGGTTATCGGCTCGTGCAGACGGGCTTCGCTGGGCATCAAGTCGATTTCGCCGGTCGGGACGTAGGGTGCGTTCGTCACCACGAGATCCACGCTGCCGCGCAGGTATCGCGGTAAGGCGTCGAACAGGTCCCCCTGGTGGATCGATCCGCCAACGGATTCGACGGCGTAACGAGCGCAGTCGATGGCTAATGAATCGACATCGGCGCAGTGGAGGTGGATACTTTTGCGCAACTCGGCAACGGCGAGGCCGATCGCACCAGACCCGCAGCACATGTCGACGACGACAGCCCCTGGCGAAGCGTGCGCTGCCGCCGTTCGTGCCAGGAACTCGGTTCGGCGTCGCGGCACGAAAACGCTGGTAGTGACAGGGATTCGAATCCCGCAGAATTCCGCCCAGCCCAGTATGTGTTCGAGTGGGGCACCGGCGATCCTGCGTTGCGTCAGGTGTGTGAGTTCGGCAGAGGAAGTGGCTGCCTCAGCGAGCAGGCTTGCCTCGTCCTCGGCGAAAACACACCCCGCGCGGCGCAGCGTGCGCACGAGGTCGTCCGGGGGAGTCGTGGGTTTCGCCATGCCGGTTCGGTCAGTCGGTCAGGGGTCCGGTGAGGTAGTGCTGCAACGTGGGGCCGACGTCGGCGACCAGCTCGTCTCGGGTCATCTCGACCACGGGGTTCAGCTTCATGATGTACCGCATGACGGCAAGGCCGATCAGCTGTGACGCGGCGAGCGATGCGCGGCGGGTGGAATGGTCGGGAAGGTGCATGGCGTATCTGCTCATGATGGCCGTCGAGATGAATTCGGCGAACATTCCTCGTGACGGTTCGTGCGATGCGGCCGACCGGAACAGTGCAACGAAGGCCGGACCTGTTTCCGGGTCGTCCCACAGGCGCAGAAAGGTGTCGACCAGACGGGGGCCGGCTTCGTCCACGCCCGCGTCGAAGGCTCGGTCGATGAGTTCGGACGGTGAGACCGGTAACTCCATGGTCGCAGCGAAAAGTTGATCCTTACTGCCGAAATAGTACGAAACGAGTGCGACGTCCACGCCTGCTGCGCGGGCGACGGCACGCATCGACGTGGTGTCGAACCCCTTTTCCCCGAACGACTCACGCGCCGCTCGCAGAATGTCGCCACGGGTGTCGCCTCCGCGGGGTCCCGTTCGCTGGTGCCGTGTGCTTGCCATCGACTGATGTTAGCAGCGTTTCAACGACCGTTGACAACAATTTCAACAGCTGTTGACAACTGTCGGGCCGGTCTCCTACTTTGAATTCATCGCCTGTTGAAGGAGTAAGTCATGACCACCACATCCACCGACGTCGGCGGCCGTTCGAAGGTCGTTGGCGGTGCACCAGAGAAGGAGCGGCATTCAACGCTGCTTGCCCTCGTCGCAGTTCCGCTGGCGCTCGCCACGGTCATCACTATCGTGTTGCTCGCCTTCGGGCTTCCAATGGTGTCGTCGGAACCACGCGACCTACCGCTCGGTGTCGCCGGACCACCAGCCGCAGCAACACAGGTCTCCGAGGGGATCGAGGCCAAGGGTGCCGACGCGTTCGCTGTGACCACCTACGACAGCGAAGCGGAACTGGTCCAAGCCATCGAGCAGCGTGAAGTCTATGGCGGCATCGTCGCGGCACCGGAAGGTCCACACGTGCTCACGGCCAGTGCGGCCAGCCCCGCCGTTTCCGGTGTGCTGACCGACATGGCACGGTCGATGGCTACGGGTGACGCGTCGCAACCCGCGGTCGAGGACGTCGTACCGATGCCGGCTGAAGATCCGCAAGGCATCGGATTCCGGGCTGCACTGCTTCCGATGGTCTTGGGGGCGATTCTTCCCGCGGTCGTCTTCGGCTTCCTCACCAGCCGTCGGGGGCTGCAGATCGGGGGAGTGCTCGTGTACTCGGTGTTCGGCGGGCTGGCTTTTGCCGCGGTCCTGCACTTCGGATTCGGCAGCCTCGACGGCAACTACTTCGCAGAGGCAGGCGTGCTCACCGCAGTGATCGGGGCCGGTGCCATTGGAATTCTCGGCCTGCGCTGGGCGGCGGGATTCGCCGGGCTCGCTCTGGGTGCGGCTTCGCTCTTGTTGCTGGGTAACCCGCTCTCGGGAGCGGCGACCGCTCCGGAGTTCCTCGCGTCGCCGTGGCAGCAGATCGGACAGGCATTTCCGCCGGGCGCCGGCGCCGCGATGCTGCGCAATGTTGCGTTCTTCGACTCGGTCGCCATTGTCGGCCCGGCCATCGTCCTCGGTTTGTGGCTGATCGTCGGCTTGCTGCTCTATGCGTTCCCGAGGAGAGAGAGCGCCTGACGTTTCAACGAAAAGTCCACCCGCATGGTGACACCATGCGGGTGGACTTTATTCGGACGCTGACTCACACGTCCTGTCGGCGGTGCCGATTCACATGTCCTGTCGGCGGTGCCGATTCACATGTCCTGTCGGCGGTGCCGATTCACATGTCCTGTCGGCGGTGCCGATTCACACGTCCTGTCGGCGGTGCCGATTCACACGTCGTAGTAGAGCTCGAACATCGTTCTCGGTGTTTGCGATTGTTGGCAGGTATTGACGTATGTGCTCTCACCTGCTGTTTCTGCGCTGACACCGTTGGTGACGAACGGGGCCTGCTGGATCTACTGCGGACGAACTGCGGACGAACGTCTCAGACACCGATCGCGGTGGTGATGAGTTCCAGGTGATGCAGTCGGCCGCGCAGTAGGTGCCGTTCGATCGTGCCGTCGACACCGAGCCCTGACGTGGATCTCCCCGCGACGAGCGGGAAGGCTCCCCAGCCGATGCGTAGGGCGCTGCCGATGTCGGGCGGAATGTCCACCTTCGGGGACAGGACCATGCGGTAGCGGGATACGACGCGCTGCAGGGTGCCGTCGACGATGTTGTCGGTGCCCAGTGGTACGACCTCGGCGGGCACGTTCGGCACGTCCACCGATTCTGTGATCGGGTTGCCGTGAGAGTCGGTCTCTCCGGTCTCGACCTCGTAGCGCACGTGGACACGGTCGTGATAGATCACTGCGCCCTCTTCCGGTAGCGGTTGAGCACGAACGATTCCGCCAGTGACCAGCCGGTGAAGCCGCCACGAATACCGACCGTCCCCACCGTGGAGTCGAGCTGTTCGGGATTGGCGACGAGGCGAGCCGTTGCGGTGGTGATGACGGCCGCGATGTCGTCGGCCGGCTCCCCGCTGGTGAATCCTTCGCCCCTGGTGTAGCTCTGTGCCATTGCCGTGATGATGACCACGTGCTGCCCAGCCAGGGCAACGACTGTGGCGTCGTCACCCTGGCCCAGGAACTCAGCTACTTGCTGGCCTGTGACAGCCATGCTCAGACCACATCGGTCAGAACGACGACGCCCTCGGGGTGCAGCAGACCGAGGTCGTAGCGGGTGACCACGCGGATTGCCTGCTGGTCGAACTCGGCGTAGCGCTCCGAGAGCAGGGTCACGCTCGGGGCGATGTCGCGGACCACGGCGATCTGCGACATGTCCGCGAGGATCGCCTTACCGACCGGCAACTTGTTCGAGACGGTCACCGCGACACCGAACAGGCTGTAGGTGGCATCGGCGTGCACGTTCTCTTCGAGCAGGTACTTGGAGCTGCCGGTGGCTTCCTTGAGCTTGCGGAGCGCGATGAAGTCCTGGCCGTTGAGGAACCAACGGTTCGGGGTGACCTCCTGTGCCGCTGCCAGCGCGATTGCGTCGAGCAGGGTATCGGGGTTGGTCACGTCGAGTTCGCCGGTCTGGACGCCAGCCTGGTTGATGATGCCGGTGATGCTGTTCGCGGCACCGTCACCCTTGAGCAGGGCGTCGTCGAGGGCATCGGATACGTCCTTGACCAAGCGGGTCTTGAGAACCTGGTCGAGTCCGACCGTGGTCTGCCGGAGTGCCTCGTTGCTGAACTTGGTCAGCGCCTTGATGCTGGTTCGGTTCGAGGGCATGAGGCCGATCTCGGAGAAGCTGACATCTCCGTCCGGGATCTCGGCGTTCTCAGCCACGAAGCCAGCGGCGATGCCACCGGTCAGGGTCGGGATGCGCAGCGGCTCGGACGAGTCGAAGATCTTCGGGCCGGACGAGAGCACGACGGACGCGGCCTCGAGCGGCTGGACGAGCAAGCTCGAAACCTGCTCGGCGATGAGGGAATTGGTGCTGGTGGTCGATGCGACCATGATTGTGTCCTTACGACGGAGGGATGTTGGTTCTTCCGCCGCCTGGACGAGATGAAGGGGACGCTCACCAGGAACGTCCCCTTCACGATACCCCTAGGGGGTGTCTAGTCGCGGTTGTGCACGATGAGCGCGTAGGCGCGTGCCAGGTGCTCGAGTGACTGCGGGGTGATCTTCTCAGCTTTCGCCCGCTGTTCGATCACTGTCAGCAACGTATCTGCGGTCTGGTCCATGTCCTGCTCCTTAGTTCGCTCGTGACCGGAGGATTCCGGCCAGGTCTACTGATCCGCCTGGTGCGGTTGCGCCTTGCCCGATTTCACCGATTGGGCGGCGTGAGGCCAGGTGCGGCTTGCGGGCGAGCAGCTCGTCGATTGCTTCGACCATCTTGTCGGCGTCAGCAAGGTGGTCCTCGTTGTACTCGAGGTCTGTCGGGTCCGCGAGCTTGCCCGTCTTCTCGACGAGTGCCAGGTGCAGACGCCCTGCGAGGTCGTCGGCCTTGGCTGCCCTGGTGCGGTAGCTGGCGTTCTCGCGGCGCAACTTCTCGACCACCGAGCGCGGGAACGTATCGGGCTCGGTCTCGTCCTGCTCGGGCTCGTCGGGTGCTTCAACCTCGGTGCTCTCGACCGTGGTCTCGTCAGTGATGTTCTGATCCTCGTCATGCATTGTGTAGTCCTCTCGTGTACTCGGTTTCCTTGATGCGGTCTGAGACCACGGGTTTCTGTGAGCAGGTGCAGCCGGTGTGACGCGGCATCGGGTGAGCGGCAGGCCAGACGCGGCCTTCTCTCCACCACCACGTACAGAGCTGGCAGGCGTCAGGTTCGAGGTCTCGGACCCAACCCTTTACCCTCCGATTCTTTTTCAGGGCTTCTCCGTGCGATCTGGCGGCAGTTGTGAGCGGCTCGTTTCTGCCGAGCCTGCCGACTATCGACTCGGGCGCGTCCGACGCCTCAGCGACCACGAGGACAGTCGCGGCGGCTGTCTGTAGTCGAGCGAGGTCGTCGGCGGGTGGCACGATGCCGGCGGTTGCGACCGGCACACCGAGTTCGAGCATGAGCGTCGACGCGAGGCTTATATCCGCCAGGGCGACGGCTCTCGAGTTCGCCTGTGCGATGACCGACGCCATGAACGCAATCGTCTGATCCTTGGTCAGCTCGCCCGCGACGAATCGGTTGTAGAGGGCCACGACTTGCCGCTCGGTGGCCGCTGACAGTGCGGTAAGGGCGTCGCGGTAGCTCACGATGCCGTACCGCTGGCGAGTGCGGCCAGGTCCACTCCTGCGCCGTCGAGAGCCTCGCTACGCCGAGCTTGCCGGATCTCGAGAACCTCGTCATCGCCGTATCCGAGCCGCTGCAGCGCGTACGAGGCAGGGAGCAGTCCGGCAGAGAACAACTTCACCACGGCATCGGCTTCCTGTGCGACCGAACGGGTAGCGGCGTCGGCCCAGCGCACTCGCGGTTGGATGCTGGCGGGATCTGCGCCGTCACGCACGGCCACGACCAGGCGGGCCACGTCCTCCCACGAGCGCCCGAACTGCGCCTGACGTGCTTCGGCGCGGGCGGTCAGTGATGCCTCGGATGCGCGGATGGAATCGGCGCTGGTCGGGTTGTCGCCGCCGATTCCGAGCATGTGCTCGGGAAGCCCTGACACTGCACTGATCTGGCGCATGATGACACCGATCGCGGCCTCGTACCCTCCGAGATCGGCACCGGGGAGCTGCCCGAACTTCGCGGAATCGTTCTCTGAAATCATGGCCCGGTCACCCTCGGGAATCGGGTTCACGGCGTTGCCTTCCTCGTCCTCGCCCAACTCGATGCCGGTAGCCCAGCGGCGCGGGCGGGCACCGTATTCCGAGCCGACGAGCATGTCGCCGGTCAGCTTCACCAAAGCATCGGAGAGGGCGAGCACGTCGGCCATTTCCGAGCGTCCACTGTCGAGCAGGCGGGCGGTGTTGCGGAACGGGACCACCGGGACGACACCGAGCGGGTTCGTGTACTCCTTCACCGTGTGGAATCCGGCCACCGTTGCGCCGGTCTGGTTGGCGCGCAATCGAACGATGCGGTCGGGCAGATACAGCGCGGCCTCGGTGGTGGTCGAGGTCTCCCAGCGCTTGAGCGCGGCTGTGACGACGCGGCTGCCGGGATCGGAGAGCGTGGTCACCTGGTGAGCGCTCTCGGCGGTGACCTTCGGGCGGCCGGTCTCGTCGGCCCACACTGTCACGAAGCTGTTGCCCAGGACCATTGCCTCGCGGTGCACGACACTGGATTGCTGGTCGAGGTCGCAGCGTAGCCAGTCGGCCCACAGGTCGGCGTTGTCGAAGCCGGTCACGCGCAACCGTTCTGCGAGGGAGTCGACGACCAGGCGGGGAATGTTCACGCTGACCGACTGCAGCCGGGAACCGAGTGCGGTCGCTGCCTCGGGTGCAAGGAACGACATCGGCTGTGTGCCCGCGTAGTACTGGTCGAGGGCGTGCCGACGTGCGGCCTTGGAATCGAGATCTTGCAGCAGTGTGGTGAGTAGATCCATCATGCGAATGAAACCGTCCGTTTCTTGGTTGATTGCTTGGCGTGCCAGGCGGCACGGTCGTACGCGACGATCGCGGCTACCGCGGCGTCGATCTTTCGGGGGCTGTTCTTCTTGTCCTTGGACACGAGATCGCCCATCGGGGTCCGCTTGGCAACGGCGTGCGCCAGGTGCGCGGCCAGGCGGGTATCACCGTCGTGAGTGACGGTCTGGGTAGCCACGGCCTGATACAGGCGGTCCGTGGCCGGGGCCATGCGTTGCGCGTGCGCGGTGTTCCACTCGAGAACATGCTTCTCACCGTGACGCTTGGACCACTCTTCGATCTCCGAGCGCCAGCCCCACGGATCGCACGCCAGCTCGGTAACCGCGTACTTGTCGAACGCCAGAGCAACGGCGTTGTCGACATCGGACCGTGGGACACGCCAGCGCGCATCACCGGGGTTCTCCCAGATGCCCTCCACCCACAGGTGCCCGTCGAGGGTGCAGCCGACCAGCGCCGTCGAGTCACCCGACGCTGATCCGTCGAACGCCAGAACGACACGCTCACCCGGCTGCGCGGCACGGTCGACCCTGCAGGCATCCCAGGCACCGAACGGAAGCCAGGAATCCGAGCCGGTCACCCACTGGCCCAGACGAAGCTGACGAAACACCGGTTCACGAATCGTCTTCCGTGCAGCCTCGAGACCGTCCTCGGCAAGAAACGGGTTCTTGCAGGCAAGTGCAGGGTTGGCGATGCGCCATGCCTTGCGGTCGTCCGTCGCGCATCCCTCGGGAGCTGAGTACTCCTTGAGGTAGAACGACGGATCTTCACCCTCACGACCGTGCTCGACCAGACGCCACATGATGCTGTCGGGCGACGACGCCGGCGTCGAGATCGCCAGCGTCAGCGACTCGGGCCGCTTACCCGATACCGACGTGACCGCTTCCCAAACGTCCTCGGTGACGACGTGCAGCTCGTCGACGATGAGCAGGGACGGGTCGTGTCCGTGCAGAGCGCCAGGCTCGGCAGGCAACGGCATGAGAGTCGAGTCGGTCTCGGGAACCTCGATCCGGTCACGGAAGATCTGCGCACGCTCGGCCAGCTCGGGATGCAGTTCGATCATGCGCTTGGCCATGCGCAAGGTGATGTTCGCCTGACGCTGGTCGCTGGCGACGACCAGAACCTCGGCAGACATCGGACCGGCGAACAACTCGGCTACCGCCAGCATGGATGCCAGCGCCGTTTTGCCGTTCGCACGAGGCAGGGAGATGAGCGCGGTACGGATGCCCGGCGCGAACGAACCGCGAATGATGTCCTTCTGGAAGTCGCGCAGCGCCACCGACTTGCCGGCACCGACACCCTTGGGGACGACGAGGTACTCGCGGATGAACCGCTCCCGACGCTTGGCCCGGTCCTTCGGCCAGCCCTTGAATGACAGCGGCTCAGCGGTGATTTGGCCCTTCGGTCCCGCACGCATTACACATCACCGCCGATGTGTAACGCTAAGTTTGCCTTGCCGAGTGGTCGGGGACACACTTCGACCGGGGCATCCCCCCTAGGCGAGGCGTTCGGTGCCAGCGATCGGGCGTGCCGGATACGACGCTGCCGTGATGCTTCGAGCCGGTCCTCGACTGCGCGGCGCTCGGCGTCGGTCGGTGGCGTTGCTCCACGGCGCCCGTTACAACGACGGCACAGCACGCGGCAGTTCTCCACCCGATACGCCAGCTCGGGACGCTCCGAGACGGGAATGATGTGGTCGATCGTGAGGTCATCGGTGGCACCGCACAGCTCGCAGAACGGGGACATCTTGCGGAGTCGACGGCTCAGGTTCTTCCACCTGGTGGCATTGCCGAAGGCGATGTGCGTGCGGTTGGTGCGCGTGTCTTTGCGTCGATGCTCTTTGCACCGAGACTGACCTGATGGTTCACCACACTCGAGGCACGGCTTGAGCGTCATCAGTCCTCACCGACTTCGGTCAGTCGGCACTGGCGCAAGAACTCTTCACGGTTCCACTCGCGGCCGTTGCGATCTGCGCGGTTCTTGAGTTTGCGGAGCCAGTGGTTATGGTCCTGCAGTACCTCGATCCACAGCAGGGACCAGACGTGCAGCTCTTGGCAGACCTCCAGTGACCACCAGGGGTAGCACCTAAGTCCTTCGATCACCGAGGTGCGAGCCATGTGGTCGAGGTCGTCGCGGGTCTGTTGGTTCAGGGATTGCCAAGCGTTGTAGGCGTCGTCGAGGTTGCTCATTGGTTGGCCTCCTTGTCGAGGGTGTCGTGGATACGGTCTGCAAGCTGTCGGCCCTCGCCTGGACGCAGGTAGAGGCGCAACGTGCCGAAGTCGATGAGGATCTGCTTCTGGTTTGAGTGCCAGTGAATGCGCCAGTCGGCGCGCTGGGAACCAAGCCTCATGAGGCGTCTCGCTTCGTTCCATCGAGTAGTTCATCGACTACTTCGTCCCAGATGCGGCGAGGGATGCTCTCACCATCACTCAGTGTTACGAGCGTTTCGTCTGTTACGTTCGCGTCGTTTCTGCTGGTAGATACGCCGTGACGAGATTCTTCGTTCGTAACACTCGGAATATCGAGTGTTACGTTCTCCTCATCCGAACCTGTGGTGGTGACCTGGGGTTTCTGATCGTTCGTAACACTCGTAACGGCCGTAACACTCATGTACTGACCGCGACCGACCTTCGTGATCCGGTCAGCGTCGGCCAGGCGGTTGAGATAGACACGCGCCTTGTCCTGGTCGATGCCGTCGATCTTGGCGGCGACATCGGCGGCACGTACCGGCCCGGTGGACTGGTTGACCACCTGCAGCACGTCGATGCTGAGATCTCCCAGCTTCTCGGATGCGTTGCGCTTCTCGATGGTGGCTGCAGCGTCGACGAGGTCCATGCCGTCGAGTGACCACTTACCGCTGTCCGTGGTGAGCGCGTACTCGTTCTCGGGTACGTCGCGGCCCGTCACTGCGAGCACTGCGCTGTCAGACTGCCTCTTACGTGAGAGCACCAGAACGAAGTCTGCAGATCCCGCGATGCCCTGCGTACCCGACACTGCGTCTACGAAGTCGGTGGACTCCGCTTTCCGCGTGTGGTGCACGACCAAGAGCGTCGAGCCTGGTGCCGAGTCGATGACGTCCTTGAGCTTGGATCCGACCGCGTAGTCGGCGGTATAGGCGTCCTCGCCGGCCTTTTTTGGTGGCTTCACCTTGCCGAGGGTGTCCAGGATGACGAGCGGCTTCTCACCGTCGTGCAGTTCCAGGAACTCCGCGATCATGGCGGGCACCTCGAACGGTTGCGCCTTGGTGAGAACGTGCATCGCTGCCGGGATCGGGCCGTCGTCGAGCAGTGTTCGGAATCGGCCCTGCAGACGACGGTGTCCGTCCTCGAGCGCGAGGTACAGGACGGGTCGCGGCTTGACCGGGATCTTCCCGAGTGCCATGCCGCCTGCTGCGCACTCGAGACCGATGCCCGCGACGAACCAGGACTTCCCCGCCTTGGGTGGCGCCACAATGAGACCGAAACCTTCCGGCAGGACTCCCTCGACGGACCACTCGAGCGGTGGGAACACCTGCGCATCGAGCCAAGTGCCGTTGACCATTCCATTGAGTAGTGAGCCTTCGAGATTTCCGTCTGCGTCGTAGTCGACGCCGTAGGGGATGCTCATGCACACCTCGTGCAGGTTGCGGTGGTCCAGTGACGCCAGCGACCATCCGACTCGGAGAGGCAGCAGGGCTGCGTCCAGGGGCGGTCACGCTTGCGGCATGGCGGGATGAAGCTACGGGGCAGCTCGGGAGCTGGGAGCCGTAGCGTGCAGGGCTGGCGGGCGATGTACGACGCGGCGGGCGCGTCCGTAGGCGGTCCGAGTGGATCTCGCCGACCGTCCTCCAACGGTGGTAATCTCCGAGCTGCATCACGACGGCGTTGGATTGCTGCGCGATGCTGTGAGAAGTCAGAGTTGCCCTCGTTGCCCGTGGTTGCCGCCACGGGGTCGCCGACGAGGGCATTCTCGTTTCCAGTCGGCATCAGGCGATCGCCTCCTGCGCTTCGATCCACGCGAGAACGGCGGACTTGCGCCAGACGCGGCGACGACCGAGCTTGAAGCTCTTCGGGCCTTCTCCGACGTGCGCCCAGTACCGCCAGGTGGCCTCTGGGATTCCTGTGTGTTCCGCGCATTGCTTCGCCTGCCAGAACTCCTCGATCTGTGTTGTCACGTTTGAATGCGGGCTACTGCCTGCCATTACAACCTCCTGTTGATGTTCACCAACAAAACAACTACCAGAGGTTCACGGCTGCCGCAAACAGTACGTGTGGTGTGGATCTACAAAACGTTGTAATCTCCCGTCATGCCTTCCCAACGTGACAATGAACCGAATGAGGCCCGCGAGAGCCTCGTTCCGTGGGAGCGAAACTTCCGCGAGCAGATGATCCGAATCCGAAAAGAGCGGGGGCTCAACCAAACCGAGCTTGCGCGCAAGCTGGCAGCATGGGGTCTGCCTTTCCACCAGCAAACGATCCAGAGGGTCGAATCGGGGCAGCGGCCAGTCCGTCTCAACGAGGCCCTGATGATTGCTCGAGAGCTGAACGTCAGCTTGGACGCGATGATGACAACGGCCGCGCCCAGGGTGCGAGACATGGTGTATGCGGTTGATCGAATACGTCGAGGCGCTGACCGATTTCGGGAAGAGCTTGCCGAGAGCTTGAGTGAGTGGGTGGAGGATGTCGCCCCGCTCACGCTCGAGGTCCAGGAGGCGTTACAGAGCTACGACGGCACGAATCAAGACCCGGTACTCATGTACGGGTTCACGTGGGCAAACAAGGCGTACGACGCATACGCGCACGCAATTGATGCGCTCCAGTTCCTCGCCGACTTGTCTGAAGGCAGGGACTCCGACCTCCGGTATCAGTTCGCGGAGTTCGACGTGATGGAGCCTTGGTGGGACGCTCATGATGAACTGTTCATCCTGGGTGAATACCCGGAGCCACCTCGTAATGACCCGGCGTCGTAACCGTCGCGCCGGCGTCGAGGATCGCTGGAAGAAGGCGGACGGCAGACCATCGGCTACGGCAGGACGCGGCAAGCGTTGGCGTGCAAGGTATGTCGACGATGCCAGTCAGGAACACGTGAAGGGTTTCCATCGCAAGGTGGACGCTCAGCAGTGGCTAGACGCGCAGACCTCGGCGTTGGTCCAGGGCACGCACGTTGCGCCACGTGATGCGCAGATGACGGTCGAGCAGTGGTGTGAGCAGTGGCTCGTCGGCTACGCGGTCCATCGGGAATCAACGGTCAGGCAGGCTCGCACACACGTTGCGCAGATCGTGGGGGAGTTCGGGCCGCTGCAGCTCTCGGCGGTACGCCCGTCTGCAGTGAAGTCCTGGACGGCGAAGCTCAAGGCGTCGGGGTTCGCCGACTCGTACGTCCACGCGCTGCATGGTCGGTTGTCGCAGATCCTCGGCGACGCGGTTCACGATGGTCTGCTCGGGCGTAATCCGTGCTCTCGTCGGACGTCGCCGCCGACCGGGAAGCAGAAGCTCCACTTCATCACGACCGAGCAGGTCTGGGGACTGCATGACGAGATGCCGCCGTGGTTTCGGTCTGCGGTCCTGCTCGGTGCGTTCGCTGGTCTGCGGATTGCGGAGGCGTCGGCGCTGCGGGTCGAGGACGTCGATTTCACCAGGGGAGTGGTCCACCCGAAACGGCAGTGGCCCGATAAGCCGCTCAAGACAGCCGGGAGCGATACGCCCATACCGATACCTCGGGAGTTGACGCTGCTGCTATCGCGGAGCGTCGAGCAGTGGCCGCACGAGAACATGGTGACGGACGGTTTCGGGAAGGCTGCGGGTCCGTGGCAGATCGAACGGGCCTTGCGAGTGGTGAAGGCGTCGGGGGAGGCCGATCTACCCGAGGGGTTCAGCTTCCACGATTTGCGGCACTATCTTGCGTCGCTGCTGATCGCCTCGGGTGCCGACGTGAAGACGGTCCAGCTGCGGATGAGGCACGCGAGCGCGAAGACGACGTTAGATGTGTACAGCCATTTGTGGCCGGATGCAGACGAGTCCACCCGCTCTGCGATCGGTGCTGTGATCGCGGAACGGGTGGACTCTTTGCGTACTGCTGCGGACGAACTGCGGACGAACGGACTCTGACGAGAGCGTTCTAGCAGGTCAGCGCGCTAGCCGACTCACACGTCGTAGTAGAGCTCGAACTCGTAGGGGTGCGGACGCAGGTTGACCGGTGCGATTTCCTGCTCGCGCTTGAGCGAGATCCAAGTCTCGATGAGGTCGGAGGTGAACACGCCGCCCTCGGTGAGGTACTCGTGATCCTGCTCGAGGCGATCGATGACGTCCGAGAGCTGAGTGGGTGCCTGCGGAATGTTGCGGGCTTCCTCCGGCGGGAGCTCGTAGAGGTCCTTGTCGACCGGTGCCTGCGGCTCGATCTTGTTCTTGATGCCGTCCAGGCCGGCCATCATCTGCGCCGCGAAGTTCAGGTAGGGGTTACCCGAGGAGTCGGGGGCGCGGAACTCGAGGCGCTTGGCCTTCGGGTTGTTACCGGTGATCGGGATGCGAACCGCTGCGGAGCGGTTGCGCTGGCTGTACACCAGGTTGATGGGAGCCTCGTAGCCGGGAACCAGACGGTGGTACGAGTTGATCGTCGGGTTGGTGAACGCCAGCAGTGACGGTGCGTGGTGCAGGATGCCGCCGATGTAGTGGCGTGCCATGTCGGACAGGCCTGCATAGCCGGCCTCGTCGTGGAACAGCGGCTTGCCGTCCTTCCACAGCGACTGGTGGACGTGCATGCCCGAGCCGTTGTCACCGAACAGCGGCTTCGGCATGAAGGTGGCCGACTTGCCGTGCTTCCACGCGGTGTTCTTCACGATGTACTTGAACAGCTGCAGGTCGTCTGCGGCCGCGAGCAGCGTATTGAACTTGTAGTTGATCTCCTGCTGACCGCCGGTACCGACCTCGTGGTGGCCGCGCTCGAGCTCGAAGCCGGCGTTCTGCAGGTTGGTCGAGATCTCGTCACGCAGGTCCACGTAGTGGTCGTACGGGGCGACGGGGAAGTATCCGCCCTTGGGGCGAACCTTGTAGCCCAGGTTGGGGGTGCCGTCCGGGTTGCGGTCGGAGCCGGTGTTCCACGCGCCGGAGACGGCGTCGAGCTTGTAGAACGCGCCGTTCATGCTCGAGTCGTACGACACGGAGTCGAAGAGGTAGAACTCGGCCTCGGCACCGAAGAATGCGGTGTCGGCGATGCCCGTCGACTTCAAGTATTCCTCGGCCTTACGCGCGACGTTACGGGGGTCGCGGCTGTAGGACTCGCGGGTGAACGGGTCGTGGACGAAGAAGTTGATGTTCAGCGTCTTGGCGGCGCGGAAGGGGTCGACCTGCGCGGTGGTGACGTCGGGGAGCAACATCATGTCCGACTCGTGGATCGACTGGAAGCCGCGGACGGACGAACCGTCGAACGCGAGGCCGTCCTCGAAGACATCCTGGTTGAACGCGGAGGCCGGGATCGAGAAGTGCTGCTGGACGCCGGGCAGGTCGCTGAACCGGATGTCGACATACTCGACGTTTTCGTCCTTGATGAACTTGATGACCTCTTCGGCCGTGGTGAACGCCACGCTTGTGCTCCTTAAGTCGCTTCAGCCAAGTGGGTATTGGCGAATTCGTCGTGCCAGACGCTATGGACCTGGTGTTGCCCTCTGGTCAACCTTTTGTTTCGCCCGTGTTACGCGTCGCAACATCCTGGCTGTTTCGCACGGTCATCGACCGCGCACACAGTCTAATTGCCGGTCGTGAGGTCCCGTGAGCCGGTTGGCGGACTCGCACGCCTATCCTTGGAGGCATGGCACGGATTACGGGTACTTGGCTCTCCGGGCCGTCTGCGGCACTTCCAGAAGGTGACGACGGGCGGACTCCTCAGGCGTTTCGTGGTGAGCGGCTCGGCTTGGTCTCGGACGGGCCCGGATCGTTGGCCGGCACGGGCCGGCGAGTGGGTGCTCTGATGATCGACTGGTTCACCTCTGCCGGTGTCGCGGCCCTCATCATCGGTGAGGGTGCGTTGCAGGGGGCGATCGGCACGATCACGCTCATGGTGTGGTTCGCGGTCGGCGTCGTGACCGTCAGTATCTTCTCGTTCACACCCGGCCAAATCTGCTTGGGGATGCAGGTTGCCCGCGTGGACGGACCCCACCGAGTCGGTATCCGTCGCGCTCTCGGTAGACAGGCGTTGCTCGTGTTCGTCGTGCCGGGCCTCATCACGGACGTCGACGGTCGCGGGATGCAGGATCGCGCCACCGGTACCGCGCTCGTTCGCACCCGCTGACCCACACCCGCTGAGCATGGGTCTCACTTCCCCGCCCCCGTCGAATGTCACACCGGTTCAGTTCACACGAACCGGTGTGACATTCGTTGGAGGGGAAGAGTGCGGCGCGGGCTTCAGCGGCGACGGATCGTGCGCTGAACGCCCTTCATCTTGGCCCCACCGGGCACCGGACCCTTAGGGAGTGCTGCGCCACCGCCACGGTTACTGAGGGCAGCGAGACGGCCCTCGATCGCGTCCATGCGCTTGGTGTCGATGTTCTTCGGCAGCCTGTTGAGGTGACGCTGCAGCTTCGACAACGGAATCTGCCCATCGTCGTTACCGACGACGAAGTCGTAGATCGGGGTGTCGCCGACCAGTCGGGCCGTCTTCTTCTTTTCTTGCGCAAGAAGTGACTTGACGCGCTGCGGTGAGCCTTCGGCAACCAGGATGATGCCCGGGCGGCCGATCACACGGTGCACTGCGTCGAGTTGTGTTGTGCCGGCAACCGCGCTGTTGACTCGCCAGGAACCTTGCATGTTGTCGAGCGCCCATGCGGCTGCACCGGCCTGCCCCTCGGCCTTGCTGTACACCGTTTTCTGCACGCGGCGACCGAAGATGATGAATGCACCGAGAATGCCGAGCAGGATGCCGACCGGAAGAAGGAACCACTCGATCCCCCAGATCAAGCCAACGAGGAAGAAGAGCAGGGCCAAGCCGACGAGGGTGCCGATCATCAGCGGCAGGAGCAGCTTGTCATCTTTGCGCTGCATCTGAAATGCCTGCCAGAGCTGTGTTCGACGCTCCTTGGATGCCTGCTTGCGCGCAGCCTTGGCGGCCGCCTTCGCTTCCTTGCTGGGTTTGCCCGCTTTACTGCTCTTGCTGCCGTTCGCCATGTCCCCAAGGATACGTCGCCGGCGATGCGCGCTTGCCACCGCTCCGGCGACGGAAACGAATCAGCGTGCGAGGCGTGCGAGAAGCGAACCGGCCTCCTGCGACGCGTCTCCGCCGCCCATCAGATGTTCCTGCCCCGCGGGTAGTTCGCGGCCGTGATGGGCCATCGCCTGCGCGTACAAGCGTCCCGCCCGGTACGACGAGCGAACCAGTGGCCCGGCCATGACGCCGGCGAACCCGATTTCCTCTGCGGCGTTCGAATGCTCGACGAACTCCTCTGGCTTCACCCAGCGCTCGACGGGGTGGTGGCGTGGCGACGGGCGCAGGTACTGCGTGATGGTGAGGATGTCGCAACCTGCCTCGTGCAGATCACGCATCGCTTCGTTGACCTCCTCGGGCGTCTCGCCCATGCCGAGGATCAGATTCGATTTGGTGACGAGACCGTACTCGCGAGCGGCGGTGATCACGTCGAGAGAGCGCTGGTAGCGAAAAGCCGGACGGATGCGCTTGAAGATCCTGGGCACCGTTTCGACGTTGTGCGCAAGCACCTCGGGTCGCGAAGCGAACACCTCGTCGAGCAGGTCGGGCTTGCCGTTGAAGTCGGGGATGAGATTCTCGACCCCCGTGCCGGGATTGAGTTCGTGGATCTTGCGCACCGTCTCGGCGTACAACCAGGCGCCGCCGTCCGGGAGGTCGTCACGAGCCACACCGGTGATGGTGGAGTAGCGCAGTCCCATGGACTGGACGCTCTCCGCCACTCGGCGGGGCTCGTCGCGGTCGAGTTCTGCAGGCTTGCCTGTATCGATTTGGCAGAAGTCGCAGCGCCGTGTGCACTGTTCGCCGCCGATCAAGAAGGTGGCCTCGCGGTCTTCCCAGCACTCGTAGATGTTGGGGCAGCCGGCCTCTTCACAGACGGTGTGCAGGCCCTCGCGCTTCACGAGCCCCTTGAGTTCGGTGTATTCGGGCCCCATCTTTGCGCGGGTCTTGATCCAGTTCGGCTTGCGTTCGATGGGGGTCTCCGCGTTTCGGATCTCGAGGCGGAGAAGTTTGCGCCCGTCCGGAGTGGCGGGGGTGGCACTGGCAGGGGAGTTGTCGGGTGTGACAGTCACGCGTCCGATCGTACGCCGCGCAGGTGGGCGTTCAGGGCCCGGGGAGAGGTCGTCAGTTGTACTGAACAGTAGTGAAAGTCGGCGTACCCGGAGTCTCCGGTGATGTGGGAACCGTGACCCGTTCGATGTCGTGCTCGGTGAGTTCGAGATCGCCGTCCAGTGCGGCCACGACCGCCGACGTCACGGCCCCGGTCACCTCGTCGACGGTCACATCACGACCGAGTTCGGCCGACAGGGACGTCACGCCGGCGTCGGTGATTCCGCACGGAACGATGGTGTCGAAGGCGTCGATGTCGGAATTGCAGTTGAGTGCGAACCCGTGCAGGGCGACGCCTCGCTGCACGCGGACTCCGATTGCGGCGATCTTGCGTTCCGGGAGCCACTGTCCGTCCCGCGGCTCCGCGGGAAGCCACACACCGGAACGTCCGTCGACACGACCGCACGTGAGGCCGAGATCCTCGCAGACGACGATCAGGGCCTGTTCCAGGCGGCGGACGTAGCGCACCACATCGATGGGCTCGGCGAGCTTGACGATCGGGTAGCCGACGAGCTGGCCCGGACCGTGCCAGGTGATCTTTCCACCGCGGTCCACATCGACCACCGGCGTTCCGTCCGTGGGGCGATCTTCGGGGGCAGTCCGGCGCCCAGCTGTGTAGACCTCCGGGTGTTCGAGTAGCAGGAGTGTGTCCACACCGGCACCGTCGGCGCGTGCGGCCGCAACCTCACGCTGCTGGTCCCACGCCTCGAGATAATCCACGAGACCGAGGCGTTGGATGCTCATCGGTACGGCGGACGATCGAGCCGATCGTGTGGGGGTGGCAGCCATGCCGTCGAGATTACGCCGTGGGAATCATATCTCGATGACCGCGTGCAGGGCCTCGCCGATCGTCTTGCGGCGGAACTCGAAACCCGCGCCCTCGAGCACGGTGGGAATGGCACGTTGCCCGGCCAGCAGTCCGACGCGCGCGAACTCGCCGAACACAGCGGACAATGCAAAACCCGGAACCACCCAGGGTGCGGGCCGGTGCAGCGCCCGAGAAAGCGCACTCGTGAATTCTGCGTTGGTGACGGGTGCCGGTCCGGTCAGATTGACCGGACCGTCGATTTCGGTGTGTGCGAGTAGAAACTTGATGGCATCGACTTCGTCCTCGAGGGCGATCCAAGGAAAGTATTGCCGTCCGTCACCGAGCCGTCCGCCCAATCCGATCGAGTACAGGGCGCGCAATCGACCGAGCGCGCCGTGACGGCGTGACAACACGAGACCACTGCGCAACAACACTGTTCGAGTGCCGGCCGCAGACGCGGCCTTCGTTGCGCCCTCCCAGTCGCTGCAGGTGTTGGCCAGAAAGTCGTCACCGTTCGGCGAGCTTTCGTCGACGACTCGTGGCCCGCAGTCGCCGTAATAGCCGACTGCGGATGCATTGGCGAGCACGGGAACCCCGGCAGCCGCGACGGTCTCGGAGAGCAGGTCGGTGGCCAGAATTCGGCTGTCGCGAATCAATTGTTTGTAGGCGCCGGACCACCGGTCGTCACCGATGCCCACACCACACAAGTTCACGACTGCGTCGGCGCCCTCGAACGTGGCAACGGAGAGTTCTCCGCGTTCGGGATTCCACCGTGCCTCGTCGGGGCCGGCCGTGGGGCGTCTGACCAAGCGGACGACATCGTGGCCGTCCGAGCGCAGCGAGGAGACGAGCGCAGTCCCGATGAGACCCGACGACCCCGCCACTACGACTCTCATCATCAACCTCCTGAGCGCGGTAGGGGCGCCATCCCGGTCTGGGATGACGCCCCGGCCAGAACCAATCCTATTGGCTACAGGCCCAGATCCGCTTCGAACGACGCTTCCTCGAGACGCTGTTTCACCGTGGTGAGGAAGCGTCCGGCGTCGGCGCCGTCCACGAGTCGGTGGTCGTAGGTCAGTGGGAGGAAGCACATCGATCGGACGCCGATCGATTCACTGCCGACTTCGTCCGTGACGACCACCGGACGCTTCACGATCGCACCCGTGCCGAGCATGGCGGCCTGCGGCGGAACCAGGATCGGGGTGTCGAACAGGGCGCCCTGGCTCCCGATGTTGGTGATGGTGAAGGTGCCGCCCGACAGTTCGTCCGGCTTGAGGCCACCCGACCGCGCGCGCTTCGCGATGTCCGCGATTGCGCGAGCGAGCCCGGCGAGCGAGAGATCTCCGGCATTGTGGATGACCGGCGACAACAGGCCCTGTTCGGTGTCGACCGCGATGCCCAGGTGCTCGGCATCGTAGTAGGTGATCTGCTTGGCATCTTCGTCATAGCTGGCGTTGATGTTCGGATGCGACTTCAACGCCTCGACGACGGCCTTTGCGAAGAACGGCAGGAAGGTGAGCTTCACGCCCTCACGCTCGAGGAAGGTTTCCTTCGCCTGATCGCGCAACGCCGCGATCTTGGTGACGTCCACTTCGAACGTCTGCGTGAGTTGCGCCGTCGTCTGTAGCGACTCGCGGGTTTTCGCCGCGGTGATCTGGCGAATGCGGTTGGCCTTCTGCGTGGTTCCGCGCAGGTGGGCCAGCTCGGGGCGAACACCGGCGCTGGCCGACGATGGAGCCGTGGACGAAGGAGCAGTCGCGGAAGCGGGGGCTGCCGGAGCCTTCTTGGCCTCGGCTGCAGCGAGGACGTCCTGCTTGCGGATGCGACCACCGACTCCGGTGCCGGTGACGGACGACAGGTCGACGTCGTTCTCGGCGGCGAGCTTGCGAACCAGAGGAGTGACGTACGGAGTGCTGTCGCTCGACGGCTTCGCCTGAGCAGGTGAAGCCTGCGGTGCAGGCTTGGGCGCCGCCTCCTGCTTGGGTGCAGGCGCAGGTGCAGGTTTCGGTGTTGGTGCCGGCTCTGGTTCGGGCTCGGGTGCCGGAGCCGAACTCTGCGCGGGTGAGCCGGACCCGACGACAGCCAGCTGTCCGCCCACCTCGACGGTGTCGTCTTCCTGCGCGCTGATCTCGAGGAGCACGCCGGCAACGGGAGACGGGATTTCCGTGTCGACCTTGTCGGTGGACACTTCGAGGAGTGCCTCGTCGACGGCAACCTCGTCGCCGATGGCCTTGAGCCACCGAGTGACAGTGCCCTCGGTGACCGACTCGCCGAGTTCGGGCATCGTCACCGGCGTGCCTTCCGCAGACCCGGATGCTTGCCCGCCGCCACTCGACTGCGTCGACGTACTTTCGGCTGCGGCGGCCGGTGCGGACTGCTCCGCGGGAGCGGGTTCCTCGGCCGGAGCGGCTTCGGGAGTCGACTCCGCGGCAGGGTCGGGTGATTCACCGGCGTCACCGATCTGGGCAAGTTCGCCACCGATGTCCACGGTGTCGTCTTCCTGCGCGACGATCTTGGTCAGGACACCTGCGGCCGGAGACGGGATCTCGGTGTCCACCTTGTCGGTGGAGACTTCGAGCAAGGGTTCGTCGACTTCGACCGTGTCTCCTTCCTGCTTGAGCCACCGCGTGACAGTTCCCTCGGTGACGCTCTCACCAAGAGCTGGCATCTGGACGGAGAAGGCCATGTCGTTTGACTCCTCGACAGTTGTGTTCGGGTTTCATTGAGTTGTGTCGACTTGTGGTCGTGAACCTGTGCTCGTGAACCATTGTGCTCGAGTTACACACGCAGGGTGGGTTACTGACGGGTAGTGCAGTGAACCGTCACCCAGTCACAGTGTCGGCGCGCTCTCATCCTTCCACTGTTGCCTCGATCGGGTCCGACGAGGGTGACCGTGTCGCAAATTGGATCGATCTCACATTCACGCTACCGGCCGGTAGCATCACGACCGCCGTAACATCTGCCGACATGCTGGCAAACTTGAATGACCGGCATGTTTCGCAATCGATCGTCAGGAGGCGCGGCGTGGGACTGTTCGACCGGATCTCGCGGAAGGTGCGCGCGTCTGCACAGACCGCGACGGGTGACGCCGCATATCTGGCGCAGTGGACGCATACCCACGTCGGTGTCGAGGCGTATGTGGAACCCGAGACCACCGTGACCCGGGTGACGGTGGTGCTGGTCGCGGCGGACGGTGAATGGACGCGTCGTCACGTAGGCGGGGAGCAGGGGGCCCGCAAGCTTGGCAAGGACTTGCACATTCCGGTCTACGACGTCCGGAAAACGGGCTACCCCCAGCGGATGCGGGACTTCGATGCGCGGCGCCGCATAGAACGAAAGCGGCAGCGCGAGAGCGAACTCTGACGACGAAGTCCCGCCCGCAGAGGGTCAGCCGTTGACGGCGATGTCCTCGATGACGCTGATCATGGTGCGTACCGGCACGCCGGTGCCACCCTTACCTGTGTATCCCCACGGTCCGGCCGTGTTGTATGCGGGGCCGGCGACGTCGATATGAGCCCACTGCACACTGTCGGAGACGAACTCCTTCAGATAGATGCCCGCCACGAGCATTCCGCCCCAGCGCTGATTGGTGACGTTCGCAAGGTCTGCGACCTTCGAGTCGAGGTCTGCCCGCAGTTCGCCGGGGAAGGGCATCGCCCAGCCGTTCTCGCCGACGTGCTGTGACACCTGGGCGACGCGATCACGGAACTGGTCGGTGCCCATGACACCCGGGGTGCGGGTACCGAGCGCCACCATCTGCGCGCCGGTGAGGGTTGCCGTGTCGATCAGGTAGTCGGGGTCGTCCTCGCACGCGCGCACGATCGCGTCCGCAAGGATGAGTCGTCCCTCCGCGTCGGTATTGATGACCTCGACGGTGGTGCCGCCGTATTGGGTCAGGACGTCGCCGGGACGCTGCGCCGTGGACGACGGCATGTTCTCCGCCATCGGCACGGTCGCGGTGACATCGACCGGAACCCCGAGCTCTGCTGCGAGGACCACAGTGGCGATCACGGCTGCGGCACCGCCCATGTCGGAGGTCATGTTCTCCATGCTCGCTGCCGGCTTGATGGAGATACCGCCGGTGTCGAAGGTGATGCCTTTGCCGACGAGGGCGACCTTCGGTGCACCCTTCTTCTTCGACGAGTAGGACAGCCGAACGAGGCGAGGGGGCCGAGACGAGCCCTTGCCGACTCCCAGAATCCCGCCGTATCCGTTCTTCTCGAGCGCCTTTTCGTCGAGGACCTCGACCTTCATGTCCGCGGCCGCGCCGAGAGCACGTGCCCGATCGGCGAATTCGGCAGGGAAGAGGTGGCTCGGTGGTGTGTTGACGAACTCGCGTGCCGTCGCGACAGCCTTGGCGATCGCGGTGGAACGCTCCAGAGCCCCCTTGGCGCTGTTGTCCTTCGGTGCGGTCACGAGGAGTTCGACTGCGCCGAGCGGGCCCGCATCCGGACCGGGTGCGGATTTGGCGGACCGGTACTCGTGAAACGCGTAAGCACCGAGCGCGAAGCCCTCCGCCGCGGCAGCAAGGTCGAGGATCGACAGCGTCGTGGCGGCGGTGCCGCCGCCCTTGATGCTGCGGGCTGCCGCGCCCGCTGACTTGCGGATCTGTTCGGCGTCGAGCGCGTCAGCCGCGCCCAATCCGACGGCGAGGACACTGTCCACCGGCAACGATTCGGGGGCGGGGACTCTCGTGATCTCCTCGGCGCCCCCGGTAGCGCCGACGCGAACGAGGTCGTCGAGAAGCCCTGACAGAATCTTGTCGTCGACGACTCCTTCGGCCAGTGCTAGTTCGGGGCCGTCAGCGGACTTGGTCAGGCCGATCACCAACACGTCCGCACGCTTCCCGACGCTGCCCGCCAACGCGAGTGTGGGTCCGAGTGGTCGGGGTGTGTAAGTGCTCACTGTGTCTCCTGAATCGTTGTCGGATACGGGGCCTGCGTCGGGTGTACCCGACGCACCGATGCTAGTCCCGCCCCCACGGTCCGTCGCGGAACCGGATGCAGCGCCGGCGTGAGGTCCGATAGGTTGGCACGCATGACCGACGACCAGTTGTTGCAAGGGCCGCTGCACTCCTCTCACGTCGACCTGGGTGCGACGTTCGCACCTTTCGGAGGGTGGGAGATGCCGGTGTCGTACGCCGGCGTGGTCGCCGAGCACACTGCCGTTCGAGAGACGGTCGGGGTGTTCGACGTCAGTCATCTCGGCAAGGCGCTCGTGTCCGGTCCCGGTGCGGCCGAGTTCGTCAATGGGGCTCTCACCAACGACCTGAAGAAGATCGGTCCGGGTAAGGCTCAGTACACGCTGTGCTGCACCCCTTCGGGCGGAGTGATCGACGACCTGATCGCCTACTACGTGGGTCCTGAGGAGGTCTTCCTCGTGCCGAACGCCGCGAATACCGCCGACGTCGTGGCGGCATTGCAAGCGCAGGCGCCGGAGGGAGTCTCGGTGGTCGATCGGCACCGAGAGTTCGGCGTTCTCGCCGTCCAGGGCCCGAAGTCCGTGGAGGTTCTCACCGCGCTCGGGATACCGACCGACATCGAATACATGGGCTTTGCGGACGCCACCTGGAACGGTCTTCCGGTGCGCGTCTGCCGCAGCGGCTACACCGGCGAGGTGGGGTACGAGCTCCTTCCGCGTTGGGACGACAGCAAGGCCCTGTTCGAGGCGCTGGTCGACGGCGTTCGTGCCGAAGGCGGTCAGGTCGCGGGGCTCGGTGCCCGCGACACCTTGCGGACCGAGATGGGGTACCCGCTCCACGGACACGAACTTTCGCTCGAGATCTCTCCGCTCGAAGCGCGCTGCGGGTGGGCCGTCGGCTGGAAGAAGCCGAAGTTCTGGGGCCGGGAGACCCTCGTGGACGAGAAGGCGGCCGGGCCGACGCGGAAACTGTGGGGAATCAAGGCTCTCGACCGCGGCGTGCTGCGCGCCGGACAATCGGTTCTGCGCGACGGTGCGACCATCGGCGAGAGTACGTCGGGAACCTTCTCGCCTACGTTGAAGGTCGGAATCGCTCTCGCACTGATCGACGCGTCTGCGGAAATCGCCGCCGGTGATCAGGTCGAGGTCGACGTGCGTGGACGTGCGCTGCGATGCGAAGTGGTCTCGCCGCCGTTCGTTGACGTCAACACGAAGTAGGGGCGTCGGAATCGTTCGATAGGATCACCCGCATGACAGGTGCCTCCGAATTCGTCCGTGTCCAGCATCCCTCGCCCGCTTCGGCGCAGGCGCGGAAGGAAATTCTGGACGCCCCGGGTTTCGGTCGGTACTTCACGGACCACATGGTGTCCATCGACTATTCGGCGGGTAAGGGCTGGCATGATGCTCGTGTCGAGCCGTATGGTCAGCTGTCGCTAGATCCTGCGGCGATGGTGTTGCACTACGGGCAGGCGATCTTCGAAGGACTCAAGGCCTACCGGCAGGCAGACGGTGCGATCTCGTCGTTCCGTATCGAGTCGAATGCAGAGCGGTTCGCGACGTCCGCCCGGCGGCTGGCGATGCCCGAACTCCCGAGCGAAACGTTCGTGCAGTCCATCCTCGAGTTGCTCGAGGTCGATCACGAGTGGGTGCCTGCTGCCGGTGGCGAAGACGCCCTGTATCTGCGCCCGTTCATGTTCTCGACCGAGGCGGGTCTGGGTGTGCGCCCGGCAAACGAGTATCGGTTCCAGCTGATCGCGTCGCCCGCCGGCGCGTACTTTCCTCGCGGTGTTCACCCGGTCAGCGTGTGGCTCTCGACCGAATACGTGCGCGCCGCGCCGGGCGGAACGGGCGCGGCCAAGTTTGCCGGCAACTACGCGGCCTCACTTCTTGCGCAGGCCCAGGCAGCGGAACAGGGATGCGATCAGGTGGTGTGGCTCGACGCCGTCGAGCGTTCGTACGTCGAGGAGATGGGTGGCATGAACCTGTTCTTCGTGTTCGGATCCGGCTCGGACGCGCGTCTGGTCACCCCGGCGCTCTCCGGCTCGCTGCTTCCGGGTATCACTCGTGATTCGCTACTGAGTCTCGCCACCGATTCCGGTTTCGCCGTCGAGGAACGCAAGATCAGCACCGAAGAACTACGCACCAAGAGTGCATCCGGAGAGATCACCGAGGTGTTCGCGTGTGGAACGGCAGCGGTCATCACCCCGGTCGGGCGCGTCAAGTCGGAGTCGGGTGAGTTCACCATCGCCGACGGCGAGCCCGGCGAGGTGACCATGGCTTTGCGCGACACACTCACCGGCATCCAGCGTGGCACGTTCGCAGATATTCACGGCTGGATGACCAAGCTGCGCTGATGTAGCTGACTCCGGCGTCAACTGGTGGTGGCCATTGTCACGAGCAGGGCGGTGACGGTCAGCTCGAGGGTGGCGCCCAAGACGTCCCCGTTCAATCCGCCGAAGCGTCGCACGCAGTGGCGAACGAGTGGAATGGCAAGCGCCAGGACCCCGGCCGTGACCAGTGGTCCGCACCAGATCGGAGTCGCGGCTCCAGCTGACACGAGTAGAGCGGCCGCACACCACAGCCCGATGCTCCAGCGATTCTGTGTCCCCGCAACCAAGGCGCCGAATCCGTGATCGGTGGCCGCCGGTACGCCGCGGCGGCAGGCAATCACGACTGCGACACGTCCGACGAAGATCGCAACCGCGACGGCGATCCAGCGATCGTCCGCGGCCAGGATGCCCAGGCTCAATGCCTGCAGTCCCAGACACACGACGAGCGCGACGACACCGAACGGGCCGGCGCCGCCGCTGTGCATGACTTCGCGCGCTCGCTCGGGGGAGCCGTAGCATCCGAGTCCGTCGAAGGTGTCGGACAGTCCGTCGATGTGCATTCCGCGGGTGACGAGCGCGTGCGCCGCCACCGCGAGTAGGCCTGCGATCGTGGGGGGAAGACCGGTGTTGGTGAGTAGCCACAGCAACGCGGCGGCGCCTACGCCGAGCACGGCACCGGTGACCGGAGCCGCCGCTATGGCACGTGCTGCGGCGTTCTTGTCCACCGTGCCGGGTCCACGCACCGGAAGCACGGTGAGCCACGAGAACGCCAGCTGCACACCGGACACAGGGACGGTCATCGTCAATCCGCGTCGGTTTCGGTGGCGACGCCTGCCTCCGTGAAGGTGGCCATGTTCGCGAGCGTGCCGATGGCCGCCTGCAGAATCGGGAGCGCAGTGACTGCGCCGGAGCCCTCGCCGAGCCGCATATCGAACTCGAGGAGCGGATCCAGTTGCAGATGTTTGAGCGCGATCGTGTGTGCCGGTTCGGTGGAGCGGTGTCCGGCGAGCCACCACTCGCGGGCGCCGTGCGCGAGTTCTTCGGCGACCATGGCAGCGGCGGTGACCACGACCCCATCGAGAATGACCGGTGTGCGCCGCGCGGACGCCTGAGCCAAGAACCCGGACATTGCTGCGATATCGGCTCCGGACACGGTGGCGAGCAGTGCGACGGTGTCGCGGGCGTGGGGGCGTGCGCGTCGCATGGCGTCGCGAATGGCGGCGGTCTTGCGGATCCAGCCGGCGTCGTCGATGCCGGTGCCACGACCGACCGCCGCAACCGGTTCGGTGTCGGTGATTGCTGCGATCAGGACAGTGGCGGGCGTGGTGTTACCGATGCCCATGTCGCCCGCGATGAGAAGGTCCGCGCCGGAATCGATCTCGTCGTCGGCGATGGCGCGGCCCGCAGCGATGGCCTGCAATGTCTCCTCGTGCGTCAACGCGTCCTCTACATCGATGGCCCCCGAGGAACGCCGAACCTTGAATGTGGAGACTTCGGGTGCGGTGTCGGCGTCCACGGCGAGGTCGACGACCCGAACGCCGGCACCGGCCGTCGCGGAGAGGGTGTTCACGGCGGCACCACCGGATGCGATGTTCGCCACCATCTGGGCGGTGACCTCTGCTGGGTACGCCGACACACCGCTTTGTGCGACACCGTGATCACCTGCGAAAATCACGACGCGTGGTCGGGTGAGGGGGTGCGGCGGGCACTGCCCTTGGCAGGCGGAAGCCCAGCAGGCCAGGGTCTCGAGTCGTCCCAACGAGTCGGCGGGTTTCGTCAAGATCGACTGACGTGCGCGAGCTTGATCGAGTATCTCACGATCGGGTGGGGAGACGGGTTCGAAACTCGCGGCGTTCGCGCTCAACTTCGGCCTTCCGTTGGATATGACGAGTCCTTCAAGACAAGTCCTTCAAAATAAGGGGCAAGCCTGCCACGATCAGCACGACCCGATCACACTCGTGTGCCAGACGTGCGTTGAGAGCGCCGATCTCGTCACGGAACAGTCTTCCCGATCGTGACTCGGGCACGACGGCCAACCCCACTTCCGGCGTCACCAGAACGAGGTCGTGTGGGTAGGTGCGAACCCGGTCGACGAGTGCGTCGAGGTCGGCGGCGACGGTGCCCCTCGGGCGGTCCCAGGCATCGGCCTGGTCGATCACGTCGGTCAGCCAGGTGCCGAGATCGTCGACGAGAGTCGCGGACCAATCTGTGCGCGTCAGTTCCTCGACGAGCCCGCCGCGATGTGCTGTCTCGACAAGAGTCCAATGGACGGGCCGCCGTCGCCGATGGCCGTCGATGCGGTCTTGCCAGTCGGCGTCGCCCGGGCGGCGTCGTGCAGTGGCGAGGTATCGCACACCCACGGCATCCGGTAGCGCAGCGAAGAGTGATTCGGCGTGAGCCGATTTTCCCGACCGTGCACCCCCCAGCACGAGAGTCCGCACACCGGGGGTGCGGTCGTCGCGCAGGTGCTCGGCAGAGTCGCGAGAATGCGCGGAATTTGCCACAAGGTCAGACGCTATCAATGCGCACAGTCGTCCGGTCGTCACCGATGCATGTCGGTCAGATGGCGTCGCCGGGGCGCACGCGCGGCTTGGGCGCGCGCAACTTCCGGATCTGTGACGCGCGTACGAATGCGTACCAGCCGAGTTTGAATCCGCCGTCCGGCGTGTCCGGGAAGCGGGTGCGAACGCGGCTGTTGACGAGACGGCCGAGGTAAACGCCTTCAACGGCCATGAACACCATCATCACCAGCATGGCCAGCGTGATGATCGCCTGCAGTTCCGGGGTGACGAACATGGTCATGATCAGCACCAGGGCCAACGGCATGAAGAGCCCGACGAGGTTGCGGCGCGCATCGATGATGTCGCGTACGTACGCGCGCACCGGGCCCTTGTCGCGGGGGAGTAAGTACTTGTCGTCACCGGCGAGCATGCGGGCGCGACGTTCCTGGGCGTTCGCGCGACGCTCCGCCGCGGCGACCTTCCGTTCCTCTTTGCTGCCTTTGGTCGCCTTCTTGCGGGCGCGCGCCTCTTTTGCGGTCATCGGTGCCGGCGCGACCGGGCCGCGGCGCTTGCCTTCGGCGTCTCGGCGTTTCGGAGTCGGCCGACCCTTCCCGACACGTGCGGGTGTCGAGGGCTCCTCGGTCGCAGTGGTCTCGGTGACCTCGACGTCTGGTTTGTTCGGCTTGTCCGAATCGCCTCGGCGTAGCAGTTTCACCGTTCCAGGTTATGGGATGACCCGGCGCCGGGGGAAACTGGCCGTACACTTTCGCGATGCGCGTACTGATCGCCCCCGACTCGTACGGAGGCACGCTGACTGCGGCGGTTGCAGCCTCCGTGATCGCGGAGGGATGGCACGCCGCACGACCGACTGACGAATTGGTGAAGGCGCCGTGCTCGGATGGAGGTCCCGGATTCGTCGACGTGCTGTCGCAGGCGATCGGTTCCGTTCGTGAAGTCGACGTGGACGGCCCCGTCGATTCCCGTGTGCGTGCGAAATGGCTCCTCGATGACGGTGAAAGCGGACTCGTGGCATACATCGAGTCTGCGCAGGCCTGCGGGCTGCACCTTCTGGGTGAGAAGCCGTCGCCAGGAACCGCGCTGGCAGCACACAGCAGGGGAGTGGGTCAGCTGGTCGGGGCCGCGGTGGACGCAGGTGCGACCCAGATCGTCGTGGGTCTGGGTGGTAGCGCGTGCACCGACGGCGGTCGCGGATTCGTTGCGGCACTCGGTGGCCTCGATGCTGCACGCGACACGTTGTCGGGGGTGCGTGTCGTAGCCGCGACAGACGTCGAGAATCCGCTGGTCGGCACCGACGGAGCGGCCTACGTTTTCGGACCGCAGAAGGGTGCGGACGGTGCCACCGTGGCACTGCTCGAGGACGAGAACATCGAATGGGCGCGCCAACTCGCACGGGTGGCCGGCAGGCAAATCGATTCCCTCCCGGGAGCTGGGGCAGCAGGCGGTCTCGGGGCTGTCCTGCTTGCTCTCGGTGCAGCGCGCGTCTCCGGTGCGGACGTGGTGGCCGAACGGACCTCGCAGGACGAGGCGATCCGCGCAGCGGACTTGGTGATCACCGGCGAAGGACGACTGGACCGGCAATCTCTGCACGGCAAGGTGGTGGTCGCGCTGGCCCGTCGCGCGCGGTCGTTTACGATACCTGTGGTCGTACTGGCCGGTCAGGTGGACCTCGACACGGTGGTCCTTGCGGCAGCGGGAATCGGCGACGCACGTTCGCTCGCCGGAATCGCCGGGTCCATCGGCGCTGCCATGGCCGACGCTCCGCGGCACCTGAAGTCCCTCGCGGAACTGACCGCGAGGGACTATTGAATGAGCGCGTCGGTTTGCGAGGCGTGACACGAGCGATCCGTCCGATACGATGGGAGGGACCGCTTGGTGGTGTCCTGGCAGGGCTGTCGGGATTGATCACGGGCAGATGACCCGGGAATAAGATCGGCGCGAAGTACCGTTGAAGCGTTCACGCGTTGGTACGAACTAGAGGGAGAGCCCATGACTGTGCAGAACGAGACCGACGTCCACGGCGTGAAGATGACCGAGGCCGCGGCCTCGAAGGCGAAGGCGCTTCTCGACCAGGAAGGCCGAGACGATCTCGCATTGCGTATCGCTGTGCAGCCCGGTGGTTGCGCAGGTCTGCGCTACCAGCTCTTTTTCGACGACCGCAACCTGGACGGCGACCTGGTTGTCGACTTCGGTGGGGTCAGCCTCGCGGTCGACCGTATGAGTGCCCCGTATGTCGAGGGCGCATCCATCGACTTCGTGGACACCATCGAGAAGCAAGGCTTCACGATCGACAACCCCCAGGCCACGGGTTCGTGCGCCTGTGGCGACTCGTTCAACTGAGTCGAAACAGCCACCGAGACGCGAGGCCGAACAGCGGCCTCGCGTTTCGTCTTCTCCGGAGCATCGTATGAGGATGACCGCCTGTCCGCCGGGTACGGTGAGGGGTCTCTGTCCGTCTCGCTGAAAGGCATCCGCCCGTGACCATTGCGGTATCCGGCTCCATCGCCACCGACCATTTGATGCAGTTCTCCGGCCGCTTCTCCGAACAGTTGGTCGCCGATCAACTCAGCCACATCTCGCTGAGCTTCCTGGTGGACGACCTCGTGGTGCGTCGTGGCGGGGTCGGCGGCAACATCGCGTACGCCATGGGCGTGCTCGGTGGTGCTCCGGTTCTGGTCGGCGCGGTCGGCGCCGATTTCGCCGAGTACCGCCAGTGGCTCGAGTCGAACGGTGTCGATTGTGGCGGTGTTCGTACGTCGACCAGTGCACACACGGCTCGTTTCGTGTGCACCACCGACGAGGACATGGCGCAGATCGCCTCCTTCTACCCAGGGGCGATGGGCGAAGCTCGTGAGATCTCGTTGGCGGACGTGTCGAAGGACACCCCGGATCTCGTTCTCATCGGCGCCAATGATCCCGAAGCGATGATCCTCCACACGGAGGAATGCCGCCGGAACAACATTCCGTTCGCCGCCGACCCGTCCCAGCAGTTGGCCCGGTTGAGTGGCGACGACGCTGCCAAACTGATCGGCGGCGCCGAGTACCTCTTCACCAACGAGTACGAGTGGGGGCTGCTCCAGCAGAAGACCGGCCAAACCGAGGAACAGATTCGCGCACAGGTGAAGGTGCGTGTCACCACCCTCGGCGCCAATGGAGTCGAGATCGTGGACGCAGACGGCAACGTCACCCGAGTCGGCGTCGTTCCCGAGAACGGAAAGGTCGACCCCACCGGAGTCGGCGACGGTTTCCGGGCAGGATTCCTGCTCGCACATCGCGCAGGCCTCGGGTTCGAGCGGGCTGCTCAGCTCGGTTCGCTGGTTGCTGTTCTCGTGCTCGAGACAGTCGGAACTCAGGAGTGGACGTTCGACAAGGACGAGGCTCTGAAGCGGCTCAGCGACGCATACGGCGCCGCAGCGGCCGACGAGATTGCGACGATTCTTCCGTAAGGGCTTCGCTCTCTGTGCGTGGTCGACGAGTCTCTGGACTCGCAGACCACGCACAGAGGTTCAGAGGGATACCGGGTAGGCCGGCTCGGAGATCTCCGGCACGATGCGCTTTTCGACGAAGATTCCGTGCCACACCATGAACGTGAGGATCGTCCACAGGCGCCGGCTGTGATCGGACACGCCATCGCGGTGGTCGTTCAGCATCTTCGTCACCACGGCCTTGTCGAATAGGTGGTCCGTGTTCGAATCCGCGATTTGCTGGTGCGCCCAGTCGAACAACTCGGTACCGGCGAGCCAATGACGCAGCGGCACCGGGAACCCGAGCTTCGCGCGGTGCAGCACGTGGGGCGGAACGATGCCTTCCAAAGCCTGACGGAGCGCGTATTTGGTGGTGCTCTTGGTGATCTTCTGCTCGAGCGGCACCTGGGATGCCACGGCGAACACTTCGGGGTCGAGGAAAGGAACACGCAATTCGAGCGAGTTCGCCATCGTCATCTTGTCGGCCTTGACCAGAATGTCGCCACGCAACCACGTGAACAGGTCGAGGTGCTGCATGCGCGCAACCGGATCCCAGCCCTGAGAGCGCGCATAGATCGGTGCGGTGACGTCCTGGTGCGTCCACTCGGGCCGGAAATCCCGCAGAACCGAGCGCAACTGCGCATCGCTGAAACTGCGCGCATTGCCGTAGTAGCGCTCCTCGAGCGGCATCGAACCCCGGTGCAGAAGACTCTTGCCGCGGGTGCCCTCCGGGATTCGTTCGGAGAGTCGACCCGCCGCCTTTCGGAGACCACCGGGAAGGCGCTCGAACGGCTTCAACGACAACGGTTCGCGGTAGATGGTGTAGCCGCCGAACAGTTCGTCCGCACCTTCACCCGACAGCACTACCTTCACGTGCTTGCGGGCTTCCTTCGCCACAAACCAGAGCGGAACCAATGCAGGGTCTGCAACGGGGTCGTCGAGATACCAGACGATCTCCGGGATCGCCGCCGCGAACTCGGCGGGGCTGACCACCTTGACGACGTGTCGAGCGCCGATGGCCTCGGCAGACTCGGCTGCCACATCGACCTCCGAGTAGCCCTCGCGCTCGAAGCCGGTCGTGAACGTGATCAGGTTCGGGTTGTGACGCATCGCCAGCGCAGCGATGGCCGTCGAGTCGATGCCACCGGACAGAAACGAGCCGACGGTGACGTCTGCCCGCATGTGCTTGGCAACGGAATCTTCGAGGGCTTCGGCGATCTTCCCGTATCGGGCGTTCTCGGTACCCGGCGAGAACGGACGAACCGGAAAGGTGGGGTCGAAGTAGCGGGTGATCGTCGGCTGTTCGCCGGGACGAACCCGCGCGTAGCTGCCCGACTCCAACCGGCGAATCTGCTTGTGCAGGCTCTCGGGCTCCGGCACGTACTGCAACACCGTGTAGTGCTCGATCGCCCGTGGGTCGAGTTCGCGGCCGATGCCGATCAGGTCGGACAGCTCGAGCAGGCTCTTCTTCTCGCTGCCGAACGCGGTTCCGCCTGCGCCGGTCGCGAGGAACAGAGGCTTGATACCGAACGGATCCCGTGCGATGAACAGTTCACGGTTCTGGGTATCCCAGATCGCGAAGGCGAACATCCCGCGCAATCGGCGAACCGCGTCCTCACCCCAGAAGTGATAGGCGGCGACGATGGCCTCGCTGTCACCTTCCGTCTCGAAGCGCGCTCCGAACTGTTCGGTCAACTCGGCGCGGATTTCCAGATAGTTGTAGATCTCACCGTTGAAGGTCAGCGCGTACCGCTCCGGCGATTCCTCGGGGCCCCAGCGCAGAGGCTGGTGTGAATGTTCGATGTCGATGATCGACAACCGGTTGAACCCGAAGACGATGTGGTCGTCGTGCCACGTCCCATGCTCGTCCGGTCCGCGATGGCGCAGGCAATGCATTGCCTGATCGACTTGCGAAACGGCATTTTCGCTGGTCTCGCCGGAGGTCAGTAGCCCGAGCAGTCCGCACACAGCGTCCGGTACCTCGATTCAGAATTGGAATAGCGCTCCACCGAGTGGAGATGACAGGAACTCTCCGGGAAAGTATGCCGCAGATATTCTCGAGGGCCTGCCAGGGCATGCGACGACACGAGTGCGACCCTGAGAGTGGACGGCGCCCGGCTTTGGTCTACGCTGCGTAGTAATTGGGCCTTCCTTTCGGGTGTGCCCTGATGGAATCTGTGCGATCAGGAAGGCGTGAACGTGGCGCAAGGTCGGATCCTTCGGCGGGCGACGTTGGCAGTAACTGTGGGCATCACTGCCTTGCTGCTGTCGGGTTGCTCCATCGACAACGAGGTGCTTCGTTTCGGGTGGCCGTCAGGCATCACCCCGGAGGCGACGCGCATGCGCGAGCTCTGGACATGGTCGGTCATCGCGGCGCTTGCAATGGGCGTGCTGGTGTGGGGCCTGATCTTCTGGACGGTGCTCTTCCACCGCAAGAAGAAGAACTCGCCCGAGTTCCCGCGTCAGACGGCATACAACGTGCCGTTGGAATTGGCGTACACCGCCGTTCCATTCCTGATCATCGCGGTGCTGTTCTACTTCACCGTGGTCGTACAGAACGACGTGCTGAAGAAGGACGACAACCCGAACGTCGTGGTCGATGTTACGGCCTTCCAGTGGAACTGGAAGTTCGGATACCAGACCATCGATCTTCGCGAGGGTGAACCCGAGTACGACGGTGTCGACGAGGAAGCCCAGGCTGCCGTGGAGTCGAACGCCGCACCGGAAGGCGAGCACTCGCTGCCCGGCGCCGTTCACGGCAAGGACCCCCAGGACCTGTCGTACCTGAACTACAACAAGATCGAGACCGTCGGCACCAGCCAGGAGATCCCGGTTCTCGTTCTGCCGACCGGCAAGAGCATCCAGTTCGAACTGGCCTCGTCGGACGTCATCCACGCCTTCTGGGTTCCCGAATTCCTGTTCAAGCGGGATGTCAATCCGAACCCGAAGGCAAACCACTCCGACAACGTCTTCCAGATCAGCGAGATCGAGGAAGAAGGTGCATTCGTCGGACGGTGTGCGGAGATGTGCGGCACCTACCACGCGATGATGAACTTCGAGGTTCGCGCCGTGAGCCCCGAGAAGTTCGCCCAGTACATCGAACTCCGCAAGCCGGCGGAGGACGGCGGCCAGGGCATGAGCAATGCGCAGGCGCTGGCGGAGATCGAGGAATCTCCGATTGCCACGTCCACCACGCCGTTCAACACCGACCGTGAGTACCGTCAGGCAACCGTTGCCGAGGGCAACTGAGCCCGCTGGTTATCACGGACGCCGATTATCACTGACCAAGGACAAGTGCTGATATGAAGATCGAAGCAAAGCTCTTCGAGATCCTGACGGTATTCTTCATTCTCGTCGCGATCGTGTACGGCGTGTTCACCGCGCTGTCACGGACCGGCATCGAATGGGCCGGCCTCACCGCCATCTGCTTATCTGCGGGCCTGACGCTGATCATCGGCACCTACTTCCGCTTCGTTGCGCGCCGACTCGACACGCGTCCCGAGGACTACGAAGATGCAGAGGTCGCCGACGGTGCGGGCGACCTGGGCTTCTTCAGCCCCGGAAGCTACTGGCCGATCCTGCTGGCTGCGGCCGCGGCTCTGTCGGCCGTCGGTCTGGCATTCTTCGAGCCGTGGCTGATTGCGGCGGCCGCCGTGGCCGTGATCGCCGCTGCAGCGGGTCTGGTCTTCGAATACCACGTAGGACCCGAGAAGCACTGAGTTCACGCGTTACACACGCACTCAGAGGCGCCGAATCCCACCCAGGGTTCGGCGCCTCCGTCGTATCCGGCGAAATTCACCGTCGAAGGATGTCGCTGATCAGTTCGGGCAAGTTGGCCATGTCGTGAAAGACGCTCCCGCCTGCCGCTGCGAGGCGGTCTTCGAGCGTGGCGTGACCGGCATAGGCGAGTACCGTGTGCACGAACAGGTCAGGAGCCGGTTTGCCATTCGCGACCTCGGTGGTACTGAAGAGTCGCCCGTCGAATCGTTTCAGCAGGCCAGTGTGTGCCCGAGAGTGAATCGAATCTTTTCGGGGGAGCTACTGGAGGCGACGCATGCCGGGACGTCGATCCGGTCAAGGGCGGCCTCGATTCCGGGCACCGGGCGCAGTTCCCGTGCGAAGCACTTGGCGGCGTAGTCGGGCCAGAAGTATTCGGGCAGTGGCCGACCGAGCCGCTCTTCCCCTGCGGAAGTGGCGTCCGCGATCGAGCTGCCCATGTAGTCGCGCATGGCGGAAGCCGTACTCGTCGGCAACCCGAGTCGCGTCAGCATATCTGCAAACACCCGGTTCGACAGGCGCTCACTGTCCACGAGCACACCATCGCAGTCGAAGATCACCCCACCAGCCATGGCCGGAGTTCAGTGTCGACCCTGTTGGTTCTCACCTGTGGCATGCGCTCATCGAGTAGGGAGCGGCAACGTGCAGCGTGATCGGTGCGGCCCGCCGTCCGTGTCGGCCCGAATGCAGCAGGGGAGTGGCCAGGCACCGGTGGTGGTGTTGGGTGTCCGGACAGCTATGAGGCCGTCAGGGGCTTTCATGGGACTGCTGTAACAGCCGTCTGATGCAACGAGCGAGGGCCTCGAACCACATTGGTTCGAGGCCCTCGCTGTTGTGCTTCTCGGGCGAGCTAGTCAGATCGCCCGTCGGTGTCGTCTCCGTTGTCGACGTCGCCGTTTCCGTGGATACGGTCCTGGTACTCGGTCAGCATCTTCAACTGCTCGTGCTCGCCCGCGTGCTCGGCGGCTTCGAGTGCGGCACTTTCCTCGGCCGGGTCGGCCTTGACGAGACTGCCGGAGCCGGGTTTGCCGGCGGAACCGAGCTTGTTCATCTTCTTCGGAACAGCAGCCCCCTGGTAGGCGAGTGGGATCGGGTGCCCGTGGTCGTCGACCTCACCGAGCGGCTGGTGAATCTCGATGTACTGACCGTTCGGCATCCGCTTGATGACACCAGTTTCGATGCCGTGCTCGAGAACCTCCCGGTCACTGCGCTGCAAACCGATGCAGAAGCGGTAGGCCACGAAGTACGCGATCGGAGGCAGAATCACCATTCCGATGCGGCCGATCCACGTCATCGCATTGAGCGAGATCGCGAACTTGTACGCAATGATGTCGTTGATGCACGACACCGTGAGGACCACGTAGAACGTGATGGCCATCGCGCCGATTGCGGTACGCACCGGAACGTCACGCGGACGCTGCAACAGGTTGTGATGCGCATCATCCTTGGTCAGACGCTTCTCGATCCACGGGTAGGCGATCAGGACCGTGAACACGAGACCCATGATCAACGCCACCGCGAACACGGCAGGAATGGTGTACCGGTCGAACAGATAGATCTCCCACGCGGGCCACAGGCGGGCCAGGCCGTCCGTCCACATCATGTAGATGTCGGGCTGGGAGCCGGCAGAGACCTGAGACGGGTTGTACGGTCCGATGTTCCACACCGGGTTGATCTGGAGTACACCGCCCATGATCGCGAGGATGCCGAAGGTGACGGCGAAGAACGCACCGGACTTGACGGCGAACACCGGGAGAATGCGGACGCCGACGACGTTGTTCTCGGTGCGGCCGGGGCCGGGGAACTGCGTGTGCTTCTGATACCAGACGAGCGCGAGGTGGCCTGCGATGAGGGCGAGGATGATGCCCGGCAGGAGCAGCACGTGTGCGACGTACAGACGCGGAATGATCAGCTCGCCGGGGAAGTCGCCGTCGAAGATCAGCCAGTGCAACCAGGTACCGACGATCGGGATGCTCATCGTGATGCCGGAGAATGCGGCGCGCAGGCCCGTGCCCGACAGAAGGTCGTCGGGGATGGTGTAACCGAAGAATCCCTCGAACATCGCCAGGATCAGCAGCAGGCAGCCGATGACCCAGTTCGCTTCACGCGGGCGACGGAAAGCGCCCGTGAAGAAGATGCGAAGCAGGTGCACGATGATCGACGCCGCGAACATCAACGCTGCCCAGTGGTGGATCTGCCTGACGAACAGTCCGCCGCGAACTTCGAACGAAATGTTCAGCGTGGTCTCGTAGGCGCGGGACATGGTGACGCCGCGCAACGGCTCGTACGCACCGTCGTACACGACGTGCGCAATCGACGGGTCGAAGAACAGCGTCAGGTAGACGCCGGAGATGAGCAGAATGACGAAGCTGTAGAGCGCGATCTCACCGAGCAGGAACGACCAGTGCGTCGGGAAGACCTTGTTGATCTGACGGCGCATACCTGCCGCGAGGTGGTAGCGCGAGTCCATAGCTTCGGCCTGGCCGGCGGCAATGGTCGCTGCTTTTGACTGCGTTGTTGTACTCACGGTCGACGCTCCCAAAATGCCGGGCCGAGTGCTTCGATGTAGTCGCCTCTGGCGACCAGGAAGCCCTCTTCATTCACTGTAATGGGCAACTGCGGAAGTGCACGAGCCGCAGGGCCGAATATCGGCTTGCAGTAGGTCAGCGCATCGAACTGCGACTGATGGCACGGGCAGAGGATCCGGTTGGTCTGCTGCTCGTACAGTGACGTCGGGCAGCCGAGGTGGGTGCAGATCTTCGAGTAGGCGAAGTAGTCGCCGTAGTTGAAGCTCTCCTGACCCTTCCGCTTGACGACCTTGGCGGTGTCCTCGGTGCGCAGACGAATGAGCATGGTGGCATTGCGGATGCCGCGAAGCGACTCGAGCAGTGCGTGATCGTTACCGCGATCAGCTTCGCGGAAGGGGAACACCGTCTCCATGGATCCGGCGTCGAGGTCCTCCGGACGAACGAGCACGACATCGTGCGGTCGGCCCGTGTCGCGGCGAAGGTAGATCGTCTCGCCGGGGTAGCGAGGGGTCCAGCCGGACACCCACAGCGGCGAGTCGTCGCCCTTGGCCCACGGGTTCTTGATCAATCCGCCGAGCGGCATCAGCAAGCCGATGCCGAGCGCGCCGCCACCGAAGATGAGGCTGCGCTTGATGACCTTGCGGCGACCGAGAGTCGACGTTTCCAATGAGTCACCGAGCTCGGCGACGATCGTCTTGCGGTCGGTTTCGGAAGAGCCGCCGTCGTGGCGATCCTGGATCGAGACCTCTTCGGGGATGAACTTCTTGGTGAAGAGCACCGCACCGACACCGACGCCGAGAATTGCGAGACCCAACGTCAGACCGATGAGTGGCGTGTACAGGCTGTAGGCGTCGTAGGTGTCTTCGCCCTGACCGGCGTACTCCCATGGCCAGAAGAGGTAGATCGCAATGAATGCGAGTCCGGACACACCGGCGAGGCCGAACCAGAAGGCGACCGCACGCTCGGCACGCTTCTCGGCCTTGGTGCCTTCGACGGCCCAGCGATCGCGCCGGTAGGCGACGTCCACACCGTCGAGATTGGTACCCAGCTCGACCAGTTCGTCACGGCTGAGCTGTTGTAGCTCTTCGTCCGTGTACTTCTTAGGCGTAGCGCCGCCCGAGTGGCCAGCGTCGCTCATGACCTTGCTCCGATCCACAATGCTGCACCGACGACAGCGGTGATTCCGACGACCCACATCACGATTCCCTCAGATGCCGGCCCGAAGCCGCCCAGTCCGAGGCCACCGGGCTGTTTGCTCTCCGAAGCCGTCTTGATGTAGGCGATGATGTCCTTCTTTTCCTCGATGGTCAGCTGACGGTCGGAGAACTTGGGCATGTTCTGCGGTCCCGTGACCATCGCGGTGTAAATCTGCTGCTCGCTTGCCGGATCGAGGATCGGCGCGAACTTTCCGGACGAGAGTGCGCCGCCGCGACCGGTGAAGTTGTGGCAGGACGCACAGTTTAGACGGAACAGCTCGCTGCCTCGTCCGATGTCGCCTCCACGAAGGGAGGACTGCGCGATCTCGCCGTTCTCGTCCCGGATGACGGTCGGGCCGCCGCCGTTGGCCTGCACGTAGGCACCGATGGCGTCCGTCTGCGACGGGGTGAACTTCGGTGGCTTGCGCTCGGCCTGCGCCTCGTTGCGCGCTGCCGGCATACGTCCCGACGAAACCTGGAAGTAGACGGCTGCTTCGCCGACCCCGATCAGGCTCGGTCCGCGATCCTGAACACCCTGAAGGTTCGCGCCGTGGCACGTGATGCAGGACGTGTCGTACAGCTGCTTTCCTTCACGGATCAGGGCTGCCTGATCCTGGTTCGCGGTGGCGACCTGTGGTTCCGGCGTGAATGCCGCCGCAAGGAAACCGGCGCTGACCAGTCCCATCATCAGGACCAAGGCGCCGGTGACGCGCCTGCGCAGCTTCCGCTGCCGACGAGCCTTACGTGCGGACGTCGTGGAATCGGATGTGGGAGGGGGGGATGAACTCATCTGTATCCCTTTGGTATGTCGGGACGGACTGGACGTCAGGGGCTGCCTGCTGCGTTCAGCTGATCAACGGATGAAATAGATAGTGGCGAACAATGCGATCCACACGATGTCGACGAAGTGCCAGTAGTACGAGACGACGATCGCTGCCGTTGCCTGTGCCGGGGTGAACTTGCTGACCTTGGTGCGGAGAATGAGGAATACGAATGCGACGAGACCGCCGATGACGTGCAGACCGTGGAAGCCCGTGGTCATATAGAAGACGGAGCCGTACACGCTGCTGGAGATCGTGGTGCCGTGCTCGACGAGGTGGATGTACTCGTACGCCTGGCCACACACGAAGAAGGTGCCCATTGCCAAGGTGATCGCGTACCAGCGGCGAAGGCCGAAGACATCACCGCGCTCTGCGGCGAAAACACCCAGCTGGCACGTGAAGGACGACGCGATCAGAACGAGGGTCACCGGAACGGCGAGCCACAGATTCAGCTCGGTCGGCTCGGGCGGCCACGCGCCTTCCGGTGCCTGTGCTCGCGCCACGAAGTACATGGCGAAGAGCCCGGCGAAGAACATGAGCTCACTCGACAACCACACGATGGTGCCAACGCTGACCATGTTCGGTCGGTTCAGCGAGTGCACGCGTTGGGTGATTGCTGATCCTGAAGTCCCTACTGCGCTCGTCACAGAAGGAAGTATGACGCCTTGTCGTAACACGCGCCCACTCGGGTCCGACATCGGCGCGTCGGAACGGTGCGGATGCCGGCTTCGGGCTGCGAATCACCAGGTCGCGAGTCGTGAGAGAGTTGTCGCATGGGATCAACCGATGAACGCAAGGGGTGGTTACGTCGGCTGTTCGGCCGCACCCCGGCGCCAGAACTCGACCCTACGCGTCCGGATCTCGTCGTGGTTGCGTCGAGTTCCGACGACGCCGAGGCGTGTTCGGCGGCACTCGACCGGGCAGCGTCCGAGTCGCCCCGGTGGTTGCCGGACGAGAAGGCCGTGCTGCGTCACCATCTGATGCTGACACGGGGTCGAGTCGACGATGCCGTCGCGGTCGCTTCGCAAGACGGTTACTCGGCTGCGCCCGGTGCAGGGGACGGAGGCGCTACCGGCGACGAGATGATTCCGTTGACTCTGCAGAGAGTGCAACTGCTCGATGCGCTTCACTGTTCGCAGGAACGCTCCCGGATGGCCGGTCTGGCTCAGCGACTGGACGGAGTGGTCACGGGTTGGGACGCGTTGCAACCGGTCCGTGACGATGCCGAGTCGGTCGCTGGATAGGCTGCTCCGCATCACGGGATCCGACACACACCCAGATCACCAGAGATGAGGGGCGGTACGCATGCAGAGCCCGACCAGTAGTCCGGTCGACGACACGAAGACTCGGACGTGGCCCTCGGTGTTGGGGACGTTGACCGGGGGACGAGACCTCTCCGTGGACGACGCGCGCTGGGCGATGGACGAGATCATGGCGGACAACGCCACCCCGGCCCAGATCGCGGCATTCGGCGTCGCACTGAAGATGAAGGGCGAGACTCCCACCGAACTCGAGGGTCTCGCCGGTTCCATGCTGGCCCACTCCCGTCCGGTGCGCGTCGACGATGACGTGGTCGACATCGTGGGAACGGGCGGCGACCGCTCCAACACGGTGAACATCTCGACGATGGCGGCCGTGGTCGTCGCGGCCACGGGTGCGCGGGTGGTCAAGCACGGAAACCGGGCGGCATCGTCCAAGAGTGGCGGCGCGGACGTACTGGAGGCACTCGGGGTTCGAATTGCCCTGGGTCCCGACGAGGTGGCGCGCTGCGTGAACGAAGTCGGAATCGGATTCTGCTTTGCCCCTGTATTTCATCCTGCGCTGCGGTTCGCTGCCGCCCCGCGCAAGGAGATCGGGATTCCGACGGTGTTCAACGTGCTCGGGCCGCTCACCAATCCGGCTTCCCCCCGTGCCGGACTCATCGGCTGCGCGTTCGAAGAACTCGGACCGGTTGTCGCGGGCGTTCTCGCTCGGCGGGGAAGCTCCGCGCTCGTGGTCCGGGGTGACGACGGTCTCGACGAACTGACGACGTCCACCACCTCGACGGTGCGCATCGTCTCGGCAGGTGAGGTCACGCAGCGAACCTTCGACCCTCGGGACATCGGGATCGAGCGGGTGTCACTGGACGAACTGCGGGGCGGTGACGCGGAATTGAACGCGTCGGTGGCGCGTCGCGTGTTCGCGGGAGAGAAGGGTCCGGTTCGTGATGCGGTGCTGCTCAACGCAGGCGGCGCACTGGCCGCCTTGCGTGGGCTCGGGACGCCGAGCTCGGCAGACAGTCTCGGGACGCCGAGCTCGGCAGACAGTCTCGGGACGCTGAGCCTGGAAGACGGCGTCGCGGCGGGCGTGGAGACCGCCGCCCACGCGATCGACAGCGGGAAGGCGGCCGAGGTTCTGAAGGCCTGGGCCGCACTCACCACCACGCTCGGTTCGTAGGAGTCACTCCCCGAGAGAGAAGCCTGCCTCGATGTCGGCGCTCGAGTACGACTGGAACGCAATATGTGTGGCCGTGCGAACAACGCCGTCGACCTTGTTGATGCGTTCGGTCACGACCTGGGCGATTTCGCTGTGGTCGCGAACGCGCACGATGGCGATCAGATCGATGTCACCTGCGCACGAGTACACCTCGGCAATGCCCGAGATGTCGGCGACAGCTTGCGCGGTTTCCGGGATTCGCTGGGCCTCGGCGTGAATCAGAACAATCGCGTTGATCATGGGCGTCCTCGTTCTTCGGGGGTTCTCGGTGTCAGACGTGTCGAGACATCTTCTCCCGACCTTATGTGGACGCTTCGTATTCCGCTCGGGCGGTGTCGACCTGCGTTTCGGCGGTGGCGAGCTCGCACCATGGCCCCCACGCTCCCGCCCCGTGTACGGGTTCCGCGTATCCACCGGACGAGCTGACGATACGAACACCGTCGCTCTCGATCCACCGCGTGATCAGGGCAACTTCTTCGGGGAAGGCGCCACGCAACGGAGTCGGCTCGGGCGACACCGTGCCGGCAGACCGGACCAGATCGCGGACGACCGACATCGGATGGACTCCTCGACGCGCGGTGCCTGCAGAAGCGAGTCGACCCGCTCGTACGACCGCGAGATCCCAACCCCCACACGACGAGGGGCGGGCGAGGACCAGTTCGTCGAGAGTGCACACTGCGGAAAGACGTTGCATCTTCCGTAGGGCGAGCGCCAGCGCGACCGTGCGGTCGCGCTGGCGGGCTGCGTTTTCGAAGAGCTCCGCGGCCGCCAGTTCCTCGACCCGGCCTCGCATCAGTTGCAGCGCAAGGTCGGATGTTCCCGCGAACAGATTTCGTACTGTGTCGACTGCGTCCGCGTATTCGGATGCAGAGGTCGGCCCATCCTTCGATGCCGGGCATGGGGCGAGCTCACGTGGTGGGCAGCGTGGGCCGTGCAGTTCGTCGGCACGTAGCCGAGTGGTGCACGTGCGGAGGCTGCTGTACTCCGCAATGGAATCTGCGACGTCTGCCGCGGCGGCGCGCGAGCGGAACGGGCCGAGACAGTGTGGGGTCGCGCTTCGAGCAACGGACAGGCGAGGAAACGACTCCGCCGTCAACGTGATCCACCACGCCCGCTTCGGGTATTTCGAACGGCGGTTGTACGGCGGGGTGTGGGCGGCGATCAGGGTCAGCTCGCGAACGCCTGCTTCCAGGGCGTGCGCGCATTCGACATGGTCGACTCGTGTGGCCAACGCCACCATCTCCTTCATGCGGCCGCGAGTCTCCGAGCCGGTGAAGTAGGTGCGCACACGTCGACGCAGGTCTGTGGCGGTCCCGACGTACAGCACCTCGTCCGACGGTCCACGGAAGAGATAGACACCGGGGCTTCGTGGGAGGTCGGCTGCGAGTACGCGTTTGGCGCGTTGGTGTGGTGTGACGTTCGGCAGATAGTCGGTCAGCTCGGTGAGACTGTGAACGCCGAGATTGCCGACCCGCTCGATCAGGGCATGCAACACGTCGACCGTGGCGCGCGCGTCGTCGAGTGCCCGGTGGGTGGGAGTGGTGCCCACGTCGAAGAGTCGTGCGAGGTTGGACAGTTTCACCGACGGGGCCTCGTCGCGACTGAGTACGCGGCGTGCGAGCTTGACCGTGCACAGTACCCGGAACCGTGGCCAAGGTGTGCCGGTCGCTGCGGCGGCCGCCTGGAGGAAGCCTGTGTCGAACGGGGCGTTGTGAGCAACGAGTACGGCGCCTTCGGCGAACTCGAGAAAGCTGGGAAGCACACGCTCGATCGGGGGAGCGTCGATGACCATCGCCGTGGTGATGCCTGTGATTTCCACGATGTGGGGTGGGATGGACCTGCCCGGGTCCACGAGCGTTGCGAGTTCACCGAGAACCTCACCGCCGCGAACCTTGACGGCGCCGATCTCGGTGATGGCGTCCTGGCCAGGTCTACCGCCCGTGGTTTCGAGGTCCACCACGACAAACGTCGTCTCGCGCAGCGGCGTCTCCAGTTCGTCGAAACTCAGTTGCTCTGCGACAGCGGGAACGCTCACGGATCGTGAGCTTAGAAGGGGGTGCCGACACGCGAGTTTCACGCTTCGAGAGGAGGATCACACCGCCGGAACCGGGGCCTGTTCGACAGGCATGTCCGAGCGCAGGTGCGAACTGCTCGAAGTGGTGCTGTTCGACGCGGCATCGCTGGATCCGATGAGTGGAACGACCGATCCGATCCATCCGGAAATACCCTGCGAGCTGGTTCGATGCAAAACTGAAGCCGGTATCGCGGGAGTGGGATGGGCGCTGGGGTGACTGCGAGGGGGCTCACAAACAGACCGTCCGTTACTCGGTCGTTATCGAATGTGCGCGATTGTGGCGTTGTGCGCCCGATTCGGGCGAACTGGGCAAACTTTGCGCGATCTGTTTGTCACGAACCGATTCCATTTCGTAACCTTCCTGAGACCTAACGGAGTCTTGCCGGTCCACCAAGGATCGGCATCGTTGGTCACCGCCTAATCGGCTCTCTCGCGAGAGGGGCCGTACCGGGGACCCAAGTTCTCTGGGGTGAATCCCGTCGGAGCACGCACAGTGTGCCGATGGGTAGGGCCGAATCTTCCCGGCCCGAACCCGTCAGCTAACTCGGTCGGCGGACGAACGGAAGAATTGGAGTACCCCCTTCGTGGCGTCACAAGTTTCCAAGCGGAATGTGCGGCGTGCCGTCGTCGCCAGCGCTCTTGCAGTCGGAGCACTCACCGCTACCGCCGCCCCCGCGGTGGCCGACCCGATCACCATCCCTGGTGTCGGCACCTTCGAGATCCCCGGTGTGGTCATCCCGCCACTGCCTCAGCTTCCGCAGGCGCCCGGAATCGCCCCTCCCGCTCCGATGCAGACCGTCGGTGACCGCGCAGTTCAGGCCGCGGAATCGAAGATCGGCTCCCCGTACGTTTACGGTGCGGCCGGCCCGAACGCGTTCGACTGCTCGGGTCTGATCCAGTGGGCCTACAAGCAGGCCGGCCTCGAGTTACCCCGTACCAGCTACGCCCAAGCCGCGGCAGGTGCTCCGGTTGCGCAGTCGGACCTGCGGCCCGGTGACGTGATCTCCTTCTACGGTGGATCGCACTCGGGTATCTACGCGGGAGGCGGCAACGTCATCCATGCGTCGACGTCCGGACAGCCCGTGAAGCTGGCGCCCATCTCGTCGATGCCGTTCGACGGCGCACGGCGCTTCTGAATTCTCGGTCCGGGTGAGCCGTGACCGACTGCGTGCGCGCAAAGGGTGATGTACCGGATTTCGTGAAAGTTTCACCGAAGGGTGGGTCCGAACGGTGTATTCGGACCCACCCTTCGGGTCTACTACTCGCGAGTAGACACAGGCGTATGCCATTCCGTAACCTGTTCGAGACCTTGCGCCTTGCTGATTGCCTACCTCTGGCGACAGTGAAGGGTCCGGGAGCAGATCGATGATCGGAGAACCGCGTCACGTGGCCGCACAGAAGACGAACCGTAGTACTGCGTCGTGGCGTGCTGCACTGACCGCCGGCGTGTTGACCCTGGTCCTGGCTGTGATCCCGCTGGCTCCGGCCGGAGCGGACCCGGTGGTGGAGAATCCGACCGAGGCGCTCGACACCCTCAGCGAGTTGTCGCGGGAGTCGGAACAGACCACCGAAGCTCTGCACTCCGCGAAAATTGAACTCGAGGCCAAGCAAGACGAGCGCGCCGCTGCTGACCGTGCCGCCGAGGACGCTCAGCGCGCACTCGACGCGGCCAATGCGCAAGTCGAGCAGTTTCGCCCGACGGTCGATCAACTTGCCATCGCAAACTACCGAGGCGCGCGAACGAACCGTCTGTTCGCGTTGATGGTGAGCGATTCGCCGCAGCAACTGCTGGACCAGATGTCCGCACTCGATGTCATCTCCGGAGACATTGCGAACAAGGTGGCGCAGTTCAAGGAGGCGACCGAAGCCGCTGCCGCCGCGGCCACCGCGTCGAAAAAATCTGCCGAAGCGGCGCGCATCGCCGCAGATCACGCGAAGGTAGTCAGTGACGAGCTTCAGAAGAAGCAGAGTGCCCTGCAGTCTCAGATCGCCGATGTCACCGCGGCGTTCGAAGACCTGACACGAGAAGAGAAGGACCAACTCGTCGGCACACCGTTCCCTCCCGGTTTCGACCCCGAGGAACTCCTTGCGGGTCTGACACCCGGTGCGGGCTCCGGTGCACTCCAGGCGGGACTGACCCGCGTCGGCAGCCCGTACGAGTGGGGTGGGACCGGGCCGAACGCGTTCGATTGTTCAGGTCTGGTCGTCTGGGCGTACAAGCAGATCGGCAAAACGTTGCCCCGATCGAGTCAGGCCCAGGCCCAGGGTGGGGTCCCGGTGTCGCGCGATGAATTGCGACCGGGCGACGTGGTGGTCATCTACGATGATGCTTCGCACGTCGGCCTGTATGCCGGTAACGGAAACATCCTGCACGCCTCCACATTCGGAGTTCCGGTGAAGGTGGAACCGATCGGTTCGATGCCGTTCGCCGGAGCTCGTCGGTACTGAGCCGGACCGCCTCGTTGCGCTGTCCCATAGCTGACTGGTCGGAGCGCCGCCGGAATGTGCTCATACACTCTCCCTCGTGCAGCGAACAGGTAGGTCACCGACCGGCGCCAGGGAGCGACGCCGCGCGCGGCCATGGGAGAAGGTCGCGCTCGTAGGTCTTGTCCTCGCGGCGATGTCGGTACTGGCCTTCGCGGCCGTCGCGTCAAGGTACGGGGACGAGGGTGCAGTGGTCGCGGTGGGACGCGAGGTTGCGGTCCAGCGCGTTCTCGACAGGTGGGCCGAAGCAGTTCGCACCGATGACGGCGACGCATTGACGGATGTCCTCGACTCCGCCGCTGCACCTTCGTTCGTGGCGTCGGAGTTGGCCCGCGCCGCCAACGTCTCGCGAATCGACTTCTCGCACTGGGATTACGAACTTTCCGGTGGTGACCACGACGTCGATTCCGATCTTGCTGCCGCGTTGGGTGTGGACGAGGTCTGGGCTCCCTCGGTTCGGCTGATTTACGCGATCGCTGGCGTGGACGAGGTACCGACACACAAGACGGTCTCGCCGACATTCGTTCGGCGCGGTGACCGTTGGACGTTGCTCGATGATCGTACGAGCGGGGAAGCCGTGACGTGGCGTGGTCCGTGGGATTTCGCGCCGGTTGTGACCCGTCGGGTCGAAACCGGTGACGGCGCAACCTCGATGGTGATCGGGCATCCGGGGAACGAGATCATGATCGACCGGCTCGCCGAGGAACTCGCACCGGCCGTGGCCAGCGTCACTGCGTTGTGGGGGCCCGACTGGTCTCGCAGCGCATTGGTGATGGTGACGTCGTCTGCGCAGGAGTTCACTTCCCTCGTTGGGACCGATCACGACGGTGCGGATATCGCCGCCGTATCGGTGTCCGACGCGCCCACACTTGGCGATCCGGCCGTCGGCGGCCAGCGGATCGTGTTCAGTCCGGCGGCCGCGGTGCGGCTCACCGATGATTCACGGCGCGCTGTCCTCCGGCACGAGCTCACGCATGTCGCCGCGCGCGCACGAACAGTGGACGGTTCGCCGATGTGGCTGCTCGAGGGGTATGCCGAGTACTGCGCGCATCGCTCGACCGAGGACTCGGCCCGCGACATCGCGCCCACCCTGGGTGCACGGATCGATGCGGGCCGGCAGCCTGCCGAGCTGCCCGAGGACTCCGACTTCGCGAGGCAAGGCGAAGAGGGCGCGGTTGCCTACGAGACGGCTTGGTCGATCAATGCGTTCGTGGCGGACGAATTCGGTGAAGATTCGCTGACCGAGGTCTATCTGGCGTTGGCCACCGGAAGCTCGAACGACGACCACGTGGACGAGGTGCTGGCGGCAACCTTGGAGTTGGAGAAAGACGAGTTCGTGGATCGTTGGTCGAGATGGCTGAACGAACAGTTCACATGATCCGGAACGGATGGTTCCTGTGATCCTGAATGCGCAGTTCACATCGTCAGCACATACGGTGAACAGATGCGTCGAACTCTGCTGGTCACAAATGACTTCCCCCCGCGTCCGGGCGGGATCCAGTCATATTTGCAACGCTTCGCTGGGCAGCTACCGGCAGACGAACTGATTGTCTATGCGCCGCGGTGGCGCGGCGATTCGCACGAGAAGTTCGATGCGCGACAGCCTTTCGAAGTGGTGCGACATCCGACGACATTGATGCTGCCGACCCCGGCCGTGGCATCACGTGCCGCAGATCTGGTGCGAACCCGCGAATGTGACAGCGTCTGGTTCGGTGCGGCGGCTCCGTTGGCGGTGTTGACGCCGACCATGCGCAGGGCGGGTGCAGAGAGGGTGGTGGCGAGCACCCATGGTCACGAGGTGGGGTGGTCGATGATGCCGATGGCACGGTCGACACTCCGCCACATCGGTGAGAACACCGATGCGGTCACCTACGTCAGCAAGTACACACGAAGCCGATTCGCGTCGGCGTTCGGTGCGAATGCGGCGCTCGAACACCTGCCCTCGGGAGTCGATACCGAAGTCTTCAAACCGGACCGGGGCGCCCGTGACGAGTTGCGTCGTCGATACGGGTTGGGTGCGCGGCCGACGATCCTGTGCTTGTCACGGCTGGTTCCACGGAAGGGGCAGGACAAGCTCATCGAGGCGTTGCCTCGGATCCGGGAGCACGTCGACGGGGCCGTCCTGGTGATCGTCGGTGGCGGCCCTTACGAGGGGCGCTTGCGCGCGCTGGCTCGTGCCACAGGTGTGGAAGCGCACGTAGTGTTCACCGGCACGGTGCCGTCTGCAGAGTTGGCGGCTCACCACACGATCGCGGACGTGTTCGCGATGCCGTGTCGCACTCGCGGCGCGGGTCTGGATGTCGAAGGGCTGGGCATCGTGTACCTCGAAGCCTCGTCCACCGGCGTACCGGTGATCGCGGGCCTGTCGGGGGGTGCTCCGGAAACGGTGCGTCAGAACGAGACCGGGCTGGTCGTCGACGGAACATCCGTGACCGAGATCGCCGATGCCGTCGTGTCGGTGCTGTCGGCCCCGGAGCGGGCTGCCGCCATGGGCGCGGCCGGTCGCGAGTGGGTCGCTGCCGCGTGGCGGTGGGACGTGTTGGGTTCGAAGCTGCGGTCATTGCTGGTGGGCTGAGCCCGGGAGGTCAGCTCACTCACGACGAATGCGCCCGGCAACATCGCATCGCCGGGCGCATTCGTGGTTCGACTATTTGGTGTAGAGGGCGTCGATCTCGGCCGCGTAGGTGTCGTGGACGACCTTGCGCTTGAGCTTCAGGGTCGGCGTCAGCTCACCGGACTCTTCGCTGAAGTCGACAGGAAGCACACGGTACTTCTTGATCGCTTCCGCGTGCGACACGAGCTTGTTCGCTCCGGCGATGGCTTCGTCGAGGTCCGCCGTGAGGTCGGCGTCGTTCAGCAGATCGGCGACCGGGGTGTCAGCCGGCTTTCCGTTGCGTTCGTTCCACGCAGGGAGTGCTTCCGCATCGATGGTGATCAGCGCGCCGATGAAGGGTTGCTGGTCGCCCACCAGGATTGCCTGACTGATCAGCGCATGTGTGCGGAGGTGATCCTCGAGCTGGCCGGGGGAGACGTTCTTACCGCCGGCGGTGACGATGATTTCCTTCTTGCGCCCAGTGATGGAAAGGAAGCCGTCGTCGTCGAGTGAACCGAGGTCGCCGGTGTGGAACCACCCGTCCCCGATGGCACGCGTCGTTGCTTCTTCGTTGCCCCAGTACTCGTTGAATACGACCGGACCTGCGAGAAGGACCTCGTTGTCGTCGGCGATTCGGACGATATTGCCGGACAGGGGCTTTCCGACCGTTCCGACTTTCTGTTCACCGATCGTGTTCACTGCGACAGCCGCTGTGGTCTCGGTGAGACCGTAGCCCTCGTAGATGGTGACACCGACACCGCGGAAGTAGTGTCCGAGGTGGGCGCCGAGAGGAGCGCCGCCCGAGATCGCCACCTCGCAGCGGCCGCCGAGAGCGGTACGCAGCTTCGAGTAGACGAGCTTGTCGAACACGGCGTGCTTCGCCTTGAGTATCAGGCCGGGACCACCGTTGTCCTGCGCTTCGCTCCAGGCCACTGCCGTGTCGGCGGCCACATCGAAGATCTTGCCCTTGCCCTCGGCGTGGGCCTTCGAACGGGCGGTGTTGAAGACCTTCTCGAAGACTCGGGGCACGGACAGGATGTACGTCGGCTTGAACTCGCCGAACGTCTGGACCAGGTTCGCGATGTCGTTGGTATGCCCGAGTGAGGCACCCGCATCGAACGAGGCGATGGTCAGTGCACGCGCGAAGACGTGGGCCATAGGGAGGAACATGAGGGTGCTGGCGCCGGGCTTGCTCATCAGCGGACCGTAGGTGGACGCAGCGATGGCGCGTGACTCGGCCATCAGATTGGAGTGGGTGAGCTGGCAACCCTTGGGACGCCCGGTGGTGCCGGACGTGTAGATGAGGGTGGCGGGATCCGCCGCCTTCAGGGCTTTCACTCGCGCAGTCACGTCGTCGTCCGAGATGTCGGCGCCGAGCGCGGTGAGCTCTTCGACGATCCCGCGGTTGGCCTCGGCGCCTTCGATCTGGTGCACCTTCTGCAACGCGGGCGCAGCGTCCGCGACCTCGGCGACGAGTGCTCGGTGCCTGGAGTTCTCCACGACCAGGTGGCCGGTCCGGGAATCTTCGAGGATCCACCGGACCTGTTCCGCGGAAGACGTCTCGTAGATCGGAACCGTCACGCCACCGGAGGCCCAGATGGCGAAGTCGATGAGCGTCCACTCGTAACGGGTGGCGGACATCAGTGCGACACGGTCACCCTGCTGCACTCCCAGAGCGATGAACCCTTTGGCCACCGCGGTGACCTGGGCGGCGAATTCTGCCGCTGTCACGTCGGTCCATGAACCACCGACCTTGCGCTTGTAGACCACGAGACTCGGCTTCGACGCCGCGTAGGAGAACACAGAGTCCACCGCAGACTCGTTCTCCTCGATTGTGAACGATTGCGGTGCACCGAACTCTTGCACGAAGGACCTCCGAGAATGGTATTACTGGCGGGTAGCCATTTGCTTCGCAATACTTTAGACCCTTCTGATCGGCCTGTGCGTGCCGCCGTTCACGCACCCTGTCCAAGGCCCCACCGGTGGACTGTCCGATCAGCCCGGGCGCCGATGTGTGAAGCTATCGGAGTGAGCAGCATTCAGGTCGCAGACCAGACGTTCGTCGCCGCAGCACCCGAGCGGGTTGCCGCAGCCGTCGGGTCGCAGTCCCGTTGGCGCACGTGGTGGCCGGACCTGCGTCTGGCTGTCAGCGAGGATCGCGGTGAGAAGGGCGTTCGCTGGACGGTGAGCGGCCCGGTCGTCGGGACGATGGAAGTGTGGTTGGAAGCCGTACTCGACGGTGTGATCGTTCATTACTTCCTGCACGCCGAGCCGACGGACCCCGCGCAGATGCGTGACCTGTCCTCGCAGAACCGCATCCGACGCGTGCAGGGAAAGGTCATGTCTTTCGAGGTGAAGAAGGAACTCGAAACCGGCCGCGCACCCGGCGAACCGCCCCGCTGAGGGGCCTTGTTGTATCAGTGGTGCCGATCGTGTGTGATAGTCAGGCACAACTCGCCAGTCCTAGGAAAGGAAGCGGTCGTCGCATGCCCGAGAAGACCAAGAGGTCGATCAGCATCAATGCTCCTGCAGCGGATGTGATGAACGTGATCGCCGATTTCGACGCCTACCCCGATTGGGTGGCTGCCACGAAGTCCGTGAAGGTGCTCGAACCGGGCGTCGACGGACGTGCCGACCTGGTGAGGTTCGTTCTCGATGCGGGGATGGTCAAGGACACCTTCGAACTCCGTTACGACTGGGCAGCCAACGGCAATTCGGTCGCGTGGGAACTCGTAACGGGTGAGATCCAGAAGGCACAGCATGGGTCCTACACACTGGTGGAGGAATCCGACGGGACGACGACCGTGACGTATGAACTCACCGTCGACCTGAACATTCCGGTGATCGGCCTGTTCAAACGCAAAGCCGAGAAGGCCATCACGGACACTGCGTTGAAGGAACTCAAGAAGCAGGTCGAAGGCTGAGCAGCGGCCACTCTGCCGCACACGCGCGGCTTCAGTTCTTCGTGGGCAAGGGAGGTGCGGGTAAAACCACTCTTGCTGCTGCCACCGCAGTGGCCTTGGCGGGTGATCGGCGGGTAAAGCTGATTTCGCTCGATCAGGCTCATTCTGTCACCGACGTGTTGGGGACGCGTGAGCAGTCACCGGAGGATCGTCTCGACGTCCTCGAGCTCGACACCCTGTCCCTGGCGGCACAGCGATTCGGCGAGCTCGGGTCTCTCCTGACGTTGGGAGGCAACCACGAGCACGGAGATCGGCTGCACTCCCTGGCCCCAGAGGAGCTGCTGGGAGTGCCGGGTGTAGAGGGTTTGCTGGGTCTGCACGAGATCGCACGCCACGCCGACGGTGGCGACTACGACGTGGTGATCGTCGACTGCCCGTGCTCGTCCGAGGCGCTTCGCCTACTCGGTTCGCCCGCCATGGTGGCGGACTACATCGAACGACTGTGGCCGCGGCACGAACGGATGGTCGCCGTCACGGGCACCGACCCGAAGCTGCTCGTTCTCGTGTCGATGGTCGAGCGGGTGGTTGCCGGGCTGAACAGTATTCGCGAGCTTCTCTGTGATCGTGTGCGGACATCGGTTCGGGTGGTGACAACCCCCAGCAACGTGGCAGTTCTCGAAACGAGGCGGACGCTGGCGGCGCTCGCCCTCACACAGCTGAACGTGGACGCACTGTTCGTCAACAACGTGTTCCCGCAGTGCGATTCGGGCTCGGGAGAGATGAACGAATGGATGGCCGTACAGCGGCAGGCGCAAGACGAGGCAGTCGCGGGGCTGCGTCACGCAACCGGGCACCTTCGGACCCGCACCATCACCTGTGCCGCGGGCGAGCCGGTAGGCTTGGCCGGCCTCGGCGAGATTGCAGGGCAGATGTACTCCGGAGACGAAGACGCGGCAGCGGTACTCGATTCGAGTATTCCGCCGATTCGGGTGGCTCTCGAATCGGGGAGCGGACTCGGCTCGGTGTATGCCATGCGGATGTACCTTCCCGTGGTGGACCCGTCGACGTTGACATTGGGGCGAGTGGAGGATGACGTGGTGGTGGGAGCCGATGGGGTGCGGCGTCGAGTACGCCTCGTATCGGTGCTTCGGCGGTGCACGGTGTCGGGTGCCGAACTCGACGGCGACGATCTCGTGATCCGATTCGTTCCGGACCGTCAGGTGTGGCCGACATGAACGAAGACCATGCGCAGTTGGTATCCGAGCTGCGGGTGCTCGTGGACACCGTGTTCGACCGAATCGAACCGGTGCTGCGCAATGCAGCCCAACCACACGATGGCACCGAATCGGACGCGGAACAGGACTCCCGCGAAGTATCGTCGGGTTGCGCCTGGTGTCCGGTGTGCGCAGTCGCAGCCCTCGTGCGGGGAGAACAGCACGATCTCGTCACTCTGGTGGCCGGTCAACTGTCCGCTCTGATCGCGTTGTTGCGGGAACTGCTCGACGAGCACTGGCCGAGCGGCCCGGAGCAGACGGATCCGGAAGGTCCCGGCGGCCCGGGTGCCTCTCCTGCGGAAGCATCCGAGTCCCCGACCGCATACGTTCCGATCTCTGTGACGATCAAGTCCTGATCGTCCGTCCCGGCCACATCGAGTCCCCGGGACGGTGACAATCGACATCATGAACGCGAGGACTGCCACCCAAGCTCTGACAGTGGGGATCGACGTCGGGGGTACGAGCATCCGCGCGTCCGTTGTCGACTCGGGTGGCGAGGTTCTCGATTCGGTCCGTTCGCCGACTCCGCAGTCGGCGACTGCGCTCGAGGACGCGCTCGACCGCACGGTCCGCGAACTAGCCGTCCGTCACGAGGTCGAGGGAGTCGGATTGGCAGTTGCCGGATTCATCACCCCGGATCGGACGACGGTGCGTTTCGCGCCGCACCTGCCGTGGGTCGAGGTTCCGGTGGGCCGCGTCCTCGGTGATCGCCTCGGCTTGCCGGTCGTTCTCGAACACGATGCCAATGCGGCTGCGCTCGCCGAGCACCGTTTCGGTGCGGCGGCCGGTGGACAGAACGTCGTGATGGTGGCGATCGGCACGGGAATCGGTGCGGCACTCCTGCACGACGGCGTCCTGTATCGGGGCAGCCACGGCGTCGCCCCCGAATTGGGGCACGTTCAAGTTGTGCCGGACGGTCGACATTGTGCGTGCGGCAAGCGGGGGTGCTGGGAGAGATACTGCAGTGGAACGGCTCTCGTGGATACCGCGATCGAGTTGCTTGCTTCCGACCCGTCGCACTCCACGGTGCTCGCCCGTGAGGTGACCGCAGACCCGGGGTCGTTGACCGGACGTAGAATTGCGGCGGCCGCGCAGGACGGTGATCCGCTCGCTCTGGACACGATGGAAGAGTTCGCGCGGTGGCTCGGGGTGGGATTGGCTCTCGTCGGGGACGTGTACGACCCGGATCTCGTGGTGATCGCCGGCGGAGTCGCCGGGTCGGCGTCCTTGTACCTCGACGCCGCGCGCGAGCATTACAGTACGCTCGCCACAGGTGCTGGGCACCGGCCGCTGGCACGCATTCGGGGTACGCAACTGGGGGAGTCGGCCGGATTGATCGGGGCGGCCGAGCTCGCGCGCGCTGCGGTTGCCCTCTGACTGTTGCGGAGTGTGATTCTGCTCCCGGTATCTCTCCTGTGTAGCAACGCTCACGCGCCCGAAGTAGAGTCAGACAGTACAAATTTTCGCACGTCATCGGGAGGGACGCCATGTGGTATTGGCTCGTCAAGTATGTGTTTGTGGGCCCACTGCTGGGATTGCTCGGTCGTCCCTCCGTGAAGGGTCTCGAGCACATTCCGGGCGAGGGCGGTGCGATTCTTGCGAGCAACCACCAGGCCGTTCTCGATTCGTTCTACCTCCCACTGGTCGTCAAACGCCGCATCACCTTCCTCGCGAAGAGTGAGTACTTCACCGGAACCGGGCTGAAGGGTGCCTTTCAGCGGTGGTTCTTCACCGTCGTAGGCCAGGTTCCGATCGACCGAACCGGTGCCGATGCCGCACAGGACGCGCTCAACGCAGGCCTACGCGTTCTCGACCAAGGCAAACTGTTGGGGATCTACCCGGAAGGCACCCGCTCGCCGGACGGTCGGCTGTACAAGGGCAAGACCGGGATGGCTCGGCTGGCGCTGGAATCGGGAATCCCGGTCATTCCCGTCGCCATGATCGGGACTGACAAGGTCAACCCGATCGGGTCGCGAGTCTGGCGGCCCGCGAAGGTCACGATCAAGATCGGCGAACCCATCGACTTCACACGCTTCGAGGGTATGGGCGGAAACCGGTTCGTCGAGCGTGCGGTCACCGACGAGGTGATGTACAAGCTGATGAAGCTCTCCGGTCAGGAGTACGTCGACATCTATGCCGCCAGCCTCAAGAACGCACCGTCGGCGGCCACGACCGGTCCGGCCACCGAGATCCCGGCCGTCGACACACACAAGGAAGGCACGAGCGCCGCCGACGTCACGAGAATTCCGGATACGCGCGCCGGCTGAACGGGCCGACGACACCTTCCCACCACCAGTGGGGCATAGTTTGCGGACGTGCGCTACTTCTACGACTGTGAATTCATCGAGGACGGTCACACCATCGACCTGGTCTCGATTGGAGTGGTTGCCGAGGACGGGCGGGAGTTCTATGCCGTGTCGACGGAGTTCGATCCGGATCGAGCAGGCAAGTGGGTGCGAAAGAACGTCCTTCCGAAGTTGCCCCAGCCGTCCTCACCGCTCTGGAAGAGCCGGGCACGCATTCGAGACGACCTCCTCGCGTTCCTGATTCCCCGGCCCGGGATCGTCCCCGAGCTGTGGGCGTGGGTCGCTGCCTACGACCATGTGGCGCTGTGCCAGTTGTGGGGGCCCATGACAGCCCTGCCGCAGTCGCTCCCGCGCTTCACACGGGAGCTGAAGCAGTTCTGGGAAGAGAACGGAAGTCCGGCGTTGCCTGCCGCCCCGGACGACGCGCACGACGCGCTGGCCGATGCGAGACACAACCTGGTCAAGTTCGAGGCAGTGCTCGCCGCACGTTCTCTGGGGTGACCTGAGTCGCCCGCCGGAATCGGAACGAATATCCTGTAGGGGTGAACTGGACTGTGGACGTGCCCATCGACCGACTGCCCGAACTCCCGCCCCTGCCGGCCGAGCTTCGTAACCAGCTCGATGCAGCACTTGCCAAGCCGGCGGCCCAACAGCCGCAGTGGCCCGAGGAGCAGGCTGCCGGTATGCGCACCGTGCTCGAGAGCGTTCCGCCGATCACTGTGGCCAGCGAGGTCGAGGCGCTCCAGGACAAGCTTGCGCAGGTTGCGCGTGGTGAGGCATTCCTGCTGCAGGGCGGTGACTGTGCCGAGACGTTCGCGGACAACACCGAACCCCACATCAAGGGCAACATTCGCACACTCCTTCAGATGGCGGTGGTGCTCACCTACGGCGCCAGCCTGCCGGTGGTGAAGGTTGCGCGCATCGCCGGCCAGTACGCAAAGCCGCGTTCGTCCAACGTCGACGCTCTCGGCTTGCCGTCCTACCGCGGTGACATGGTCAACTCGATCGTCGCGGACGACGCCGTCCGCGCTCACGATCCGTCTCGGCTGGTGCGCGCCTACGCCAACGCCAGCGCGGCGATGAATCTCGTTCGTGCGCTGACCGGGGCCGGAATGGCCGACCTGCACAAGGTTCACGACTGGAACCGTGAGTTCGTCACATCCTCACCGGCCGGGGCCCGTTACGAGGCACTTGCGGAAGAGATCGACCGCGGACTCCAGTTCATGAATGCATGCGGTGTCACGGACCCGAGCCTGCACCAGGCTCAGATCTTTGCCAGCCACGAGGCACTCGTTCTCGATTACGAACGTGCGATGCTGCGCCTCGACGACCAGGGCGACCATCCGAAGCTGTACGACCTGTCCGCACACTTCCTGTGGATCGGCGACCGTACCCGCCAGCTCGACGGCGCACACATTGCACTCGCCGAACTATTGGCCAACCCGATCGGTTTGAAGATCGGACCGAGTACCACGCCGGAGATGGCTGTCGAGTACGTCGAGCGTCTGGACCCGACCAACAAGCCCGGCCGGCTCACCCTGATCTCGCGTATGGGTAACGGCAAGGTGCGTGACCTGCTGCCTCCGATCATCGAAAAGGTGCAGGCGACCGGGCACCAGGTGATCTGGCAGTGCGACCCGATGCACGGCAACACCCACGAGGCATCCACCGGCTACAAGACCCGGCACTTCGACCGGATCGTCGACGAGGTGCAGGGATTCTTCGAGGTCCACAACGGTCTGGGCACGCACCCGGGTGGAATCCACGTCGAGCTCACGGGTGAAGATGTCACCGAGTGCCTGGGCGGCGCGCAGGACATCTCGGATCTCGACCTGTCGGGGCGCTACGAGACCGCATGCGATCCGCGACTGAACACGCAGCAGTCTCTCGAACTGGCCTTCCTGGTCGCGGAGATGTTGCGGGGCTAGTCCGCTGGTACGGGCCGGGGAGACGATCGGCCGCGAGTGGTCGCGTCAGGGAAACGACACGATTCTGATCTTGCTCCCCGGCTTCACCAGATCCCCGCTGCCCGGTGACTGCGTGATCACGAGCGACGCGTCGGTATCGGCCACTTGGGTGACTTTGACGTCGAGACCGAGTCGGTCCAGCTCTTCACGAGCGGAGTCGACGGAGCGGCCGAGCAGGAACGGAACCTCGACAGCATTCGACACGGTGAGGGTGGCGCTGCCGCCGGCACGCGTGGTGGCACCGATCCGGGGATCGGAGTCGATGACATGCCCGCCTGGAACGTCGGGGGAGAACTTTTCCTTCACCGAACTCACCGTGATGCCGATGTCGTCCAAAGCTGCCCTGGCTTCGTCTTCACTCATGCCGGCCACGTCGGGGACGGTGACGGGTGGGCTGCCCTTGCTGGTGATCACCGAGACGCTCGACCCCACAGGAAGGACGGTTCCCGGTGCCGGTTCCAAGGCGGCCACACTTCCCTCGGGCACCGACACGCTGAATGCCTCCCCACCGTCGACGGGGACAAAGGTGTGATCCCTCAAGACCTGTTCGATGCGTTCACGCTCGCCACCCGATACGAGGCTCGGTACGGCCGGGCGGCCCAGTGACACCAGAAGCGCGACCGTTCCGTCTCGTACGATTTCCGAACCAGCGACCGGGTCGGTGCCCAGGACGGTCGATTTCGGGACGGTGTCGGAGTACTGACCACGAATATCTGCGGAGAGCCCTGCGGCTTCGATCGCACTGGTCGCTGCGTTCTGGTCGAGTCCCTCGATCGACGGAACGGCCGTGTAGCGGCCGGACCCCATCCACCACCCACCGAACGCGACGGCGAGAGCCATGGAGACGACGACGAGGAGCCACACCGTCGTGGTGCGGCGCGATCGGCGGCGTTTGGCCTCGTAACCGGTGGTTTCGTACCCCGAACTACCGAGCGGGGTGGCCGCATCGGGGAAGGCCGCTTCATCGCCAGGACCGACATCGGCGCCGGCGTCGAGCACTGCACTGCGAGGCGTGAGTCCCGTCATCATCCGGGTGTGTTGCACTCCGTCAGGTGCCCGATGATCGTCGGGCCGGCCGTTCGAGGGGCCTGCCGCTGCCGGTACGACCGTCGTAGGGGAGTGGTCGGGAACAGCCGGCGGTGGGGGTACTGGGCCCGCCGGCGTCGCGAAACGGGCGGCACTTTCGTGCTGGGCGGATTTACGTGGTGCAGGTACCCGGTATTCGGGCAGGTTCAGTGCCGTGGACGCTCTCCGCAGTGCTGCGGACAACTCGCCTGCGTTGGTGAAACGATGATCGGGTTCACGGTGCGTCGCCTCGGCGACGAGTTCGTCGAACTCTGCGGGAACGCCCGGAATGAACGAACTGGGGCGGGGCACGTCCTGGTTGATTCGTTGGTAGGCCACCGACAGCGAAGTGTCGCCGCTGAACGGCGGGTTTCCGGTCAGGAGTTCGAACAGCAGGATCCCCGTGGAATAGACGTCACTTCGGGTGTCGGAGACGCCCGTGGTCACCTGTTCGGGCGACAGGTAGGCGGCAGTTCCGAGGATGACACTGTTGGATGTGGTGTTGGCGGCGGCGGCCGCACGAACGAGCCCGAAATCCGCGATCTTCACCTCTCCGGAATCGGAAACGAGAATGTTCTCGGGCTTGACATCGCGGTGAACCAAACCCGCGCGGTGCGCCACCGCCAAGGCGTCGAGGACGGGGCCTGCGACCGCCGCGACCGCGTGGGGCGGCATGGGACCGCGTTCACGCAACAGCTCGCGCAGGGTTCCACCTTCCACCAACTCCATGACCAGAAACGCGTGGTCACCGTCGTGGCCCTGGTCGTAGACGGCGACCAGGGACGGGTGTTTCAGTCGTGCAACCGATCGCGCTTCCATCTCGAAACGCGACACGAACGCAGGGTCCGTGGCGAACTGTGGGTCCATGACTTTGATGGCCACCGGTCGGTCGAGGCGTGTATCGAGTCCGCGGTAGACGGTGGACATCCCCCCACGCGCAATCGTCGCATCCACCCGATAGCGCCGTTCGAGCAGTTCGCCGATCAAGCCGTATCCTCCTGCAGTCCAGAATTCCGGATCGTCCGATACCGGTGTCGTCAATCGTAGTCAGCCGCACCGACCGGTACGACGTGGAGTGGAACGACCCTTGGTGCTGGAGTGGAACCACCGGGTACCTCGGTGGGGTTGCGATTCGATACGGTTGTGCACGTGAGTGCCATCCCATATTCTGCCGATGTTCTGGATCGATCCGTCTCTTTGCTGCAGTTGCCGGACGTGGCGAAGAGCATCGGACTGGCGGTGACGAAGGTTCAGCAGATGCTGCGCGATCGCAGCCTCATCGCGATCCGGCGTGACGGGGTCCTGGGGATACCCGAGGCGTTCTTCGGCGACGACGGCGAGATTCTGCATCGCCTTCCCGGACTGCTGTCGGTTCTGCACGACGGCGGGTTCACCGATGAGGAGATTCTGGCGTGGCTGTTCCGCGAGGACGAATCTCTGCCCGGCACACCGATCGAGGCAATGCGCGGTGACCTCGCACGAGAAGTCATCAGGCGCGCGCAAGCCTCAGCATTCTAGGACCGGCCTGCTACTGGAAACCGGACGGGTTGTCGGCAGCAGAGTTGGGGTGCCAGTCGCGCCAGTTGGGGGAGCGCGACGGCCCATCGGTTGTGGGACGAGACGGTCGCTCGCCGATCCAGCACCCGAAACCCGTTTCGTTCGATCTCGTCGAGAATCAGTGAATACAAGGTGAATGCGGTTCTGATCCCGGGCTGGACACGATCGTCCAGCATTGCGATGCCCGGTTCGGCGTCGCGATAGGCGGCTCGTGTGGTTGCGATCAAGTGGGCAAGGGCGCGGTCGATACGAGGCGAATGAGCACCGTGTCGCGCCAGTTCGAGCATGTCTCTGTCGACGCCGAAGACGGCCAGCTCGTCCAGAGGCAGATACACGCGGCCCCGTTCGAGGTCCTCTCCGACGTCGCGCAGAAAGTTGGTGAGCTGGAACGCTTCACCCAGGGCTGCCGCATGGGGGGCTGCCTCGTCGACCGGAACCTTGGTGCCGAGTACGGGGAGTAGTTGGAGTCCGATCACCACGGCAGACCCGTACATGTATTCGGCGAGCTCTGCCATCGACCGGTATTCCGAGCGATACCGGGGTGTTCCCGGAAGATCCATCTTCATCGATTCGAGGAACGCGGAGAAGTAGGAGACAGGGAGATCGAAACGATCGACGGTGTCGTGGAATGCCGGCAGTATCGCGTTCAACGCCGGTAGACGGCGTGGGGCGGTAGCTGTGCGGTCGCGCAGCACGCGTTCGACGTCGCCAATGATGTCTGCTGGGTTCTCGACCGCGATCACGTTCTCGTCCACGAGATCGTCGACGACCCGAGCGTAGGCGTACAGGGCGTGCACGGCGCGGCGCCGTGGTTGGGGGAGCAACCTGGTGGCGAGAAAGTAGGTGCGGCCGTGTCGGGCGGTGATGCGGCCGCAATGCCGATACGACTCGGAGACGGTGAGCGGGTCACGCAAATGCGTGCCTTACTCTGCGACGGCGACCGGATCGGCCGCGGCGCGATCCTGCGCCGCGGTGCGCTCCTGCGCCGCGGTGCGCTCCGGTCGGGGCGTGCGAAGTCGTAGAGGATCAACGGTGCCCAACGACATCGCGGCGACCACCGCGGCGAACGTTGCCAACATGACATGGGGCAGCGTGTAGAGGCCGATGGAACCGTCGGGTTGGAACACCAACATGAGCCACGTCGACAGACCCACCAGGATCATGAGTGTCCGGTACGACAGCGCGAAGCCGGCGGCCACCGCGAGTGGCCACGAGTAATACCACGGCAATGCGGCCGGGGACAGGACCACGATGGCGACGAGTACGATCAAAATTCCGAGAACCGCACTCCGTTCCGACTTGCGGAAGCGCCACCACACCGCGAGGACGATCGCGACGAGAGCGACCGCGCAGATCAAGCGTGTGATCTCGAGTACCCCACCGAGCCGAAGGTCGGCGAACCATGACGTACCGACGGTGACGAGGTGCGCCATGATCGTGGGCAGGGACAGCCAGTTGATGATCTTCGCGGAGCCGGACAACGCTGTCATCCACCCGAGGCCTACACCGGCGATGGCGGAGCAACCTGCGAAAACGGCTACGAAGAGGGCGAATCCGGTACCTGCGGTCTTGACGAACAACGCGATCGGTTTGGCCGGTTCGCGTCCTTCGGCCTCTGCTTGCTGTTTCTCGTGAAGTATCCAGATCCAGACTATGAACGGGAGGGCCGCGCCTGCTGTCGCCTTGATGGCGACCGCAACCGACACGAGTGCAATGCCGGCGAGATGTTTGCGTTCGAGAGCGAGCACGATGCCGGCGGTCATCAACCCGACCATCAGAAGTTCGTTGTGAACTCCGCCGATCAAGTGGATCAGGACGAGCGGATTCAGGACGGCGAGCCACACTGCCATGGTGGGGTTGCCACCCAGGTGGCGGGCGAGCCGCGGAACCGCCCAGACCATCAGGGCGAGACCCGGAAGCATGGTGATGCGCAGGAGCATCGTGCCTGTGACGACGTTGTCGCCGGTCAGTGTGGTGATCAGCTGACCGAGGAACAGGAAGATCGGCCCGTACGGGGCTGTTGTGGTGGTCCACACGTTGCTGACGTTGTCGAGCAGTGTTCCGGGGTTGACCACCGGCCCGACTGCGTAGGGGTCGAATCCGTCGCGTAGCAGAGCGCCCTGTGCGAGATAGGAATAGGCATCGCGACTGAACATCGGTACTGCGAGCAGCAGCGGGGCAATCCAGAGGACGACGATCGTGCGCAGATGCGACAGGCCTACCTGGTGGGCCAGTGCGCTGCGACCGAGTCGGACCCAGGCCACGATCATCGCGAGCACGCCGAGCCAGACGATCACAGTCGACAAGATCTGACCGTGCCCGAACCGAAGCCACGACAGGTACATCGACTCGAGGAGTGGGTCCTGGCGGCGAACGCTGCCGGCGCCGAATCCGCCGAAGGTAATGAACACTGCACCGACGAATCCGAGGAGTGCGGCACGACCCTGCGGGCTACGGAGAAAATCTCCGGTGTTGCGCATCCACTGACGTGTGGATGCACGCGTCGCGACGACCGTGTCGTCGGTGCGGACGTCGGCACGGGTAGAGGACGTCATGTTCGCAGATTCCTCCCCCGATTGGTCGGCTGTGGTCGGAGCACGCCGCGACGCGTGCTCGGATTTGCGTGGTCGGGGGACCAGTTTAGAGGGTGATCGGCCGAGTTCCGAACCGCGGCTCACCGGCGGGGGCCGATGATTCGCTCCGCGGCGAGCTTCCCGGAGATGAGAACCGTAGGTACGCCGACCCCTGGAACGGTGCCCGATCCGGCGAGGACGACGTTGTCGAGACCGCGCACCATGTTGCTCCTCCGGAATGGTCCGGTTTGCCGGAATATATGTGCCGAAGCGAATGGGCTGCCGGCGGACATCCCCTTTTCTGCCCACGTCACAGGCGTGTCGACGTGGTCGATCCCGAAGTTTTCGGTGATGCCCACATATCCGCGTCGTTCGAGACTGCCCAGGAGTTCGGCTGTGTACGGCTCGGTGATCGACGTCCAGTCCAGTGGTGCACTGTGCAGGTTGGGGCACGGAGCCAGTACCGAGAGCGGTTCGAACTCCACACCGCCACGTTCGATCCCAAGTGTGGGATCGGTCACCGCCGGTCGGGTGATGAGAAGTGACGGGTCGGACATCAGGCGTCCGCGGCCTGCTCGCGCGGTGATGTGGCGGAAGGTGCGTTCCCACGCGTGCCCGAAGTCGATCGTGTGGTGCCGCCTCGGCCACTGCTGCGTGACGGCGCGCGGGATCGATCCGTGCAGGACGACTGCGGACGGGGATATCCGTGCGCGGCGTGGAACAACCGCCGCGGTGGGCCGGAGAAGGTCGTCGACGACCGCTATGTCCGGGGTCAGCACCACGGCGTCGCAGGCGATCGGTTCACCGTTGCCCAGTCGGACGGTGTGGACACGTCCGTTCCCGACGTCCAGTCCGGTCACCGTCGAATCCAACAGCAGCGTGCCGCCTGCGCGTACGAAGGCATCGGCCATTGCCTGGCCGATGGTGCGCATCCCGCCTTCCGGGAAATACACCCCCAACGACGTGTCCATGTGTGCGATCGCCCCGTACACGGCGAGTGCGCGCGCGGGTGCCACACCCGCGTAGAGCGCCTGGAATGTGAAGATGCGGCGCAAGCGGGCGTCGGTGAGGTGTCGTCCTACCTGGGGGCCGAGCCGGCCGAACCCGCCGAGTCGGACCAGTCGCGCCAGATCCTTCACCGCTCCGCGGGACGACACGAGATCGAGCGGCGAATCGAAGTTGGAGTCCATGAACCGGTCGAACTCGGCGTCGAAGATGTCGCCGAGCCAGTCTCGGAGCCGCAGGTATCGGCGCGCTTCGTCGGGGCCGCAGAGTTCTGCGACGGCGGCCGCCATCCGGTCGGGATCGGAATGTACGTCCAGCGACGTTCCGTCTGCGAAGCGCGCGTGATATGCGGGGACGAGTTTGTGTGACACCACAGCCGGCCGGGTCGAGGCAGGGTGTGCGCCGACGGCCGCCAAGGCCTGATCGACGAGTTCGGGCATCGTCAAGACCGTGGCTCCGTTGTCGATGTCGTAATCGGCGAACCCGTATGTGCCGACCCGACCACCGGGCGTGCTGTCACGCTCGACCAGCGTCACCCTCCGGCCCGAACCGAGGATGTGCAGAGCCGCGGACAGGCCCGCCAGACCGCAGCCGACCACCACGACGTGTTCGGTGCTGCCGGTGACCGTTCGGTTCCATCCCACCCTGACTCCTACCGGCCCTCAGGACGCACGGCTCGTGGCAGCGATCGCCATGTCCGTGAGTAGGCGCTTGGCTTCCGGGGTGGCAGAACTCGCGTGGAGCACGGCGATCGCTTCGTCCGTCAGAGTGGTGATGCGCTGTTCCATGTCGTCGACCGCACCGAGTTCTGTGATCACTCGTCGGAGTTCGTCGACTTCCGAGTCGGTCAGATCGGTCCCGATTCCGTTTCGGAGGAGCTCGGCCGCGGTGGGATTCGACGAGTCCGCGCGTTGCAGGGCAGAGGCGAACAAGACGGTTCGCTTGCCTGCACGAAGGTCGTCACCGGACGGTTTTCCCGTGACGGCAGGATCGCCGAAGACACCGAGAACGTCGTCGCGAAGCTGGAACGCGATGCCGATATCGCGCCCGAACCGGCGGTAGTCGCGCACGAGCGCCGGGTCGGCGCCGGCGAGTTCGGCGCCCAGATTCAGTGGGCGCTCGATCGTGTATGCAGCAGTTTTGTAGGTGTTGACGCGTAGCGCGGCCTCGATCGACTCGTCTCCGCCGGCCTCGCCGGAGATGTCGAGGAACTGGCCGCCGAGAACCTCGGTCCGCATGGCCGACCAGACGGGGGAGATGCGAGCAGTGGCCGCAGGGGAGATGCCCGAATCGCGGATCATGTCGTCTGCCCAGGCGAGAGCCAGGTCGCCCAGGAGGATGGCCACTGCCTCCCCGAAGCGTTGCGCGTCACCGCTCCAACCCTGGACCTGATGCGATTCGGCGAACTCGACATGGACGGTGGGAAAGCCGCGCCGGGTGGTGGAGGCGTCGATGATGTCGTCGTGCACCAACGCACAGGCCTGTACCAGTTCGAGTGCCGAGCAGGCCCGCAGCACGGCCTCGGCGTCCGGGCCGTCGGGGTCGCCGCCGCTTCCCAGCCATCCGGTCCAAGCGAAGGACGGGCGTACTCGCTTTCCGCCGCGCAGTACGAAACTTTCGAGGGCGTTCACGGCGGCGCGGTAGTCGGCGCCGAGATCGTCGACGACGGTCGCTCGTGAGGCGAAGAACTCGCGAAGGGCGGTCTCGACCCGTGCCGCGAGTGCGGGTGGTCGCGGTCCAGCGGACAGGGTGGCCTCCAAATTCGGGTCTACGTGAAGTACGAACCACCATAGTGAACCCAAAAGTTGGCCGCAGGCTGGGGATATGACCGCACGCCCGGATGCAGTGTCCGGTTCGGCCGCTGTCGAACATATGCTGGACGGGTGACATTCGATTCCGTCAGGGGGCGCGCCAGCGAAGGTTGGGCGACTCGCACTCCGTCCATCGTCGACCGGATAGGTGTGTCCGGTGACGGCAGAGTGCCGTTCTCGGTCGAGTTCTCACCGCCTCGCGACGAGATGGCCGAAGCGAGGTTGTGGCGTGCCGTCCGCGTGTTCGAGCGGCTCGGCCCGGCATTCGTGTCGATGACCTATGGAGCGGGTGGCTCGACTCGGGACCGCACGGTCCGGGTCACCGGTCAGCTGGCCGAGGAAACGACGTTGCTGCCGGTCGCACACCTCACCGCTGTGTCGCACAGTGTCGACGAGTTGCGGTCCATGGTCGGCGCGTACGCAGACCGGGGCATCAGCAACATTCTGGTGTTGCGCGGTGACCCGCCCGGTGACCCCCTCGGCGAGTGGCAGAAGCACCCCGAAGGTGTCGAGTACGCGGAAGAACTTGTGCGTTTGGTACGCGACCTCGGCGACTTTCATGTCGGAGTGGCGTCGTTCCCCGAGGGGCATTATCGCGCTCCCGACCTCGCGCACGACACCCGCTATCTGGTGTCGAAACTGCGCGCGGGCGCAGAGTATTCGATCACTCAGATGTTCTTCGACGTCGAGGACTACCTGCGCTTGCGGGATCGGGTCAGCGCATACGACGCCGAGCAGGGCACCAAACCGATCATCCCCGAGATCATGCCGGTCACCTCGTTGCGATCGGTGCGTCGCATGCTCGAACTGTCCGGTTCGTCGCTGCCCGCACACCTCGAGCGGAAGTTCGACCTCGCGGCCGGTGACGGTCCGGAGGAGAACCGCGCCGCAGTGCGCGAGATCGGTATCGATCTCGCCACCGAGATGAGCGAAAGGCTGATCGCCGAAGGTGCGCCCGCGCTGCACTTCATCACCCTCAACTACGCGCGTGCCACCAGTGAAGTGCTCGAGCGACTCGGCAACAAAGTCGGTTCCGGGGTGCAGGGTATGTCCGCGACGTCGTCGGTCGACGCCGCCGCACCTGCCGGGTCTGCCTCGCTCAGCTGAGAGGGCGGCCCTTCCACTGTGCCCGTCCACGCCGATGGTCGCGGTGCGATGCGGCGGTGAGAGCGATGGCGGCCGAGATCGAGGCAGGGTGTGCGCAGGCATCGACCACATCGGTGGTGCAGGGCGGGGTTCCCTTCTCGAGGTTCCGGGCAAGCAGGCGTGATCCCGTTGCAGCCGCATAGGCCGCGAATGCCCACCGCCTGCTCGATCCACGTCCGGCGATCATCGCCACGGGCGGCATGACGTAGGCGAGCACCAACGCAGTCGAGACCGCGGCGGCTCCGGCCGGTGTGCCGAATGCGGACCACAGCCATCGGCCGTAGCCCTTCCTCAGCGGCCGCGCGCCGTCGTACATTCGGCACTGCGCGTAGCGTCCGGCGGCCACCACAGCTGTCCGAAAGCCGGATCGGCGCATCACCCGAGCGATGTCGAGGTCTTCGGTGACGCTGGTGGCAACGCTGCGGTGACCACCGATCGTGCGGTACGCCACCGCATCGAACACCAGGAACTGCCCGCACGCGACGACGGTGGATACTCGGGAGTCACGGTTTGCGAATGCTGTGGGAAGCGTTGAGGCCCAAGACCATGCGAGAAGTGGTTGAACCATCCGTTCCGGCCACGACCCCGCGCGCTGGTATGGCCATGGGCTGAGGAGTTCGACCCCTCGATGCCGTGCTTCGTGACAGGCTGCCGCGACGGCGTTCGGATGCAGTCGCACGTCGGCGTCGAGGAAGACGATCATTCCGCTGTGGAAGTCGGGGAAGGCGGCACAGGCCCCGACGGACGCCACACACGCGGCGGGTTTTCCGACCCACCCGAGAGGGGGTTCCGTGCTACCACGAACCACCACGAATCGCGTGTCGCCGGCGCAGAGTGCTTCTGCGATGTCGGCGGTGCCGTCGGTGGAGTTGTCGTCGTAGACGAGTACCCGAAGTCGGGCGATCCCGGTCTGGGCACGCAGATCCGCGAGCAGGCCAGGTAACCGCCGCCGCTCGTCACGTGCGGGAACGACAACCGTCACCCGTTCAGCGAAGGTGCGTGGTGCGGCGCTCGGTATCAGACGGGGAGTGCTACAGCAGTTGACGGCTGCGATGACGAGCCCGAGTCCCGAAATCGCGGTAGCCGCCTTCATCGTCACGTCCGCAGCAGTGTCACTCGACAAGATTCAAGAGGTCACAGGTCGGAACCGGACGACGGATTCCGGCGTCCGCTGCCGATCGCCGGTTCCCTGTTGCGGCCCATCCACGCGAGTGCGGCGACGATGACGGCGACGCCGATGGTGACTCCGCCTACGATTCCCGCCCAACCGGCGAAGGATCGAGTGTTCGGGTCTGCGTACCGAACTTCGGCGCGAATCGTGCTCGTTTCGCCTGCTGGTAGTTTCCACGACACGATCGAATCGCCCTCACGGGTGCCGTTCGTCGTGGCAATGCGGGCGGGGAACGCAATGGTGAACTGAATGTCCGACCCTGTTGCAGGTACCGATTCGAGATCGGCTCTGCCGTCGAGTGTCACGAAGTCGCCCGAGCGCTTCAGTGAGAGCTGGAACGACCCGGCCGCCTGCTCACTCATCGAACCGAGCTGTGACACGTCGCCGAACGTCAGATCACTGAAGAAGACCTGGGAGCCGACATAGCCGTCCTGCTTGTACTCCTGGACTCGGATCTTGTCGGCCAACGAATCCGGTGGTACCAGCTGTGGACCTTTGTCGGCCTCGTCGACCGGTACCGTCGCGGCCACGATCTGCCCGGAGACTCTGTCGTTCGCCGAGACCCCCATCGACACCTGTACGCGCAGGCACGCGGTGAGGGCTGGGAGAAGGAACAGTCCGAGGAGGACGATGGACAGAACTCGGCGCCCGGAACGCCGGGGCGCGGCCGTAATCGAGGGCAGTTGCACAAGGCTATCGTGCCAGGGCACGAGTAGCGGAGTGGGAGCGCGGGGGGTGTGTTGCGTTCTCACGTCGTATGCGACCGGCTCCCTCGGCCTTCCTGAGCTCGTCGGGGAACCATATGCCACAGAAGTGGAACACCCAGGATGCCCATCACCGCGAGTCCGTACATCGCGGAGTACCGCAGCTCCGGAGGGTCCAGGAAGACCGCGTGAGCGAGCGCGGACCCGAACCAGGTCCACAGAAACAACACGATCGGAACCGTGTCACTGCGAGTGAGGGCGCTCGCAGGTCGGCCCAGCCTCGAGTCGACAATCGCCATCACTGCGACCATCACGGCCGCGACGACCATCCATCCCACGTAGTTGGTGAGCGGAATGTGGTCGAGTCCGGGCAGTCCGGCGTCGGTGACGCACCACTGCCATTGCCCGTCGGCGACCATCTGTGCGTCCAGATACAGATCCCAGCCGATCAATCCGACTACGGTGAACAGCGCACGTGCCGGTCCGGACCCGGTGATACGGGTCGCCACGCACCACACCGGATAGAAGCCGGCGGTCCAAGCGAAGGGGACGACAATGGGGACACCTGCGAGGGACGGTCCGAGTCGGTCCGAGGCGTACGAATAACAGCCGTACGGGATTCCGGTAGCGGTACCGACGATTTCCGAGGTCAGTCCGATGCCCGCTGTGGCGAGCAGCAGGAAGGCGGTCCAGCGCCATCCGCGTGTGGACGCGGCGTGCGCGAGAGCCGCTGCGGCAAGAAGTGCCACGACGACCACCGTCACTACGTCGCGGGTCGGGCCGTCCGTCAGGGGATAGGCGATCTGGGCTGCAATGGCAGCGGCTGCGAACAGGGCAGCGACGCGAGCGCCGTTGCGCTCGACCAGGCTCATGTGTTCGATCGTCTGCGGAACAGTGTGCGTACGTGGCGCCGTGACGTATCGCCGAGCGCTGTGCGCGCAGCGCTGCGACCGCTCGCACCGGAGACGCCGCCACCCGGATGGGTCGATGCTCCAGTGAGATAGAGCCCGTCTGCGCCGGGCACCCGATGCCCGGACAGTTCCGGGATCGGCCGCCACATCATCATCTGATCCAGCGACATCTCGACGTGCATCACGTTTCCGCCGATCAATCCCATCTCTTCTTCGAGGTTCCGGGGCGATTGAACGTGCCTCGCGTGGACGGAATCGGTGAACCCGGGGGCGAGTGCTTCCATTTCGTTCACGATGCGATCGGCTTCGCGCTCTGCTGCATCATCCCAGGACGAGGCTCTGCTCAGACTGTACGGCTGCCACTGCGACCAGAGCGTGACTTGATGTTCTCCGGGTGGGCTGATCGTGGGGTCCAGACCGCTGAAGCTCATACCGAGAACGGCTGGGCGGGGTGGGAGTTCGCCTGCCAGTGCAGAACCGTGTGCCAGTCGGAGGTGATTGCGATCCGATACGAGCAATTGCAGACCGTTGGTCACATCGGCATCGGATCCGAGAGGGTCGGCCGACGGATAGTGGGGGAGGGCGTCGGTGGCAAGTCTGACAACCATTCCGATGCCCGGCCCCACCCTGATTCTGCGCCGCCATCGGGCAAGGACATCGGTGTCGAAGCCGCCGCGTTCGAGGAGGTCGAGGGTCGTCAGAACATGACATCCGGCGATGACCGACCGTGAACGGATTTCGCGTCCCGATTCCGTGCGGCTGATCCAGTGATCACCACTGCGACGGAGTGAGGTCACGGAATCGCCCAGTGACGTTCTGCCGCCGTCGGATTCGAGGCGAGCGGCGAGCGCGGCGGTCAGCGCGCCGCTACCGCCGACTGCGCGACCCGGTGGCACGGTGTGCATGAGGGCTGCGAATCCGACCATCGGGGCGGTGCCAGGCTCGGACATCGGCGGACCGGACTGGGCCCCGAACCAGGCGAGGGCAGCTTTGAGACGTTCGTCGTCGAAGAACTCGTCCAGCAGGGCGTCGCCCGATGCGAGGAACTGGCGAGACAGGTCGATGCCCCCGCCGTCCGCGTCGAGGCCCCAGAACGAGGACACGAGCGCCGGGGTGGTCGGCGGTCTCGAGAATGCACGCATCACCCTGGCGCTACGTGGTCCCCACACGCCGACGAAGCTGCGGTAGGCATCCGCTTCCGCAGCGCCGCATGTGGCTTCGATCGACCGGCAGGTGGCGTCGAGGCTGCGGTGGAAGGCGATGCCGGGAAAGTCGGAACCGGCCGGCGCCGGAGCGAATGCCCACGGGTCGCAGTCGAGGTAACGCAACCCGTGGGCGGCGAGCTCGAGCTCTTCGATGATGCCGGTGTGTCTGATCATGATGTGGGCGGACGAACCTCGGTCGACTCGGTGCCCGGGAAAGCGTTCCACGGTGGACACCGCCCCACCGATCACCGTGTCGCGCTCAAGGACCTGCACCGAGCGGCCTGCACGCGCGACGTAGCACGCGGCAACGAGAGCGTTGTGGCCCGAACCCACGACGGCAACGTCGGCCATCTCGCTCACTGCGCCGGCTCCGTTCTCTGCACGGGCAGGTCTCTGCCCAGCACCGCAAATGGACGGCGGTCACCCGTGAACTGGTAATTGCGGAGTACGTCCCGGAACCCGAGTCGTCGGTACAGACGCCACGCACGATTGTCTTCGTCTGCGATCTCGGGAGTGGAGAGCAGGACCGCGCGTTCGGGCCGCCCGTGGAGGAGAAGTCTCAGCAGCCGCTCACCTGTGCGATTGCCCTGGGACGAAGGATCGACGTGCAGTTCGGTGAGTTCGAAGTAGCTGCCGAGCGTGGCATCGATGGCGGCGGCGTCCCAGCCCGCCCGTTGCATGCCTGCCCGGACTTGCTGATACCACCACTGGTCGGGGGAGCCGCGGTATCCGTAGGCGACGGCGACGAGAGGTGCCTCCTCGGGCGCGACCCCCGGCTCGTGGGACAGTGCGCCCACACCGTGCCATCCAGGCCGCCGAATGTGCTCGGTCCACATCGGCGCCCGGTGGTACTCGGTTCCACGGGGATAGTTCATGGCTGCGACGTAGATCGACAGTGCTTCGTGCATACGTGTCTGGAAGCTGTCGGCGTCGAGTTCGACGACAAGCGGCATGCGTGCGTCGTTCATATCGACCAGTCTTACCTCTCACTTGGCGATGTGTCGGTGGGTCCGGTTACATTGAATCTGTCGAACGAATGTTCGATATCGGCGATCTGGCGAAGCTCGAGGGAAGCGAGCTTCGCCAGATCCCGAACGGTCGTCCCGAAACATCCCTTCACGGGTTGCGCCGGGGTCGAGATGGAGGTGTTCGAAGTGACGGCACTACCGCGCAGGCATCCGATCTCTCGTCGGGCGTCGACGTTGTTGAACCGGGGTGATGTGCTGTTGTCGGATTCTGCGAGCGCAGACACTCCTTCCGATCGATTTCACGGCGCCTACCTGGCGGCGCTGCGAGGGGCAGGGGCGGTGCTGGCTGCCGCCGAAGGTGTGGGCGGAATGGCCGTCAAGGCCGGTAGATCGCGCAACGCCTGGCTGCTCATGGCGCGGGCGGCTCCCGAGTTCGAGGGGTGGTCCGAATACTTCGCCGACTGGTCGCAGACCCGTGTCGCGATCGAGGCGGGGGTCTCGGTGTCACTGGATGACGAAGGCGCGAACGCGTTCCGTGCGAACGTCGGCGACTTTCTGCATTCGGTCGAGGAATATGCGGGGATGGTCGGGCGCCTCGACCTGAGGGCGTCCTGAGCGCTCCGCGGATGCGATGTCGAGACGTCTTCGGCGAGGTGAGAAACTGTTCTGGCGTGACTGTCTGAAACGTCTGAATCGAACAGGTTCTCGGAGTAGGTGGTACGTGACACGATGTACTCGTATTATTGAAACAAGTAGCCGGAAAGTCGGCTACCAACCTTTCCGCTCTGCGTGAAGGTTGCCACCATCCAGTGCCGGGGGAGGTACCGTGCCACTCTCCGAGCACGAGCAGCGCATGCTCGATCAGATCGAGAGCGCTCTCTATGCCGAGGACCCCAAATTCGCCTCGACAGTGCGAGGCGGCCGTATGCGTGCGGCATCGAGTCGACGTCGACTTCAGGCGATAGCGTTGTTCGTCCTGGGGCTCGTCTTGCTGATTGCCGGTGTCGCATTACCGATCAAGCCGGGCGGATTCCCGGTCATCAGCCTCGTCGGCTTCATCGTCATGTTCGCTGCCGGCGTTCTCATGCTGTGGGGCGGCGGATCGAAGAAGTCGGCGCAGTCCGAGGGCGAAGGATCCGATCAGCCCGCCACCAAGGAGTCCGTGCGCGGAATCGGGCATCCGAGGCAGCGCGGTCCCAAGAAGGGGTCGGGCGGTTTCTCGGCTCGCATGGAAGATCGGTTCAGAAAAAGGTTCGAACAGGAGTAGAGCTGTTCGGACTGGAGTAGAGCCTGGCGACGAATTTCGTCGCAGCCCCGAAACTTGTGTAGGTCTCTGAACTCAGCGGCGGGGGGGGGGGGGGGGGGGGGGGGGGGGCCCCCCCGGGCGAGGTGGTTTGTTTGGGGGGAGGGGGGGG